>JAUHZF010000469.1 GCA_030426145.1 Polyangia bacterium
CGACGTCATCGTCGACCCCGGTGAACAGTGTGACGACGGCAACAACGTCTCCACCGATGCCTGCATCAACTGCGTAAGCGCCTTCTGCGGCGACGGCTTCGTCCGGATGGGCGTCGAGCAGTGCGACGACGGGAACCAGAACAACTTCGACGGCTGTCGAAACAGCTGCGTGCTGCCGTTCTGCGGTGACGGCATCCAGGACGCTGGCGAGCAGTGCGACGACGGCAACGTCAGCAACAACGACGCCTGCGTGCAGGGCTGCCTCAGCAACGTGTGTGGCGACGGCTTCCTGTTCAACGGCGTCGAGCAGTGCGACGACGGAAACCTCATCAACGGTGACGGCTGCTCCAACATCTGTCAGCTCCCCATCTGCGGGGATGGGCTGCTCGATCCGGGCGAACAATGCGACCTGGGGCCGGCCAATGAAGACCGGCCTGCCCTGGAGGTGGAGCAGCAGGGCAGTCGCTTTGCGGTCATGCCGGTCGAGAACACCCAGGACGTGGCCGTGTTCTACAACTACTTCTCGGCCAGCAGTCACACCGGCTTCGAGCAGGTGCAGACCTCACGGCTCTACTTCTACCGCCAGCAGGCGACCGAGATCCTGTCGCTGATCACCCATCATGGGGTCGACTTCTTCCCGCCGCAGCCACAAGCCCAGGTCATCTTCAACCTGACCGGGGTGCCGGCTACGACGAGCGTCGCCATCGCCGACGACACGCCCGCCGAGTGGCAGAAGACGGGCGCCACCACCGTGGCCGGCAACTGGCTCTTCGCGAACAACACCGATGGCGGCGCGCTCACCAACCTGCCCTTCCCCGGCAATTGGGTCATCTCCCTCACCAACAGCTTCATGGGCGCGATCAACTCCTTCGAGTTCATCGATCAGGGCATCAGCATCGTGCCCCTCCAGCTCAACGTCCCGGTCATTCTCAGGGCCTACGACACCCCGTCCGCCTGCCGCCTCGACTGTACGGTGCCCAGCTGCGGCGACGGCGTCGTCGACGGCGGGGAGGTGTGTGACGACGGAAACAACATGGGCGGTGACGGCTGCGCCGCCGACTGCAGTTCGCTTGCGGGCTGACCTGAAACGGGGGCGACGGGGCGAATTGTGGCCCCGGCCCACAGCACAGTTGATTTCTCAGGCCCGGTAGGCTCTAACACCTGGAAATGGCAGATAAGCTCGAGGCCTGCCGCGCGATGCTGCGCGACGTGCTCGCCCCTCTCGTAGAGCGGGATGGCGGTGAGCTGTACCTCGTGACCCTCGAGAAGAAGAAGGTGAAGCTCCACCTCGGCGGCACCCTGAGTGGCTCCCCCGCGGTCGATGTGGTCACCGAGCGGATTCTCATCCCCGCTGTGAAGAAGGTCCACCCGAAGGCCGAGCTCGAGGTGAGCAGCGGCTACACCGTGCCCGAGGACGCCGAGCGCATCCGTCCCGACGGCAAGGGCGACTGACCGCAAAAACGAGACAGGCCCGCGCGATGGCGGGCCCGTCGTGTGGAGGCGCTCGGTCGAGGCCGAGCCGTTGGCATCAGCGCAGGAAGTCGTCGACGCCGCGCTTCTTCTTCTTCTTTTCGTCCTCGCTCGTGCGCAGCTCGTCGAGCTTGGCCTCGGTCTTCATGTCGACGAAGGCCACCGCGACCTCCTTTTTGCCGAAGTTGATGAGGCGAAGGTGGACCTTGCCGTCGGCCCAGTCGACCTCGCGGACCTCTTTCTCCTCCTCGTCGGCGTAGAGGCGACGACCCTTCTGCTTGAGGATCTTCTCGAGGCGCTCGACGGCGGACTCGAAGGTTGAACCCCACTTGCTGTCCTTGCCAAGGGGGTAGACGTCGATGGTCTTCCAGAGCTTGTCGCGGATGAGGAAGAGGGTCCGCACCTTCCCTTTGCGCTTGATGCGCATCATCGCTTCCTTGTTGCCGTAGGTGTACTCGCCCTGGAAGGCGGTTCCGTCGAGGGCGGTCGGCGGCGTCTTGAACTCGATGTGGCTCATCCGGAAGGCGTGCTTCTTCGCCCGGATCTCGTCCTCGAGCCGTTCGGTCTGTACGCCCGGCGACACGTCCTTGTAGCGGGGCACGTAGTCTCGATCGATGACCTTGGAGTAGACCGCGTAGAGCTTCTCGTGGCCCATGCCCCACGCGAGACCCTTGGGTTTGAACTTGGGGGTCCGCTTGACCGGAGCGGGCTTGGCCGGGTCGACCTCGTCCTCTTCGGCGTCCTTCTTCTTGGTCTTGGCGTCCGCGTCCCGAAGCACCGGCGGCGCGACCAGCGAAAGTGACGTGGCGGCGACCAGGATGGCGATCCAACCCGAGCGCTTGCCTCCCCAACCAAACATCGTCTTCTTCATGTTCCCGTTCCGCGTTCTTCTCAGGGCCTGGTGTGCCCTCGACCCAAACTCGGCGCGGCCTCCAAAGGGCTCATCGACCGAGCTAATGGGTCAGAATCCTTCATAGCGTAACCCACGAGAGGGGTTCTGTCCCATCTCGTAGGTGGATGTCGTCCAGGGCCCGCAGGCGCATGGAGACACCCTATTGGACGCAGAGCGGCGCAAATCGATGGAATCGAAGAGAGTCGAGACCGTGCGCATCGAACGGCTTCGACTAGAGTGCACCTGAGATCTCATGGCGTTGACCCGACGAACCCTCATGACCCTGGGAGGCGCGACCCTGCTCGGTGCCTGCGGAGGTCAATCCGACGAGCCCGAGACGCCCAGCGTCGCCAACCTCCCGCGCTACGAAGGCCAGCTGGTCTATCTGTTCGATGACCAGATCGCGTCCGCCGCCGTCGGCATGTCGCTCGACGGCGCGTCCGCGGCGGAAGACCCGCTGCTCGCGCCCCGCGTCGACACCTCGGAGTTGGTTGCGCGTGTGCGTATTCAGACGGTTACCATGGACGTGGTAGGGGCCATCCGGCGCTACACGCTCACCGTGCAAGTCGGTCGCCCGCCTCTCATCCGCCCCAAGATGGAGGAGACGTCCTTCGACGTGGAGGTGGGTCCCGAGCAGCCGGCCTACCGAGTGACGGAGCGCCTGGGGACAGATCTTCGCGGCCGGACCTTCGTCGGCTTCGTGCGTCGCTTCGCGGGTCGCCGCGGCCCTGAGTACCACTTTCATTTCACCGCCGACGTCGAAGAGGTGCACGAGGCCATTCGGCAGCACGCTGGGCTGTCGGCACTCGACGCCGTGCCGGCGTGACGACGCTTTGTGCTCGCCATGTGTGAGCGCGGAGGTTAACAGTCAGGGTTTGGAGCGCCCCGAAGTCCGGGGCGCCCAAGCTCGAGCCCGTCATGCCCAGCGTAGCCATCAAGAGCATGCGAGAGATCGGCCTCATGCGTGAGGCCGGCCAGATCGCCGCCGCCACCCTGGTTGAGGTCGACAAGATGATCCGCCCCGGGATCACGACGGAGGCCATCAACACCTTCGTGCACGAAGACACGCTGCGGCGTGGAGCTCGACCGGCCCCACTCAACTACCGCGGCTTTCCCAAGAGCGTGTGCACCTCGCGCAACGAGGTGGTGTGCCACGGGATCCCAAACGACCAGGAGGTGCTCGAGCCCGGCGACATCATCAACGTCGACGTCACGAGCATCTACAACGACTTCCACGGCGACACGTCGGCGACCTTCTACATCGGCGACCCTTCGCCGGAGGCCAAGCATGTGGTCGAGGTGGCACGTCGCTCGCTCGAGCTCGGCATCGCCACGGTGCGTGACGGCTCCCGCATCGGTGACATCGGGGCGGCCATCCAAGAGTTCGCCGAGGGGCAGGGGTGCTCTGTCGTACGGGCCTTCGTGGGCCACGGCATCGGACGCATCTTCCACGAGGATCCGCAGGTTCCGCACTACGGGCGTCGCAACAGCGGTTTTCGCCTCAAGGCCGGCATGACCTTCACCATCGAGCCCATGATCAACCTCGGCGGCTACGAGGTCGACGTGCTCGACGACGACTGGACGGCGGTGACCCGCGACGGCTCGCTCACCGCGCAGTTCGAGCACACCCTGGTGGTCACCAAGCGCGGCTGCGAGCTCCTCACGAAGCGCCCCGAGCCGCTGAAGAACAGCGAGCGCTTCGACATGAAGTGGTGACGCGGTTCGTCAGGCGGCGCAGCTGCGGAGCAGATCGCGCGCGGCCGCGATGCTGTTCTTGGTAGCGCGCGCACCGGTGAGCATGCGAGCGAGCTCCTCGGCGCGTCGTCGTTTGTCGACCCGCTCGATGACACTGGTGGTGGCCTCTGCCTCATCCGTCTTTCGCACCACGAAGTGGGCGTCGCCGTAGGCCGCGATGGCCGCGAGGTGCGTGATGCAGAGGACCTGTCGCTGACCGGCGATGGCCGCGATGGCGCGCCCGATCTTGTCTGCGGTTTCGCCGCCAACGCCCGTGTCGACCTCGTCGAAGACCTGGATCCCGCCGCGCGGTCCCTCCGATGCGCCGAGCGCCTGCTTGAGCGCCAGCAGTGCGCGTGACAGCTCGCCGCCACTCGCGATGCGCCCGAGGGGCCGTGGCTCGCTGCCCTTGTTGGGTGCGATGAGGAACTGCACACGGTCGATGCCGTTGCGACCGAGCTCGGTAGGGGCCACCGTGACCATGACTCGCGCCGCGCCCATGCCCAACTCCGAGAGCCGCTCGGAGATGACCTTGCTCAGCCGTTTCGCCTCTCGCTTGCGACGGGTCGAGAGCGCCCCGGCGAGGCGACCCCCTTCGCCGGTGAGTGCCTCACGTCGCGTCTCCAGTTGTGGCCGCTCCGTCTCTGCATCGTCGAACGCCTGGAGCTCGGCCTCGAGCCGGCGCTGTGCTCCGAGCAGGTCGTCGATGGTGGGACCGTGCTGGCGGAGCAGCCGATCGAGCTGGAAGGTGCGCGCCTGGATCTCCTCGAGTCGGCCGGGATCGGCCTCGAGCCGCTCGGCATAGCGCAGGGTGTCGCGCGCGACGTCACGGAGGCGGGTCCACAGCTCGTCGAGCTCGCCAGCGAGGGGCTCGAGGGTACCGTCGAGCTCCGAGGCGCGGGTCAGCTCGCCCACCAGGCGTCCCACCACGTCGACGAGACCTTCGTCGGCTTCGGTGGCGCCATCGAGGGCGAGGGCCACATGCTGGGTGAGCTCGCTGAGCCGTTCGGTGTGCTTCAAACGCGAGAGCTCGGCTTCGAGGGCATCGCGCTCGTCGGGTTGCGGGTCGACCTTGCGGATGGCCTCCAGCTGGTAGCGCAGGTAGCCCTCGCGCTCGGCCCGGCTCTTCTCCTGCTCGAGAAGCTCCGCGATGCGGGCGTTCACCGCAGCGAGGGCGTCGACGACCTCAGCCACCCCGTGGCGCGCTTCGAGGAGGCGCCCGTAACGATCGAGGTAGTCGACGTGGCGTCCGGGATCGGCCAGGGCCACGCTCTCGTGTTGTGAGGTGACGTCGGCCAGCTCAACGGCCACGGCCTGGAGCTGGGTCACCGTGCAGAGGCAGCCGTTGAGGTAGGCGCGGGAGCGTCCGCCTTCGCTGATCACGCGTCGGATGACGAGCTCGCCGTCGAAGGGAATGTCGGCTTCGGCGAGCCGCGCGAGCAGAGGCTCGCTCCCTTCTTGATCGAGGTGGTCGCTCAGATCGAAGAGGGCCTCGACCTCGGCCCGCTTGGCGCCCGGCCGCACCATGTCGGCGCGGGCACGGCCGCCGAGCACGAGCTCGAGGGCGCCGATGATGATCGACTTCCCGGCGCCGGTTTCACCGGTGATGACGTTGAAGCCTGGCTCGAGCTCCAGAACCAGGCGCTCGATGAGGATGAAGTCACGGACTTCCAGCGTCTGCAGCATACAGCTCTCCCTGCCGCCGCAGAACGACTCGTCTGCGGCGCAAAAAGCCCCATCCGCGGCGCACTCACGTCAGACGCGGCCGGTGGCCACGTCCTCGATGAGTCCTACGCGGTGAGGCGTTGCTCTCTCGTTCGTTTGAAGCGGAGTCGGTGGTGAACCGGGGCTTCAGTTGGGCTGAGCGCGGCGGCTCTTGCCATTGGACTTGGACGGCTTGTCCTTCTTGTCCGCGCTGTCGTCGGCTTCGACGGCCTCGCCTGCTGCGGGCCCATCCTCGGAAGCCCCGTCCTTCGCCTTCACGCCGTACTTCTCGAGCACCAGGTTGGCGATGCGCTCCAGAAGCTCGGGGTTTTCTTCGAGGTGCCCGCGCACCTTCTCGCGACCCTGGCCGAGGCGTTCGCCTCCGAAGGAGAACCAGGAGCCGCTCTTCTCGACGATGCCCGCGTCGACGGCGAGGTCGAGCACGTCGCCGCTGCGGCTAATCCCCTTGCCGTAGAGGATGTCGAACTCGACCTCTCGGAAGGGAGGCGCCAGCTTGTTCTTGACCACCTTGACCCGGGTTCGGTTGCCGACCACCTGGGGGTCGCGTCCCGCGCCGCCCGACTCCTTGATTTGACCGATGCGCGCGATGCGCATGCGGACGGACGAGTAGAACTTGAGGGCGTTACCGCCGGTGGTGGTCTCGGGGCTGCCGAACATGACGCCGATCTTCATGCGCAGCTGGTTGATGAAGAAGAGCGTGCAGCTCGACTTGTTGATGCTGCCCGTTAGCTTGCGCAGCGCCTGGCTCATGAGGCGGGCCTGCAAGCCGACGTGGGAGTCGCCCATGTCGCCTTCGAGCTCGGCCTTGGGCACGAGCGCTGCGACCGA
>JAUHZF010000071.1 GCA_030426145.1 Polyangia bacterium
GACCAGCTGGAGTCGGGGGTGGCCCACAGGCCACCACGACCAGACCGAAGGCGAGAACCAGGGCGTTTCGGATCCGCACGATCAGCCTCAGCGGCGGCCCTTGAAGCCCATCATCTCCTGGATGACCGCCTCGCTCTCCTCGGCGATCTCCGCTTCTTCGCGGGCACGGTCCGCACAGTCTTCGCAGAGCCGCATCTTCTTGCCGTGGACGCGGAACGTGACCAGCTCGTCGACTTCGTCTTCGCAGGATTTGCAAACGGGCATGGGCGGGAGGTTACACCGCCCATGCACGCGCCGAGAGGGACTTTACTATCCGTTGTCGGTGGCGCCGGGCTCGGGGCTGACCTCGAGGTCCTCGTAGGGGTCGGCAGCGGCCGTCGGCACCGGGGCGTTGGCGTCGACGACCTCGAAGGAGGTACGACCGATCTCGTCCCCCTTGGCGTCGTAGACGACGACGTCGTAGGTGCCAGGCTCCTTGGCGAGACGCGTGAAGGACCAGGTACGCCACCGCGGAGAGGCGCCGATGTTCAGCGTCACGCGGCCGCGCTCCTTCTCCCCCCGAGGGGTGATGCTGACCGCGATTTCGCTCTCGGCGCGCTCGGGGTTGCCGATCTCGACGAAGGCGTAGATCCGGGGGGTGTCGTCTCCGAAGGAGACGCCGGCCGACACCGGCTCGCGCTTCTCGACCGACTCCGCCACCACCAGCCGCTTCACCTTCAAGGGCGCGTCGCGATCGATCGCGGGTGGCTCCGGGGCTTCGATGACCTTGGAAGGGGCATCGATCGTCGCCGGCGTGGTGGCCGGTGTCGCCGCGGGCTTGGCCGACTCGAGCTGCTTGGTCTGCTCGGCGAGGGCGACCTGCGCAGGCGCGGTGACGTTTCGTCCGAGCGAAGCCTCGGCCCACGACGGCTGCTCCTCACAACCGGTCAGGATGGGCAGGGCGAGCAACGAGAGCAGGGGCAAGAGCTTGGCGTTCATGGCTACCTCCAGGGTGCGCTTGGGGTTGTTGCTCTCTCGTCGTCGCAAGGGTCATTCCAGCCAGGGCGCCCAGCCATCTTCAATACTTACATGTCCCTACCGCGACTCCCTGTGGGTGCTGGCCCGCGGCTGTGTCATCGTCGCCACGATGCTCCGCCACGTTTCCGTGCTGCTGCTCTCCACCCTCATCGGCTGCTCCGGGGGCTCCGGGCGTGGCCCCGGACCTCAACCCGCGCCCGCCCCAGCGCCTGCGCCCGACGTTCAGCCTGTGGAGCCGGCCCCCGCACCCACCCCCACCCCCGCGCCGGCCCCGGCGCCGGTCGGCGGCGACGTGCGTGTCGACGAGAGCCAACCTGCGGGCGTCGCTCCCCTCGGGGAGGCCGAGGAGGCCGAGCTGAAGCGTGACTGCGGCAGCTACACCCAGGCGATGTCGAAGAAGGTGAAGGGGGCTTCGAACCGGCTGGACGGCACGGTCAAGCTGCTCGAGGCCCTCAAGGACGACACGAGCAACCCCCGCTGCAAGACCCTCCTGCAGCGCCAGCTCGGCGCCTACCTCGCCCAGGTGCGCGAGACCACGGCGCTCAACGACCTGCGCATGATCATGGTGGGGCTATCCGATGCCTACAACCACAACGGCACGCTCTGCCCCGCCGCCCCACCCGTACCGGCCGACGTGAAGCAGGTGGAAGGCAGCTACGTGGCCCCCGACGCCGACTACGACGCGAAGGCCTGGTCGTGCAACGGCTTCCACCTTCATGGGCGACCCCAGTACTACCAGTACGAGGTCGTGCGGGCCGACGACACCCACTTCGAGATCGTCGCGCGCGGCTACCCCGTGCCGGGCGGGGAGCTGTCGGTCCTGTCCCTGAAGGGCGAGGTGAAGGACGGGGCGGTCCCCCTTCACAGCAACGTCTTTCGTCGCGCGCAGTAGGCACGCCCGCCCGAAGGGGCCTACCCTGATGGCCCATGCAGGTGCCGCTGACGATCAACGACTTCCTCCAGCGCGCCGAGCGCGTGTTCCCCGATCGCGTCGCGATCGTCGACGAACCTCAGCAGCCTGCCGAGAGCTGGGGCACGCTCACCTACCGTGACATGGCCGAGCGCGCCCGGGCCTTCGCTGCGGGTCTCGACGCCCTCGGCATCGCGCAGGGCGAGCGCGTGGCCATGGTGAGCCACAACTCCGCCCGCCTCCTCACCGCGCTCTTCGGGGTATCGGGCTCGGGCCGCATCCTCGTGCCCGTCAACTACCGACTGGTGGCCGAAGAGGTGCAGTACATCGTCGAGCATTGTGGGGCCCGCATCCTCCTTGTCGACCCCGAGCTCGAAGAGGCCCTGAAAGACGTGACCTGCGAGCGCAAGCACATCATCGGCCCAGACACCGACGCCGCGATCATGAAGTTCGGCGTCGAGCCCGAGGTCTGGGCCCGCGACGAGAACGCCACCGCCACCATCAACTACACGTCCGGCACCACCGCCCGTCCCAAGGGCGTGCAGCTCACGCACCGCAATCTGTGGACCAATGCCTCCACCTTCGGATGGCATCTCGGCGTGAGCGACCGCGACGTGTACCTCCACACGCTGCCCCAGTTCCACGCCAACGGGTGGGGCATGCCCTACGCCGTCACCGGCATGGGCGCCCAGCACATCATCCTCCGCAAGGTCGATGGCGCTGAGATCTTGCGTCGCGTCGATGCACACGGCGTCACCGTCATGTGCGGAGCGCCGGTCGTGCTCAACATGGTGCTCGACGCCGCGCAGCAGTGGGATGGCCCCATCCCCGGCAAGGACCGCGTCCGGATCGTCGTCGCCGGGGCTCCGCCTCCCACGCGCACCATCGAGCGCTGCGAGACGGAGCTCGGCTGGGAGTTCATCCAGATCTACGGACTCACCGAGACCGCCCCCGTGCTCACCATGAATCGTGGCCGCGCCGAATACGACGACCTCTCCCCCGCCGAGCGCGCACAGAAGCTGAGCCGTGCCGGCGCCCCGGTCATCGGCTGCACGATGGAGACGAGTCCAGACGGAGAGCTGAAGGCCCGCGCGAACATGGTCATGGCAGGCTACTGGGAGCAGCCCGACGCCACCGCTCAGGCCATTCGGGATGGTTTCTTCCACACCGGCGACGGCGGAATCATCGATGGAGATCACTACGCCGTGATCACCGACCGCAAGAAGGACGTGATCATCTCGGGCGGCGAGAACGTGTCGTCGATCGAGGTCGAGGACGTGCTGTTCAAGCACCCCGACATCACCGAGGTGGCCGTCATCGGGATCCCCGACGAGAAGTGGGGCGAGCTCGTCACCGCCCTCGTGGTCAAAACCGAAGGTTCCGCGATCGATGCGAAGCAGATCATCGCCTTCGCCCACGAGCACCTCGCCGGCTACAAGTGCCCCAAGCGCGTCGAGTTCCGCGACGCCCTCGCCCGCACCGCCACCGGCAAGCTCCAGAAGTTCAAGCTGCGGGCCCCCTTCTGGGAGGGGCACGACAAGAAGATCAACTGAGGGTCAGCGGACCTCGTCCACCCGGGCGAGCACGTCTTCGACCTTGGGTCGATCCCAGAGCGACTCGCCGACCTGCTTCCAGTGAATGCGGCCGTGCCCGTCGATCACGAAGACGGCGGGTACCGCGATGTCTTCGCCGTCCATCGCCACGCCATAGGCCAGCGCAGCCTTCAGCCCTACGTCGTGGATCAAGGGGAAGGGGATCCTCTCCTTCCTCGCCAGCACGATGCTGTCTTCGGCGGAGTCGGCGCTGATGGCGACCACCGGCACGCGCCGCTCCACGAAGGCGTCGTACTTCTCGGCCAGCTCCCCGAGCTGGCTAACGCAGTAGGGTCACCAATAGCCCCGGTAAAAGACGAGAACCGCAGGACCGTTCGCAGTGATCTGCGCCAAGGAGACCGTCTGTCCGCGGTGGTCCTTCAGCGAGAAGGCTGGCGCCACGGCGGCCGCCGGGGGGCCTTCGGCCCGTACGCTGAGGCACGAGGTGCTCAACCCAGCGGCGCTCGCACCCAGGATGAGCAGGCCGAGACCGAGCAGTCCTCTACGCGTCGCCATACTTCACCCTACGTCGGCCGCGCCGTCGGGTTACACGCACGCGTGCGCCCCCGCCTCTGCCCACGCTGACGTGCACGGGACCGTCGGGCATGTGGCGCACGCGACACGGTTTGCCCCGGACGTGTGCGCTCTCGACGCGACGGTCCCCGTCCGGCGAGGGCGTTGCGACGGCGCCGGGTGCGACCGGGTTGGGCGGCGGCGCATGTCCGTCGGGGTTGCCGAGATGAGGTTCGCACCCGGTCACCATCTCGAGATCAGGGTTGCTCGTCGGGAACCTGCTGTCGGTGCAAGAGGCGCAATTCCGAGGAGGCTCGAACCGATAGAGGGGTGAGGGACTCATCTCTCCATCGACTCAGGAGCCCGCCATGTCCAAGAAGTGCAACAAATCCCATCAGCGCCGAGCCGAGCGTCGCAACCGAAACGCAGCCAAACGACGTGCGAAGCGGCGCCGCCGCACCGACGTGAGCGAGCCGGTCCATCTCATCACCAAGTCCAGCATCCCGATGGAGACCCACATCGCCTACATCGAGGCGCACGAACTGATCCCCCCCGACTACCCGCGCAGCCCGTCCGACATGCAGACCGAGCTCGCCATGGCCATGACGGCCCTGGAAGACCCTCACGCGTCGGACGCATCCATCTTGCGCGCCATCATGATCCTCGCCCACACGCCCGACCCACGGGCACGCGAGGCCCTCCAGAGCTACGCACGCCTCGGGACCCCGTACCGCGACATGGCGAGGCTCGGCGCCGACGAGTGCGCCACGTGGCTCGAAGACGTGGGCCCTCCCCTGCCCGCGCCTTCCTTCGCGGTCACAGCCCTCAACTGACACGACGCCGCGGAGTTGCACCACACACGACTCCGCGGAGTTGCACCACACACGACTCCGCGGAGTCGCACCACGCACACGACTCCGCGGAGTCGCACCACGCACACGACTCCGCGGAGTCGCACCACGCACACGACTCCGCGGAGCCGCACCACGCACACGACTCCGCGGAGCCGCACCACGCACACGACTCCGCGGAGTCGCACCACGCACACGACTCCGCGGAGTCGCACCACGCACACGACTCCGCGGAGTCGCACCACGCACACGACTCCGCGGAGTTGCACCACACACGACGCCGCGGAGTCGGCGCATCGATCACCGCGGTCGGATCATGAGCGACTGGACGCAGCGCCCCACCTCGCCTGCCTCGTCGTAGAGCACGCTCTGCACCAGGCCGATGCCATGGGCGCCGGGTACGGAACGCGCTTCGAGCGCCAGCCACTCGCTCGCCACGGGACGCTGGAGATAGACGGTGAGATCGGGGTTGATGAACGCAAAGTCCCCCGTCGAGAGGGCCGGTGCTACGCCGTTGGTCGCGTCGCCGAGGAGCAACGTCTTCTCGAGCGGCGTGGTCTCTTCTTCGGCCACGAGTGGGAAGCGGGGTCGCATCCAGGCCGTCGCCGGCCCCTTTCCCCAGGTGCCGGCCGCGAGCCTCATCTCGACCGCCGCATGGTAGGCCACCTCGACGGGGAAGAAGTCGAAGACGAAGGGCGCGCACGCGTCGGGGCCCTCGGGCGCGGGCATTGCGCGCTCGATCGTGTCGGGTAGGGAGAGGGTCTCCCTCCGGATCCGAACCACGGAGGCACGCGCCAGCTCCTTCCCGTCACACCGGAGGGAGGCGACCAGCCACTGCACCTGGCGCCCCATTCTCAGGGGCTCGACCGCGAGCGACAGGGGGCGGAGGGGAACGGGCCGGACGAGCTCCACCGTCACGCGTGTGACCTCGAAATCGTTGGCCTCCTCGCCATACCGAGCCGCCGCCCCGCCGAGCAGCGCGGCGGGCGGGCCGCCGTGCTGGGTCGAGGGACTCCAGGGACCGATGCAGTAGGGGGTGGGAACCAAAAGGTCTCCCGCACGGGTGTAGAAAGCCTCGGTCATCGTCGAAATCCTGCGACGTCTCCCGTCCGACGTCATCCGTTGCCTTCTCTGCTAAAAGGCCGGTCATGTTGAACACGGGAAGGTTCATGGCCCTCTTCCTCGTCGCCTTGGTGGCTCTGGCTGGCTGCGGCGACGACAAGAAGAAGAAGCCCGAAGAGCAGAAGGTCGAAGCGACGCCGAAGAAGGAGCTCGTGAGCTCGGGACCGGTGGAGAAGCTCACGGCCCCCGCAGGCGTCATCGCGTTCGGCGGCGCC
Organism: Polyangia bacterium; assembly: GCA_030426145.1. Lineage (GTDB taxonomy): Bacteria > Myxococcota_A > Polyangia > Polyangiales > Polyangiaceae > JAPYTK01. The sequence continues at coordinate 6,221 of JAUHZF010000071.1, forward strand.
AAGGACCTCCAGGCGGCGACCAAGAACCTCGGCGGCGTCTTCGATCCGGCCATGATCACCGAGCAGGTGAAAGGCGCCCTCGCCCTGAGCAAGCTCGAGCTCAACAAGCCGATGCGCTTCATGTTGGCCGACCCGAAGAAGAACCCCGATGGCGCGCTGGTCGTCGGCCTCGAGCTCGGCGGAAAGTCGGGCGGCGAAGCGGTCCTTCCCAAGGAGAAGAAGGCCGACGACGAGGGCAACGCCTACAGCTACAAGGATGCGGGCGGGAAGAAGATCTTCGTCAACTTCGTGGAGCCCTACACGGTCTTCACCCGCACCAAGGACGCCTTCGGCCAGAACAAGGAGTTCTTCACCAAGGTCCTCGGGGCCGAGGTGAAAGGCGGCGCCACCGTCATCGTCAGCGTGGTGAACGCCCAGACCGTCTTCAAGGAGGAGATGGACCAGGCCTTCGACCAGATGGGCAAGGGTCCCGGCGCGCCCGGCCTCGCGGCGGGCCAGCTGGAGAGCATGATGGGCGGCGTGCGTGACGCCCTCAAGGAGGTCGACACCGTCTCCATCACCCTCGACCCCGTCGATGGGGGCACCACCGCATCCATCGTGGCCACGCCCAAGGCCAATAGCGAGCTTCAGAAGAGCCTCGCGGGCCTGAAGGCCCAGCCGCTCAGCTTCCTGGCCAAGCTCCCCCCCAAGACCACCGGCGCCGCGGTCTTCGCGATGAAACCCGAAATGGGTGGCCTCGCAGAGAAGATCTTCGCCTGGTCGATGCGCGCGTCGCTGGGCATCGACGACCCCAAGCTCGTCGAGGCTTCCAAGGAGTACTGGAAGGCGAGCAGCGGCGAGATGGCTTACGCCTTCACCGAGATCCCCGACACCGAGGGTTCGAAGGTCACCATGATCGCCGGCATCACCGATCAGGAAGGCGCGCAGAAGTACCAGGACACGCTGATGAGCATGTACGACGACAAGGCCTTCAACGACCGGATGGCCGAGATGGGCATGACCTACAAGGTGAAGAAGAACGCCTACGAGGTCGCCGGCGCCAAAGCCACCGTGGTGGAGATGAAGGTCGACGAGAAGAAGAACCCAGCCGCGGCGGTGCTCGGCGGCATGAAGGAACAGCACACCATCATCGGCAAGGACCTGCAGGTGTCCGCCTTCGGTGAAGACTCCAAGAAGATCATCACCGCGTGGCTCGAGGGCAAGGTTCCCGGCGGCTTCGACAAGGCCCCCCCCGTCGTTCGTGCGATGAAGAACAAGGCCCCTGGTACCTTCTTCATCGCATGGGGTGACCCAGCCGCCATCATGGCCAGCATGATGGCCGCGGCCCAGCCCGAGGGTGCCAAGGGCGCAGGTCCCCAGACGCCTCCGCCCACGGCGGATGGCATGGCGCTCAGCCTGGGCGCCGCGGACGGCAAGCTCCACGTGGTCTTCGACCTGCCCACCTCGACCCTCAAAGTGCTCGCCGCTGGTGCCGGCCCAGGCATGATGGGTCCCGGCGGTCTCTGACCGCTTCCACACTCTGAACCCCGGCGGCTCGTCGCGTCGCCGGGGACACGACACCATGCGGACCGTCGTCGGCATCGACCTTGGCACCACCAACTCCCTGCTCGCCCTGTTGGTCGACGGGCGGCCAGAGGTGGTGCCCAACCACGAGGGAAACCTGCTGACGCCGTCGGCGGTCTCCATCGACGACGACGGGCATGTGCTGGTGGGCGCGCCTGCCCTCGCGCGCGCCACCACGCACCCCGAGCTCACCGCCACGTCCTTCAAGCGCGACATGGGAAGCGATGTCGTGCGCCGCCTCGGCAAGCGCAGCTTCCGGCCCGAAGAGCTATCGGCCCTCGTACTGGCCGAGCTGCGGCGCGACGCAGAGCGCGAGCTCGGCCGCGCCATCGACGAGGCGGTGGTGACCGTGCCCGCCTACTTCGGTGAGCTACAGCGTCGCGCCACGCGTGACGCATGCGAAATCGCCGAGCTCCCCGTCGAACGCATCATCAACGAGCCCACCGCGGCGGCCCTCGCGTTCGGTCTGCACGAGGTCGACCGCGAGCTGAAGGCCGTCGTGCTCGACCTCGGCGGCGGGACCTTCGACGTGACGGTGCTCGAGATCATGGAAGGTGTCATCGAGATCCAAGCCTCAGCCGGCGACAGCCGACTCGGCGGCGACGACTTCCTCGATGTGATGGTCGAGAACATCACGGTGCGTATCGGCAAAGACTGGGGAAAGGTGGAGGACCCCATATCGAGCGCGCGGGTGCGACAAGCCTGCGAGCGTACCAAGCGCCAGCTCACAGGCTCCGCGACCGCCCGCCTCGCATTGACCGGCCTCGTCACGGCCAATGGCACGCACGACATCGAGCTCGAGCTCGACCGCGCCGAGGTCGAGGGGATGTGGCGCACGCTTCTGCAGCGCATCAAGATGCCCATTCGCCGCGCCCTTCGCGATGCGAAGCAGTCGCCCGACGACATCGAGGAGGTCCTCCTGGTTGGAGGAGCCACGCGGATGCCATGCATCGCGTCGCTCGCAAGCGAGCTCTTCGGACGACTTCCGCGGCGTGACCTACCTCCCGACGAGGCCGTTGCCCTCGGAGCGGCAGTGCAAGCGGGACTAAAAGCGGGTGACGCAGCGGTCGAGGATCTGGTGGTCACCGACGTCGCCCCGTTCACGATGGGCGTGGCCACCGCCGACTACCTGGGCGGCCAGTACATCGACGACATCTACACGCCCATCCTGGAGCGCGGCACCGTTTTGCCAGCAAGCCGGATGAAGACGCTCTCTACCCTCGCCGACAATCAGCGCGAGGTGGTCGTGGCGGTCTACCAGGGGGAGCATTCGACCTGTGCCGACAACACCAAGCTCGGGGAGTACCGCGTCAAGGACATCCCTCGTGGTCGCGCCGGAGAACAGTCGGTCGACGTGCGCTTCACCTACGACCTCAACGGTGTGCTCGAAGTGGAGTCGACGGTGAAGGGCACGGGCGCGCAGACCGCGGTCGTCTTTCAACGTACGCCCGGAGCGCTCAGTCCCAAGCAGGTCGAGCAGGCGCGAAAGGCGATGGCTGCCCTCAAGTTCCACCCGCGCGAATCGCTACCAAACCGCACCGCCCTCGCACGCGCCGACGCCCTGTACGCCGAGCTGTCTGGAATGGATCGCGACGTGCTCGGCAACGCCATTCAGCGCTTCCGCATCGCGCTCGAGACACAAGACGACCAGCTCATCACGCCGCTTCGCGAGCAGCTCCTCAGCCTCGTGAGCCAGCTCCGGCGCTGACGCCGTCGAGTGTTGAATCAGCGCGCGCGTGAGGTCACGCGGACCGGTCAAGGCTTACGCCGACGTCGTCTTCGGCGGGCCCGCTCTCGACGCTCACGAGGCCCCAAGTCGTAGTCGTCGAGATCCTCGTCATCGTCGTCTTCCCAGTCCCCGTCGTCGTCGTCGTCTTCCCAGTCCCCGTCGCTTTCGTCGTCGTACCACCCGTCATCGTCGTCATCTTCGATGGGCTCGAGCACGCCGGCCACAGCCGCCGAAATGGCGAGGAATGGATCTGCCTTGATGTCGGGGAGGAAGGTCGCGAGGGTGCGGCTGCGGTCGCCTTCGGCCCAGGCGACGACGGCGCCCGGATGGATCGCCTCTTCGAACGTCAGCCGGATCAGCGTCGGCCGCACCACACGACGATAGTGTCGGTCCTTCAAGATGAGGACGGCCACCGAGCTGGACACGAGACCAAACAGGTAGGGGAACAACCAACTCGCGGGCCAGTCATCCTGAAGGATGACCATGCACGCAAAGGGGACGGCGCAGACCAGCATCAACCCCCACGCGAACGTCAACAGTCGGTGCAGAGGCGCCAGCGCGCTCGCGTCGTCGGCGCGCACCAGCCCGTCGGCCGCGCCGGCGTCCCCCTCGTGCCCGTGATCGTTGGGCTCCGCACCGAGTGGCGCGATCCCGAGAAGCGTCGCTAGGTAGTCCACGACATCGCCATGGGCGCGGTCGACCACGAGCAGCCCGTGGAGGAAGACCTCGGGGGACCGCTGCACCTGCTTCGCGATCGCCTGCCGCGTTTCGAAGACCATCCAAGGGGGACAGGACAACAGCTGGCGCACGGTCGGAGGTAGCTGCGTCCACACGGGTGACACCCTCCGACCGAGCTGGCGGGCGTAGACCAGCCGCGTGCGATCGACTCCGCATACGCGCTCCAGCTCTGGGTCGATCGCGCCGCCGCGCCACGCTGCGATGAACACGAGGCGCTCCGCCGCGCTATGCCCCACGGCCTCGCCCTCGTGAACGAGCTCGAGAACCTCGAGGGTCACCCCCTCCGGATCGTCTTCGAAGCGGGCTACGAGCTCTTCCACGTGCTCCTGCATCGCGCGACGACGGGCTTCGTCTTCGGCGATCCAGGCTTCGAGTGACAACGGCTCCGGGAGCTCTGATGACGCAGACGGTGCCCCCGAGGGCGCAGATTCCGGGGGACCCTCAGATGCAGGGGACGAGGGCTCGGCCGTTGCCGGGTCGGCCTCCTCTGGTTCGGCGTCGTTCGGCTCCGGGGGAGCCCCCTCGTTGGGCTCGAGGGTCGTGAAGAAGCCGGCATCGAGAAGGTCCTGAGCTTGCTCGTAGGCAGCGCGCACCTTGGCGAAGCCCTCCGGGTCGCGCTCCGGCGGGTGCTTCTTCACCATGCGCAGGTATGCGCGGCGCAGGGTCTTGGCGTCGACGACGTCGCCGACGCCTAGGAATTCGAAAGGGGATTCGATGGGAAGACTCTACCAGGCACGCGTCAGCCGCGGGCGTCGAGGTAGCGGTCGGTGAGGGCGCGGCGCTGAGCTGCGACTTCTCTCGGGTCGGCCTCGATCACCCGCTCGTCGGGGGTGACCCGGAAGAGCGGCTGACCCTTCTTCACGATGACCCCTTCGCCGCCCGGGATGAGAACCTCGTCCACGGTGCCGGCAAAAGGCGCAGCGATGCGGTTGAACATCTTCATCACTTCGATGATGTAGAGCGGTTGTCCGGCATCGAAGTGCTGCCCCGCGTCGATGAAGGGTGGCTTCCCCGGAGCTTCCTGGGCGTAGAACATGCCGCCCGTCGCGGCCACGACCTCGTTCGCGCTCGCGACCGGGGGCGGCGCGAGGACCTTGAGCATTCGCGCCTGGAGGTCCGGGTCGAGCAGTCGCTCGGGGATGGTGCACGACAGGTCTTCTTCGACCCGCAGCTCGAAGAACTTGGTGTCACACCCAGCCATCGCGGGAAGGCACAGCGCATCGAGGCCGAGCTGGTGTCCCTCGTGGGCAGCCCTGGTCTGCTCCCAGGTCGCAGCGTCGAAACCCTCGGGAGGGTTCGGTGACGCGAGGGCTGCGCAGAGGTCGGCCCAGCTCATCTCGCCCAGCCGTGCCTCGAGGGCATCGTAGAAGGCGAGGCCGGTGTCGAGGAGCTCCTCGTCGTGGCCCCAGATCACGTAGGCCGGTGGCGCACCGGGCCAGTGCTCCATGTTGAGGAAGCGGTAGGTGTCGAAGAGCACCCGCAGTGGATTGTCGAGCCAACGGAAGCGGCCCGCCGTTACCTGGAAGCGACTTCGGAAGGTTCCGAGCCAGCCGCTGTGGGCGTGGGGACTGGCGAGCAGTACGCGCAGGGGACGGCCGACGAGGGTGTGCTTCTGTGCAAAGGCTTCGCCGAGCTGGGCGAGGGTGTCGGCGCTCGCACCGTCGCGGCGTGCATGCCCCTCCGCCTCGCGCTGCAATCGACCGAGAGCGTGCTCCACGTCGACCTGACCCGCGGCTTCGGCGAGCAGCCCCACCTGCGTGAGGTAGGGCACCACGAAGCGGGTCGTCGGCTTGGCCCACTCGTTCCAACCGAGGAGCCAGCTCGTCAGGCCGTAGTGGAAGTGAAGGTTGGTGGAGAGGTCGGTGCCCCGGAGCTTGGTCGCGCGGAGGATCTCGTGCAGGCGCAGGAACGACTGACGGCGATCGGCCCCCGCGGTCACGATGAGCGCAATGTTGCTGTCGTAGGCACCCGCGACGACGTAGTGCATGAACCGCCCCGTATCCGGGTTGGGCATGCAGATCCCCTGCTCGTCCCGTACCTCGTAGGGCAAGGGCTCGGACCACGCCCGAATGCGTCCCCCCGCATGGGGCTGAAGGGCATCATTGGTCGCATTGAGCCGCGCCTCTACCGCCGCCCCCTCGCGCTCGACGAGCTTGGGCTCGGGCAATCGCGCCTTGTGCCGCGCACAGAGGGCCATGGCCTCCACCAGCGACTCGACGATGAAGTGGTCATGGGGGTCCTCCGGGTTCTCGAATCGAAGCCCGTAGCAGAGCTCGCTCACCCGGTGCTCGACCTGGATGCGCGTGTTCACCTCCATGAAGTAATGGCGGTTGCCCTCGACGATGCACTCGAAGGTGCTCGCCGAATCTAGCCCCACCGCACGACCGAAACGACAGCCCTCTTCTTCCATGCGAATGAGGGTCTCGCGGTCCTGCTTCAGCTCCTGGGCCTCACGGGCGCGCCCCGCTTCGCCGGCCGCAGCGGCGGCTCGCTCGAGGCCCTCGCGGGTGACGGAGATCTCGAGCAGCTTCTGCTCGTGCATCTGCAGCGAGCAGTCGCGACCACCGAGGGCGACACACCATCGTCCATTGCCGAGAAGCTGGATCTCGTTATGGCGCGTCTGCTCGATGTTCAGCTCGAGCAACATGTTCTTGTCGTCGCCGACCCCGGTCGCCTTCACCTCCGAGAGCACTTCGCGCGCAAGGGTTGGCGCCTCGGCCGCAGCCGCACCGGCCTCGTCCGGCGATGCCGGAGCCGAGAGGATTCGCTGGCCCTTGCCGCCACCACCGCCAATCGCCTTGAGGCGAATGCGTCGCCCTGGGTGGGCTTCGAAGAGGGTCTTCACCTCGCGCTCCACCTGTGCGGCGAGCTGCTCGATGGTGAACAAGTCGACGCCCTTGGCATAGGAAGCCCGCAAGACGGCACCGGCCGCGTCTTTCAGGTCGTCGGCCAGCGCTTCGACCTCGAGCTCGCGCTCCTTCACGAGCGCCTCGAGGGCAGCCCGGTCGGGGTGCAGGTGAAGCAAGCAGCGCGTCGTGAGATCGTCGACGCCCGGGGTCACGCTCACGTTCTCGGCCAGCGCCGTGCGCTTGGCCTCGTCTTTCATCCCCGCCGCTTCCTGGGTGTTGGAGCAAGGGCCCATGAAGGTGAGGCCCGCCTGCTCGATGAAACGCACGAAGCGGCTGTCTTCGGACATGAAGCCGTAGCCGGCGAAGACGGCGTTGTAGCCGTGGTCGCGGCAGATCTGGACGATCTGCGCCATGCGCTGGTCACGGGCTTCTTTGGTGGCGCCGGTGTAGTCCTCCACCATGTGCACGTGCTCGGGCGGCACGTCGCGTACCTCGGGGGCGAGGGCACCTGGGTAGACGATCGAGTCCTTCTCGCTGAGGAGGATGCCCACGTGGCCCATGCCCATCTCGCGGAAGACGTCGAGCGCCTCCTTGCGGATGGGGCCACGGCACACGATGAGCGGCTTGAGGTCTTCGCAGGCGAAGCTGCGGACCCAGGCAGAAGAAGCGCCGGCGAGGCGGCGGTCGCGGTGGACGAGGGGGTTCTTCGTCATGGTCATGGCTCCCGGTGTCCCGATGAAAAGCTCAGTGGAACTCACGCTGGGGCCCATTGAATGGGGTGGGGGTGTAATGCCGCATCAAGAAGTCGACCTCGCGGGCCAGCTCCTGTCGCAGCTGCAATGGCATGACGAGGCGCGAGATGGACCCGAGGCTCAGCGCCTCACGGGGGTTCATCAACTCACGCTCGTATCGCCAGTTGAGCTTGTCTTCTTCTTGCTTGAGCCACGCGGCGACCGCCTTCTCGGCATCGGCTCGCGCGGTCTCTTCGGATTGCCCGGCCGCGACACGCTCGAGCACACCTTCTTCGATGCGCCGCTTCACCGAGCCTCGCGCCGACCGCAGCTCCTTCTTGTAGACGAACTCCTTGCCGGCCGGCCCCATGACCGCCACCCGCGTGGTCGGCAGCGCCAGCACCACGTCGGCGCCCGTCGGGTAGTTGTTGAAGGACGCGTAGGCGCCGCCATAGGCGTTGCGAATGAGGAGCAAGATGCGCGGCGTGCGCACATCGATGATCGCGTCGAGCATCGCCCGACCCGCGTGCACGATGCCACGTGACTCCTGCTCGCGCCCGGGGAGGAAACCGGTGGTGTCCTCCATGAAGATGAGCGGGATGTTGTAGAGGTTGCAGAAGCGAATGAAGCGCGCGTTCTTGAGCGCTGCGTCGACATCGATCTGGCCGGAGGCCACCGCGCTGTTGTTCGCCACGAAGCCGACCACGTGCCCCCCGAGGCGCCCGAAGGCGGTCACCGTGTTCTGCGCCCGCTGCGGCTGAACCTCGAAGTAGTCGCCGTGGTCGCAGAGCTGCTGAACCATGATGCGTACGTCGAAGGGCGTGTTGAAGCCGGTGGGGCTGTCGAAGGCCTTGCGCAGCAAGGTGTCGATCTCGCCGGTGGGGCGATTCATGGGATCGCTCGTGGCGCGGTAGGGCGCCGAGGAGTGGTTGTTGTCCGGCAGGTACCCCAAGAGGCGTCGTACCGTGCGCAGGGCCTGTACCTCGTCGTCGACGGTGAAATCGCTCACCCCACTCTGACCGTGGACCTGCGGGCCACCAAGCTCGTCGGCGGTGACGTCCTCGCCGAGCACCGACTTGACCACCCCCGGCCCCGTGAGGCCGAAGAAGGTCTCGGCCGGCTGAATCACGAAGCTGCCCTGGCGCGGCAGGTACGAGCCGCCGCCGGCGTTGAACCCGAACATGCACATCATGCTCGGCACCACACCGCTGAGCTTGCGCAGCGCGGTGAAGGCCTCCGCATAACCATCGAGCCCGCCGACACCAGCCGGCACGTAAGCGCCGGCGCTGTCGTTCATGCCGACCAGCGGAATGCCCCGCTCTCCGGCGAGCTGGTAGAGGCGCGCGAGCTTCTTGCCGTTGGTGGCGTCCATCGAGCCGGCGCGCACGGTGAAGTCGTGGCCGTACAGGGCGACGTCCCGCCCGTCGACGCGAATGACGGCCGTGACCAGCGAAGCACCATCGAGGTTCTTGCCCCAGTTCTCGAAGAGCACGGTCGGGGGCTCGTCCGTGAGCACCTCGATGCGCTCCCACACCGTCATCCGCCCCTTCTGGTGCTGACGAATGAGGGCCTTGACCCCGGGCTCACGTGGCCGGCGGCGGAGCGCCTCGGCGGCGACGATGGTCTCTTGGTAGGTGCCCTCTTTCGGAGGCGGCGCGGCGTCCGTCACCGAAGCGAGGGGATTGTCGAGGCGCGGGCTCAGCGGGTCACTCATCGGCGTGCCCTTGTAGCGCCGATGACCGGATGCCAACAGGATTCAGGCCTTGCCGCCGTTTTTGTCGCGCCCCCAGCTGCGTCGGCGCGACGAGATCCCAAGAAGTCGAAGCGGTTCGGGCCCTTGGGTGAACTCGACGACGTCCCCGAGGGACACCTTGACCACGCGGTCGGGGCCGTCGACGTAGAGCCGCATGTTTCGCGTCTTGCTCCGAGCCACGATGGTGGTCCCGTCGGACGCGATCACGCGGGTCATGTCCTGCATGTCGTCGAAGGGCCGGTAAGCCTCGCGAACGACGAGCTGCAGCTGCTTCGAGGACAGCGGGAGCACCTTCCCCCCCGCCGAGCGCTGGGCCGCGGTCGAGCCAGCCGCGGGACCCACCCAGAATCCGCTGGAGGTCTGTTCCTCGACCTGCCCCTCGTACTCGAGGATGTAGCGGGAGGTCGACGCGGGGATCTGATGGCAAAAGAGGCAGTCGTTGAGGACGCGCCCGTAGACGGTCTCCCCGTTGACCGACACCTCCATGCGCGTGAGCGACGTCGACTTGAGCTTGCCCGCGAGGGCCTGCTCGATCGAAGCCGCCGCGCTCCCCTTTCGGGCGCCGCAGAAGAAGCCCATCGAGGTGCTCGGTGCGCTGTTGACGCCGAGGACCGGCGTGGTGCCCACGCTGTGCGACGCGGCGAGCAGCGTGCCGTCGCCCCCCACCGTGACCACGAGGTCGAAGCTGCTCGCATCGAAGGGCTGGCGCCGCTTGCGGATCCGAGTGACGTCGACCCCTGCCCCCTGAAGCGCTGCCTTGACCTCGGCCACCGTCCCTCGGTGTTCTTCGTGCGAGGCCATGACGTGCGCCACCGTGGGATCGCCGTCGGCGAGCAGCCGGTGGAGCCGGTCGCTTGGTTTGTCACCCGCGAGCTCCACTTGAGACTTCTTGACGAGAAGGGCGACTTTCATTTGCGGCTCGCGAGGCGGCGCAGCGCGATCTCCGTCTTGCCATCTTCGATGACCCCGGCGTCGAGGTGACCGAGGGCCTCCTCGAGCGTCACGGCCACGATCTGGGCGTCGCTCTCGAGCACCGACCCATCTTCGCTGGGGGTGCCCCGCTGGCTTGGATCGACCTCGACGGCGAAGAAGTGGTGCCGCTCCCCGATCACGCCACAGGAGGGAAAGGTCGCCGGCCCGAGTCCCTCGAACCGGGCGGGGTCGATGGCGAACCCGAGCTCCTCTTCGAGCTCCCGAGCCGCACAACGTTGCAACCCCTCAGGGCTGCACTCATCCGACTCGACCAGTCCCGCCGGGAGCTCCCACAACACGCCGAGCGTCGGCGCCTCTCGCAATGGTCTGAGCGCCTCCGGGCGCAGGGCAGCCGGGGGCCGGATGGCGCTACGGAGGTAGACCCTGGGCTGGCCCTTCTCGTCGCGGTAATGCGCCGCCACCACCACCGCATCCAACGCCTTGCGCTCGACCCGGTCGTAGAGGAAAGGCTCGCTCAGCTGGTCGCCACGTCGAATGCGGAAACGCTGTCGGCGGAGCCGCAGGAAGCCCGCGTCGCCCGGCGGCGACAGGTCGTCGACCTCTACGAGCTCGATGCGCGGCAAGGGAGGAAGCGCCATGACGGCTGCACGATAGCGCATGCATGCACGCATCGCCCCATCCTCGACATGCCCTTGCCCCGAGGCCCGCCACCGCCCAGAGTGCCAGGGCCATGCGGCACCTGGGCCTTTCCCTCCTTCTGGCGGCGCTCTCCTGCGGAGGCGGCCAGACGCGTGCGCACCCGCTCGACCAGGAGTGGGACGACGAGAAGGGTACGGAGCTCGACGCCTTCCAGCGCGGTTGGGATCGCCCCGAGGTCCCGGCTGCGCCCGAGGTCGCCATCGGACTCGTCGACGACCGCACCATCATCGGGCTCGATCTCGCAGGAAAGAAGCGCTGGATCTACGAGTACGACTTCGAAGGACGCCCCGTCCTCACTGGAGACGTGCTCGTGGGCGTGGGAAGCGGCTACCTCTTCGCGCTCGACCCGGTCGACGGCCAGCGACGCTGGTGGCGCAAAGCCCATGGCTGGCTCCGGGGCGTGGGCGACGACGGCAAGACCACCGTCGTCACGCTGGAAGGGATCTCGGGCGAACGCTCGGTGGTGCTCGCCGTCGACCGCGACGGCCGGGTCGTGCGCCAGATCTTCGAGAAAGCGAAGATCGGCAGCCCCGCCGTCTTCGACCAGTTCGTCTTCCTTCCTTACGAGCGGCGACAGGTCCTCATCTTCGACCTCGTCGAAGGGACCGAAACCGCCCGCGTGGTCTCGTCGCGCCCCGTGAGCCGCGCCTTCATCGCCCGCGACCGGCTGTTCTTCGGTCACGAAGAGGCGGTGGCCTTCGATAATGGGATCGTGGCCGCACGGAACGGTGGGGGTACCAGTGTCGCCCCTCCCGCGCGCGACTTTCCTGGTCGGCCTCGCTGGCTCGCCCCGGGAGATGAGACCATGCCCATGCGGACGGTACGGCACGACAGCGTGCGCTTTCTGTACCTCCCGGGCGAGAAGACGGCGACGCTGGTCTACCACCGCCTCGCCATCGGTCTCGACGAGAGCGGGCGCACCCAGTGGGTTCACACCGCCGAGGCCAACCACGTGGGGGGGACGGCCGGCCCCGGGGTCGTCACCCTCTGCGACGCCGCCGGTCGCCTGCGGTGGCTCGACGCGCGACGCGGCAACGTCTTGAGCCGGGCCGACCTCGGCCAGTCGATTCGCGCCTGTCTGGTGCAGAGCCAGCAACCTCCGCAGCTGTCGTCAGAACCCAGCGTCCCCCTCGAGGACCAGCTCTTCCTCGCCCTGAAGTTCAGCGATGCCCTCCACTTGCCGATCCAACTCGAGCTGCTCGAAGACCTCGATCGCATCGCAGGAGACCGCGCGACGGCGGTGATGATCGCCCTCGCCCGCGCCGAGGTGCACAGCGCGGCCGCAGACACGCTGCGGCAGGTGGTACGCGAACGCCTGGCGCGCCGCCGAAGCGGCAGCAACGCGCTCCGCGACGCCCTCGACCAGCTCAATGCGCGCTGGCGACCCACCGACCTTCCCGTCGCCGAAATCGCGACGGCGTTGCGGCGGGGCGGTGTCGTCGCGGCGGCCGACGCGCTCGGCCTCGCCCTTCACCATCCCTATCTGGAGCCGAAGGCCCGCCTCGCGGTGGCCCTCGCGCTCTCCACCGTGGCGACCCGCGGCCAAGTCTTCGCGCTGTCCACATTCGCAGCGCGCCACGCTTGCCCCCGCCCCGACGATCCCCCCGAGGCGCGACGCACCCTCGAGATCGTTCTCGGGACCCTGAGACGGCTGAAAGCCGCGGGCCCCGCAGAACGGTTGCGGCAGGCTTGTCCCCCCGTTGGTAACGGAGGTAGCTTGGCGCCAGCTTCGGACGACGCGCTCCCCGAGCGCGGCCTGTAGCCCCGGCTTCATGACCACGGTCCTCATTCTCGACAGCGACCAAGATTTCGCAGCCGAGATCCGCGGTGAGCTCGCCACGCGGGGATGCGAGGTGCGCATTTGCGTCGACGGCCCGAGCGGATTGGCCGCTGCCTCCGACACCCCGCCGTCGCTCGTCCTGGTGGCCGCCGAGCTCCCGCGCATCAACGGGTACTCGATCTGCAACAAGCTCAAGAAGGACCCCGAGCTGTCTGCGATCCCCATCATTCTGGTCTCCACCCACTCCAGCCCGGAAACCTTCGAGCAGCACCGGAGCCTTCCGACACGCGCCGAGCACTATCTGCACAAGCCCGTCAGCTCGGCAGCCCTCGTCGCCGTCATGGGCCAATACGTCCCCCTCGACGGCAGTGGGCCGGGGCGCTCGTCGAGCATCTCCATCGAGGTCGAGGCCGAGATGCTCCAGGCCGACGACTTCCTCGACGCCGAGATCGTGGAGGAGGAGCCGGAGTTCGAGCCGGCCCTGATCACGGAAGAGATGCCCATCGCGTCGGTAGGCCTGTTCGACGGCCGCGCAGACGACGTCTTCGAGGAGGAGACGGTGGTCACGGATCGGTCCGTGGTGGAGGAGGCGCGCAGGCTCCTCGCAGAACGCGCCAAACGGAAGGGCCCCAGTGCACCTCCCCGGGCATCCTCTCCGCCCAGCGTTCCCCCTCCCGGCACCACCTCGACGAGTCAGGTCGTGCCGAGCGTCGCCATCGGAGGCTCTCCCGCCGCCGTCACCGAACGCAGCCTCAGCACCGCAGCCCAGGTCATCACGACCCTGCGCGGACAGCTGAAGACGACGCTCGAGCAGCTCGAGGCGGCGCAGAGCAAAGCCTCCGAGGCCGAGCGCAAGGCCCTCAGCGCGCACGAGCAGCTCCAAGCGAAGGAGCGCGAGCTCGCCACCTTCCACAGTGGCCAGGCCGACATCGAGGCGGCGCGCCTCGAGCTCGAAGAGCAGGTGGGCATGCTCGAGGCCTCGGTGGAAGAGGCCAAGAAGGCCGCGGCCGAGGCCGAAGCCCAGAAGGCAGACGCGGATGACAAAGCCGCAGAGGCGGCGGCCAAGCTCGAAGCCTCCGAGGCCGAACGTGAGCTCGCCAACAAGCGAGCTCAGGACTTCAAGACCGGCGCGCGCAAGATCGCCGAGCAGCTCAACCAGCGTGCACGGGAGTTGCGCGAGCTCCAGGATGGCCATCGCGCCGAGCTCGAGGCGTCGAAGCGCCAACATGCCGAGGAGCTGCGTGCGCTCGAGGAGCGCTTGCGTCGCGAGCTCGGCCAGCGCGAGGGAAGCCACCAGGGTGAGCTCGAGAAGGCCGCGGCCGAGCACAAGGAGGCGATGGCCGCGCTTCGCACCGAGCACGAAGCAGCGGCGACCGAGCTTCAGGGTCAGCTCTCGTCGCTACGCTCCGAGCAGCAGAAGACAACCGACGCGCTGACGGAGAGCCGAGGTCACCTCGAGGCCAAGGAGGCCGAGCTCGCCGAGCTGCAAAAGGTCGAAGTGATGCTCCGGGCCGAGCTGGCCGAGGCGCATAAGACCTCCGACGAGCGGACCAAAGCCGCCGAGACCGAGCAGGCGAGCATGGCCGAGGCCCACGACGCCGCGCTCGAGAAGCTGCGTGACGAGCTCACCGGTGCCCAGGAAGCCCGCATCGCCGAGCTCGAGAACAAACAAGCCGAGGCCATCAAGGAGATGAAGGCCCACTACGAGGCGAAGCTGTCCGAGGGTGAAGCCGCCGCCTCGACCGACGTCGGCCGCCTCGAGAAGGCAACGACCGAGCTGAAGCAGCAGCTCGATGCGAAGGCCGGCGAGCAGAAGGCCCAACAGGCCAAAGTCGAAGTGCTCGACCGCAAAGCCCAGACCCTCGCCAAGGAACGCGACGCGGCCGTTCAAACGCGAGATGCGATCCAGAACGACCTCGCCGACCTGCGCGAGCAGATGGGCAAGCAGCTGCAGACGCAGAAAGAGGCCACCGTCGAAGCCGAACGGGAGCGTGACGAGGCCGCCGAAGGCGCCCTTGCCCTCCGCGACGAGCTCGCGGAGCTGAAGACGGCGCTGGAAGAGAAGTCCAAGGCCGCGACGGCGACCGCGGAACTGAAGGAGAAGCTCGAGGCCGCGACGTCCGAGCTCGCGGAGCTCAAACACGAGCTCTCCCGCGAGCGCATCCGCCTCGAGAAGGCGACGGAGCGCCAGACGCGAGATCGCGATGCCCTGAAGCGGGCCCGGGAGGCGCTCAGCGGCCTCGTTTCTCAGCTGGAAAGCCCCGACGAAGACGGATGACCGTCAGGGGTGGTTGCCGATACGCTCGATCCAGGCCTGAAGCAGCTTGATGAACGAGGCCTCGACTTGTTTGGCGGTATCCGCCACCTCGTCGTGACTCAACACCGACGTGCTCATGCCGGCCGCGAGGTTGGTGATGCAGGAGATGGCGGCGACGCGAACCCCGGCGTGACGCAGCGCGATCACCTCGGGCACCGTGCTCATGCCCACCGCATCGGCCCCCATGCCGCGCAACATACGGATCTCGGCCGGGGTCTCGTACGACGGTCCGAGCATCGCCGCGTAGACGCCTTCCTCGAGACGCACGGCGCTGTCCGCCGCGGCTTCTCGGGCCTGGGTGTTCATCCAGGGGTCGTAGGCGCGGGTGAGGTCCGGGAAGCGCGGACCGAGTGCTTCGTGATTGGGTCCCACGAGCGGGTTCTGGCCCATGAGATTGAGGTGGTCGCTGATCAGCATCAGCGTGCCGGGGTTGAAGGTGTGCCGAACGCCCCCGGCCGCATTGGTCAGCACCACGAAGGAGCATCCGAGGCGCGCCAGGGTGCGCACGCCGTAGACCACGCGATCGAGCTCATGCCCCTCGTAGACGTGGGCTCGCCCCTGGAGAACGGCGACCCGGTGAGAGGCGAGCGTGCCGAGGCAAAGCCGGCCGCTGTGGCCGTGCACAGTGGTGGTCGCGAAGTGCGGCAAGTCGCCGAAAGGAATGGCCGTGAGGTCATCGAGGGTGTCGGCGAAGGCGCCGAGACCCGAGCCGAGCACCACGCCGTCGGTCGGTTTGTCGTCAGCGCCCCAGCCCGCTTTCTCCCGCACCACGGCACAGGTCTCGTCCAAGCGCGTGATCAGATCGTCGCCCATGCGGCCGATGCTGTGTTCCTCTCGGAACGCCGTCAACCGACATGTGGGTTTCCAGAGGCCCCTCGGGCGTGTTAATACGCCGGGCTCCCTAGACCGAGGGCCCCCGACGGGGGGCGCTTCAGAAGAAGCCCCCGGGACCCTGCGAGAACCCGCCATGACCAAGCTCAAGACCTTCCTCGACGACAACAAGATCGACCAGCGCCGCGTGCTCATCGCGTCCAAGCAGCTCGAGAAGCTGCGGGCCGAAGACCGCAAGATCAAGCTGACCCAGGCCCAGGCGCGCAAGTCCGACGACGGCAAGAAGCCCGAGGGTCTCGACAAGCCCCGCTCGGGCCGCCCCGTGACCGAGGTGAGCCTGAACGCCGCCCTCGAGGGCGACAAGGTCTCCGGTCCCATGAAGACCCGCATCCTCCGCGCCGTGAACCGCGTGCTCGAGCAGAAGAAGAAGGATGCCGTCACCATCGACACCCTCTTCGACGTTCCTCCGCAGAACCCTCCGAAGCCCAAGGCCGAGGAAGGCGAAGAAGCCGCCGCCGAGAGCTGAGCCCGCACGCTCGCGCCTTCGGTCTCGAGCCCCTGAGGACGCCGTCCCCGGGGGTTTCGTTCGTTTGTCCTACTGAGACCCGAAGCGACCGATTTGAACGTGGCGTGAGGTGAACTCGACGTCGATGCGCTTGCCATCCGCCGAGAGCACGCGAGCCTGCTCGTGATGCTCGCGCCACGTCTGCACGGTGATGGTGGAGAACTGGCCGCCCACGAGGGTGGCCATGGCGCTCGCGGGCACGGTGGCCTCGCCGTCGTCGTCGAAGACGCACTTGATGAAGCTGAAGCTGTCTTTGACGATGACGGCCATGTGGTCGCCAGGGGACGGCGGCCCCCACGTGAACGTGAAGGACGAGCCAGTATCGATGACGTCGCCGCCCATCGTCATGTTGGGCGTCGTGACGGTGTAGTCTTCGGCCAGCTCGAGTCCATCGACGCTAAAGGCCCCGAGATCGGGTCCTCCGGGTGCGCTGAGGGCAGCCTCGGCTCCGTGGGGCACGTAGATCGGAGGGAAGAAGTAGCTGTGGGTGAAGTTGCCGAGCTTCACCGGCTCGGGCGCCAGCCGCAGGTAGTAGCTGTCGAAGTACTCGTAGACGACCGGCCCTGGGGTGCCCGACACCGCGAGGCTGAGGTCTCCCGCGTCGAGGAAGGGTCCAGCCGGCCACGTGGCGTCCATGGGGAGGCTCGTCGGCCACTCCGTGCCCACCTCGAGGGTGCAGCGCTCACCGTCGCCGTTGAAGAACTCGGGGCGGTCGTCGACGGGGAGCGGCTGCGGCGTGTGGAGCTCGAGCTTCGCCGTTCCACCCTGGGCGAAGGCGTCGTCCTCGCGGAAGACCCGTTGGTTGATGTAGAGGAGCCGCGCCGTGACGTCGGGCGGTCCATCGGCGGTGGGCCCGCCACCTCCCTGGTGGCTCCCGTTCGGCTCACCCCCGACGCCGGTGCTGGTGGACGAGACCACGCTGGGGGTTCCTCCGGCGCCTTCGTCGGTGATGATTGGGGGCAGCTCCTCTGCCGGCGATGCACATCCAACGACGGCAGCGAGAACGAGCGTGACGGGCGTGGCGGATCGGAAAGTCATGGGGCTCTCGGGCGGCGTGGGGCACGAGCGCCTCACGTCCCGAGGACGACGATGGGTGGTCGAATGTCGCACCTTTTCTCACCACAACCCAAAGCCACGTTCGAAAACTTGGCCCATCGAGCAGGTTCGAGGCAGCCAAGTGGACATGTTGTTTCTGGCGGGGGCGGTTGTCGTGGCTTTGGTTTTCGCGGACTTGGTCGAGCTGACCAAACATCGCACCCGCTGACTTCGCGCCCGAGGGGTGATGAATGCGGCGGGACGGAGAGGCATCAGACCTCCCGTGGCCGCCATTGCACCCACGTCCCTCGATCGCAGTCTCTCCCCTTGGAGCGCCCGCCGCAGTAGTGTGGACAGCGGTGTGAAGGTGGGGGCGTCAGGCGACGCACCCCAGGTTCCGCGGGCCAAGGCGGTCGGCGGCCCCACGGAGCGCAAGGTGTCGGAACCCAAGCTCGATGACGTAGTGATCCGGGCTCAGGCGGGCGACGCCGCAGCCTTCTCGGAGCTTTTCCGACAGCACCGTTCGGTCGTGACCGGCATCGCGTATCGCATGCTCGGACCCAACGCCGACCTCGAAGACGTCGTTCAGGACGTGTTTCTCCAGGTCCATCGGAGCCTCCCTGCCTTTCGGGGACAGGCGAAGTTCACGACCTGGCTTCACCGCGTCACGGTCAACGTGGTCTTGATGACGCGGCGCCGCGCGAGGAGCCGACCCCAGTACACCCACGAAGAAGCCGCTCGCCACGAGCCCACCGAAGATCCCGGCCCGGATCAGGATGTGGCCCGACGGCGGCGCGTGGAGGCGTTCCGAGCCCTGCTCGACAAGCTGAGCGACAAGAAGCGCACGGTGTTCATCCTGCACGAGCTCGAGGGCATGCCGCCCGCCGAGATCGCCGAGGTGGTGGAGTGCCCCGTGCTGACGGTGCGAACGAGACTGTTCTACGCCCGCAAGGAGCTGGCCGAGATGATGCGAAACGAGCCATCCCTCTCCGGGGTGGCCGATCTCGGTCAACGCGAGAAGGCGAGCGAAAAAGGTCGTCAGGGGAAGACGTCCAAGAAGAAGACGGAGGCGGAGCCGTGAACGACGAGCCGATGGAGATGGGAGAGCCTCTCCCCGAGGACGAGGCTCGCGCCCTGCGCGTGATGACGCTCGAGCTACGCGACGCGGAAGCGCCCGAGCTCGACTGGGACGGCATCGAAGCGCGGCTGATGGCCAAGATCGCCTCTGACGGCGAAGAGGCCGAGGTCGTTTCGCTGGCGGAAGCACAGGCGTCCCGATGGCCTCAGCGCCTCGGGTTGCTGGCAGTCGCGGCGGGCGTGTTGCTCGTCCTTTGGAACTTCGCTCGGCCGCAGGACCCCGCCGCGCCCAAAGCACCGGTCGCGGTGCAGCAGGGCGAAGAGGCGCCGGCTCCTGTCGAGCCGCCGCCCGCGGCAGCGCCGGCCGCCCTGGACCTGAAGGCCCTGCCAAAAGTGGATGCGCTCGGTGGCCCGGCGATGGCCGTCAGCGCGCTGAAGCCGGGCACCGAGATCGTGGCCGACGACGAGCCCCTGCGGTTCGGCATCGCGGGTGTGGTCGCCTGGACCCTCGCCCCCGGCAGTGTCGCCGTGGTCGACACCACGAGCGTGCCCCACAGCATTCGACTCCAGCGAGGACACGTCGACGCGGAGGTCAATCCCGACCGACCCGGTCAGCCCCTCGAGGCGTTCGCGGTGGTCGCGGGCGCCACGCGCGTGGCGGTCCGCGGTACGGTGTTCTCCGTGACCCGCAAGGCCGATCGGGTGTCGGTCTCCGTGTCCCGCGGCAAGGTCGCCGTGGGTTCGATCGATGACGGAGCCGAGGCCCACCTGCTGGTGAGCCCTGGCAGCGCCGACTTCGCGCTCACCTCCGGCAAGCGCCTCGCCCAGGCTGAGGTGCCGATCTTGCCCGCACCGTCACCGTCTACGGCCGTGGTCGACGAACCGATGCCCGCGACCCCGCCGGCTCCGGAGCACGTCCTGCTCACCGTAGGAGAAGCGCGGGCCAAGATGCTCGGCTGCCTGCAGGGCGCACTCGGCCGTGCCGAGGCGGGTGAGGCGAAGATCACGGTGCGGTCGCAGGTCACGGTCATCACGTCCGAATCTGGCGACGTCACGGCCGTCCGCTTCAATCCGCCGCTCCGGCCCGACCTGCAGCAGACCTGCGGCGGGATGCTGTTTGGGCAACGCCTCCAGCCCGCGGGGCAGGCGAGCTTCTCGATTCAGCTGTCCAACCGCTAGAACGACAAACGGTTTGTCGTTCTAGAGCATCCGGGAGTCCGCAATCGGATCCATGTCGGCGATGTACTCCGTGAGGTGGTACGTCGCTTTGGCTCCAAGCAGACCGAACTGAACCCCGAAGCCCTGGTCCTTCTTGCGCCAGCGCACCGTCGCTTCGACCTCGATGGTCATGGCCGAGAGCGGCATGGTGATCTTCACCTTCGAGCCGAAGGCGGGCTCGTCGAAGGTGACGACGAAAGCCCCTCCGAGGCTGAGGTCGCGCACACGAGCCTCCTCCGGCTCAGCCCCCTCCACCTGGTAGGTAACCGGTAGCTCGACCGCCTTGCGCACGTGTCTTCGTCGTTCGTCCGCCACGCTCGTGTCCTTCCGTCTAGACAGCTATGGTTATCAGCCGTGAGCGCCAAGGAAAAGCGCAGCCGCAAGCCGCGTGAGAAAGAGGACCGGGATACGGATTCGTCGGCCATGACGGAACCCCAGAAGGTGGAGAAGGACCCGAGGCAGAAACGCTTCGACGTGCTGCTCGCCAGTGCCATCGTCCTCGTGCTCGCGGGCTCGGCCGTCCTGATCGCCGTCCCCCGCAACACGAGCCCGCATCACATTCCGGCCCCCCGCATCGACTGGGCCACGCACGAAGCCCGCAAAGCCGAGGAACAGACGCTCGCGCGTGAGGCGCAGACGGACGTCCTCGACGTCGACGTGCGCGCCATGGGCGGCGAGCTCCGGAAGTACAACCTCGCGGCCGCCCAGAACGACCAGATGACCCTCATGGAGGTACGGACCTCGCTCGTGCGTGCGGTCTACAAAGCGCTTGGCCAGGGGGACCGACCCTTGCGCGCGCTGCGCGCCTACCAGGCCTACCGCTTCGTGGAAGAGCTGCACGCTTGGACCAAGTCCGGTGAGGTCTCCGAAGAGCTGCAGGCGTTGGGCGGCGATTTCATCACCGCGCTCGAACGAAACGCGTGGTGTGGCCCCCCAGACGAGGGCGGGGGCCGCACGCTGCTGATGAGCGACGACACCCTGGTGGCCCTCTACAAGGACCGGTGGAACGACCTCACGGGGCTAGGGAAGAACCCCGCCTTCGCGCTCACGGTCGACGAGAACCGACTCCGGTTCGGATTCCTGCTCGCCTTTCCGTTCCGCAAGAAGCTGTACGGCCCCGCCGAGGCCGAGCTCACAGCGTTCAAGGTGGGCCAGGCCCGGCTCGCGACCATCACCCGACTCGCGGCGGTCGACCCTACGTATCCGGCTGCTTACGCTCGGGGCATCGTGCACTTCCAGATGGGCCGGTGGGAGCTCGCGAGCACGGCTTTCAAGAAGCACCTCGAGGAAAAAGAAGACGGTCCCTACACGCTACGGGCCCGAAACTACCTCCGAAATAGCCTGAGTCTGATTCAGGCCAGCCGCTGACCGCACGAGCCGTCGACGGGAAGCCCTCATGGTGGTAGCGACTGGGCCATGCCCCGTCGCGACGACCTTCGGAAGATCTTGCTGGTGGGCTCGGGTCCCATCGTCATCGGGCAAGCCTGCGAGTTCGACTACTCCGGCACCCAGGGCGCCAAGGCGCTGCGCGACGAGGGGTACGAGGTGACGCTGGTCAACTCGAACCCGGCCACCATCATGACCGACCCCGACATGGCGGTCCGAACCTACGTCGAGCCCCTCGAACCGCGAACGCTCCGGTCGATCCTCGCACGAGAGAAGCCCGACGCCATCCTTCCAACCTTGGGCGGACAGACGGCACTCAACCTCGCGCTGGCGCTGCACGAGAACGGCACGTTGGACGAGCTCGGTGTCGAGCTCATCGGCGCGCGCCCCGAGTCGATCGCCAAGGCCGAGAACCGCATGCAGTTCAAAGAGCTCATGAACGAGATCGGGCTGTCGTCGGCGCTGTCTGGGTACGCCTATTCGGTGGAGGAGGCCCGCGAGATCGTCGAAGGCGACAAGGTGGTGAAGGGCGGCACCGGCTACCCTGCCATCCTGCGGCCGAGCTTCACCCTCGGCGGCACCGGGGGCGGCATCGCCGAGCACCCGGACGAGCTCGCAGAGAAGGTGGAGTGGGCGCTCAGCCAGTCGCCGCGCGGTCGGGTGCTGGTGGAAGAGAGCATGCTCGGTTGGAAGGAGTTCGAGCTCGAGGTCATGCGCGACCGGGCCGACAACTTCATCGTGATCTGCACCATCGAGAACATCGACCCGATGGGCGTGCACACGGGCGACTCGATCACCTGTGCCCCCGCGATGACGCTCACCGACCGTGAGTACCAGCGCATGCGCGATGCGGCCCGCGCCATCATCTCCGCGGTTGGGGTCGAGACGGGCGGCGCGAACGTGCAGTTCGCGGTGAACCCCCGCGACGGGCGCATGATCGTCATCGAGATGAACCCGCGCGTCTCGCGCTCGAGCGCGCTCGCGTCGAAAGCCACGGGGTACCCGATCGCGAAGATCAGCGCGAAGCTGGCCGTTGGGTACACGCTCGACGAGCTGACCAACGACATCACGGGGACGAGCGCCGCCTTCGAGCCCACCATCGACTACGTGGTCGTGAAATGGCCGCGGTTCTCCTTCGAGAAGTTCCCCGGCGCCGACACCAAGCTCGGCACCCAGATGAAGAGCGTGGGCGAGGCGATGGCCATCGGCCGCACGTTTCCCGAGGCCTTGGAAAAGGCGGCCCGTTCGCTGGAACGCGGTCACGACGGGGTAGGCAGCTTGCGTGAGAGGGTCGACTACCGCGCCTATCGGGACGACCCCAACCACATGCGCGACCTGTTGATGGAAGGACCGCGTGCGCCACAGGTCCCGACGGAGGCCGGTCCGCCCATGGGCGACGAGGAGCTTCGGGAGCTGCTGCTCGACCTGGTGAAGACCCCCCATGGGGATCGACTGTTCTGGATCACGGATGCGTTGCGGGTGGGGGCTACGCACGAGCAGCTCTTCGAGGCCTGTGCGGTCGACCCGTGGTTCCTCCAACAGCTGCAGCGCATCGTCGACATGGAGGGACGGCTGGCCGACGAGGGGACCGGCGAGCATGCCTTGAAGGCGGCCAAGCGGCTCGGACTTTCGGACGCGCGCATCGCGGCCGTGGTCGGGAAGACCGAGGCCGAGGTTCGCGCAGTGCGCAAGGAGCACGACCTCATCCCGTCGTACCGGAATGTGGACACCTGTGCGGCGGAGTTCCCGGCGGAGACGCCTTATCTGTACGGAACGTACGACGGCCCGCCGGGGGCGGAGATCCCGGTCACGGATCGCAAGAAGGTGATCATCCTCGGTGGCGGCCCCAACCGGATCGGCCAAGGGATCGAGTTCGACTACTGCTGCGTGCACGCGAGCTTCGCGCTGGAGGAGCTGGGTATCGAGTCGGTGATGGTCAACTGCAACCCGGAGACGGTGAGCACGGACTACGACACCTCGGACCGGTTGTACTTCGAGCCGCTCACGTACGAAGACGTGCTGAGCATCTGCGAGGAAGAGAAGCGCAAGGGCGAGTTGTTGGGGGTGATCGTGCAGCTGGGTGGGCAGACGCCGCTCAAGCTCGCGGTACCTTTGGCCGAGGCGGGCATTCCGATGCTGGGTACGTCGGCGGACGCGATCGACCGAGCGGAGGATCGAGAGCGGTTCGATGCGCTGTTGGCGAAGCTCGACTTGCAGCGCCCGCCGGGTCGTATCGCGACGGGTCCGGAAGAGGCACGGGCAGTGGCGGCGGAGCTCGGGTACCCGGTGCTGGTGCGGCCGTCGTACGTGCTGGGCGGCCGCGCGATGATGGTGTGCGACGACGAGAACGAGCTCGAGGCCTACATGCACTTGGCGGTCGAGGCGGCCAGGGAGGCGGGCAGCACCGCGATTCTCGTGGACAAGTTCGTGGATGACGCGATCGAGGTCGACGTGGATGCGGTGTGTGACGGGGACCGGGTGGTGATCGGCGGCGTGATGCAGCACATCGAGCAGGCCGGTGTGCATTCGGGCGACTCGGCGTGCGTGCTGCCACCGTACTCGCTGTCACCAGCGCTCATTGCCAACCTGGAGGAGCAGGTTCGACAGATCGGCCTGGAGCTGGGGGTGGTGGGTCTGATGAACGTACAGTTCGCGATCAAGGGCCATGAGGTCTACGTGCTGGAGGTGAACCCGCGGGCGGCCCGGACGATCCCGTTCGTGTCGAAGGCGACGGGTCGACCGTTGGCGAAGATCGCGGCGAAGGTGATGGCGGGGAAGAAGCTCGCGGACCAGGACGTGGACGACATGCCGATGCCGGCCCATGTGGCGGTGAAGGAGTCCGTGTTCCCGTTCTTGAAGTTCCCGGGCGTGGACACCCAGCTTGGCCCGGAGATGCGCTCGACGGGGGAGGTGATGGGTGTGGCACGGACGTTTGCGCTCGCGTACGGCAAGGCGGTGCATGGGGCGGGGGTAGACTTGCCCCGCCAGGGCACGGCCTTCATCTCGGTGCACGACGACGACAAGCCGGCTGCTTGCGCGGTGGCGCGCCGACTCCGGTCGCTGGGCTTCGAGATCATCGCGACGGATGGCACGGTGAAGGCCCTGGAGCGAGCCAGGATCCCGGCCACGCGCATCAACAAGGTTGCGGCAGGCTCCCCGCACATCGTCGACCTCATGCAAAAGAACGAGGTCCAGCTCATCGTGAATACGACGCGCGGCGCCCAGTCGGTCCGCGACAGCTACTCGATCCGTCGCCACGCCCTGATGGGTGGTCTCCCCTACTTCACGACGATGTCCGCCGCCCTAGCCGGCTGTGACTACCTCGAAGCCACCGACGAACAAGCCCTAGACGCCCTCCCCCGCGTAAGAAGCCTACAGGAGTGGACCCAGAACAAGGTTCCCGGTTGAGGCGATGGTGGACCCAGAACAAGGTTCCCGGTTGAGGCGATGGATGCTTGAGCCGGGGCCGCTGTGTTTGGGCGACTTGGGGCGTCGG
>JAUHZF010000470.1 GCA_030426145.1 Polyangia bacterium
GGCGGAGAAGACGCCTCGGAAGGATCCGAACAAGCCCACCTCGCCGGTCGACCCGGAGGCGATGATGAACGTGGCGTCACAGGTGAGCTGCACCTCGCGGAGCTGGCCCGTGCGCACGATGCCGTAGCCCGTGCGGGTGCTCAGCATCGGTCGGCCAAGTCCATCGACGGCAAAGATGGACCTCGTCAGGTTCGGGAGCAGCGCCTCGTCGAAGTCGACCACGTCGACGAACCCGCCTGCTTCGTCCAAGCGACCGAGGTAGGCCCTCGTCGCGAGATGCACGAAGCCGTCGGCGTCCGTGACCAGGCCCACGACCGAGCCCGCTCGAGGCAGGCTCGAAGCGGTCAGCAAGCCGCCCATGGCGTCGTAGCGTGCGACCCCCACCGACGAGGCGCCATCGGCCGGCTCCACGATGCCGTTCCCGAAGTCCCAGGGGTTGGACAGGGCTCCGGCCACGACCACGCGGTCGGTTCCGTCGACGGCCACCCGAGTGGCATCGAAGGGTGGGGTCGATGGTGAGTCGACGGGTGAGGTGACGAAGCTCGACACGAAGGTGCCGGACGCATCCCACCGCACGACTGCTTTGCCTTCGACCATGGCCCCCCCACCCCAGTCCACGCCCTCTTCATCTCGGACGAGTACGATGAGCCCCCCGTCTGGCGTCGTCACAGCGTCGACCAGCTCCTGCCTGCCTGGGCTTGCGTAGACCGAGAGCCGCTCGACCGAACCATCTGCGGTCGAGAGAGCCGCGACGACGAGGTCCTCGCCCCCCTGCGCCTGCACCGCTTGCCCCAAGAACGTCCCCGTCCCGCGGAACGAATGCACGAGCACGACGCGGTCACCACGGACGAGAAGGCGGGGCGCGGTCTCCATCACTCCGATGGCGCTGCGCCATCTCTCGGCGCCCTGGTCGTCGAGTGCGATGACGACGTGGCCCGTGCTGGCCATGTCCTCGGTCACGATGAAGATCCGACCCTGGGCGTCGACCGCAATCGACGAATCCGTGGAGGAGAATGGCGCAACATCGAGACGCGACCATCGTGCCCCGACCTCCTGCGCCGGCGGCAACAGCCCCTCGCGTTCGTCGATGATGGTGGGTGTGATGTCGCGGCTGACCACCTGGAAACCGGGCTCGCCTTCTACGGTGCGCCCCGACGAGCGTCGATCGGCTACGGCGACGGTGAACGTGGCGATTCCCGCTTCGCAGGCTGGCGCCCGCACGGCACACCAGGACTGCCACCCAGGCGGAAACATCACCGGTACCCGCTGATTCATCTCGAAGGTGAAGCGCCCGGTGGTGGTCTCCCCGTCGGGCAAGGCCAGGGGCATCGACTGTTGGGGCTCGAACGAGAACTGCGCATCGGACTCGCCCGTTCCGAAGGTCGCCTCGAGCTCGGGCGTGCATATCGCCAGGTCGAGCCGGGTCACCACCAATTGGTTGGCGCCACCTTCGTCTTGCGTGGTCGCCGCCAATGAGAAGGTCCCGCGTGTGTTCCACCCTTCCTGATCGCGAACGATGGGCTCGAGATCCACCTCGACGTTCAACGCAGAGAGCTCGGCCGGCGGCCCCGCGCATCCTCCGCACCACGCAAGCAAGGCCAGTGGGCGCACCGAATTCCAGGAGATGCCCATGTTCACCACGTCCCTTCCAATCCAAGGCCGCTGTCCGTCATGCCGAGCGAAACGGATGCGCCGGGCTCGTGTTGGCCTCCGACCGACCACAGCGCGAAGCCGGCCCCGGCCATGCCCAGACTCGCCAAGACCCCTGGCACGCACACCGCCACCGTGGCGAGCCCCGCGTAGTCGCCGGTGCTCTGGGTGGTGGCGTGGCAGATGCCGATGACGAAGGGGGCGATGGAGACCCCGGCCGTTGCGAGCGCGATCCCGCTCGAGAGTTGCCCCATGCTCTGCGGCTGGTACGACGCGTCGTCGGACACCGCGCCCGCAATCAGGAGTGACGCTCCCCCCGCCATTCCGAGCCCTCCGAGCACGATGGATGCAACGAAGGGTGGTGAGTCACCCGCGTCGTTGGCGAGGGCGACCACTCCAAACGTGCCGGCGTAGGTGCCCACTCCGAGCATCCACGTCCCCGTCACCAAGAGCGGCGGAGTAGACGACCCGACGGCGCTACGAACGGAGGCCACGGCCGTCGAGGTCAGACCGATGATCCCCGCCCCCAAACCGGCGGACAGAAGCGTGATGCCCACGAGGCCGCCGCCTTCGTCCGGCGCCGTCTCGAGACAAGCTCCTGAGAGCCCACATACCGTCTCGGGCTCATCGTCGTCGCCCATGTTCGATGCGCCGACCACCACGTTGAAGGCCGCGAGCGTGGTGAGCGACAAGCCCACGGGCAAGAGGGGATCGATTCCGAGGGGCTCGTCCTCGTCCGGCTCCTCCTCGGGCGCGCGGAACCCGGCCCAAGGGTCGTTGGGGGACGCCGAACGCACAGGGGAGGGGAGCACGTCGTCTCTCGTCGGGGGCGCGACGTCCGGGAGGGGCGACGGCGTCGCCCTGGGCGCGCTGGCCGAGGGAGAGGGCACAGGCTCCGGCGTGGCATCCACGGATTGCGCTGCCGCCGTGCGCGCCCCTAGCCATCCCACCGCGCACAAACCGAGGGTAACCGCGTGAATCCGACGTCGCCGTGCAGTGTGAACTCGAGTTCTCATTCGCTCGCCCCCCGTTACCTGTTGTTCCCGCCCATGCTCGACGAAGGTTCCGCAGGAATTCGCCGATCTCGGCCTACGCGAGGCGGGCCGAGGGTCGGCGAGACCCCGCGCCGGTCTGGTCTCATGCATCCGCGTCGCAATTGACGTGCCGACGCCGAAGGCCCACGCGTCGCTACGGGCGCCCAGCTCCCGGTGGACGGCTGCGTTGCGACCCAACGCGACCCCGGAGATGGGCGCTGTTGACGCTCACGCTCGCCGAGTTGCGGGGGTTCGTCGCGGATTCCGTCACCGAGGCTTGGCTCGAAGGTCGACGGGCTCAGGAAAGCTCAACGAAGTTGCGGAGGTGGGGACGAGATTCGAACTCGCGTATGATGGTTTTGCAAACCATTGCCTAACCACTTGGCTACCCCACCGTGGAAGGGACGGACGTCTTAGCACGGATTTTCGACCATGGGGGATTTTGCGCTGCGGTCGTGATCGGGGGTGCGGTATACCGCCCAAGCCCTAAGGAAAGCCCATGAGCGAGACTGACGACAAGTGCCTGGAGACCTTCCCCCAGTGGTTGAAGAACCTCGCCACCGACGCCACCGACATGGCCGACGCGGTGGGGGATGAGGCCACCCCAGACGCGGTGAAGCGCTACTCCGCGGCCGGCCTCAACTACCTGTTCAAGTCGCTCGACCTCATCCCCGACGGGATCGAGGACCTCGGCTTCCTCGACGACGCCTTCGTTCTCCGCGTGGCGTCGAAGCTCGCCGTGAAAGAGGCCAGCGACGCCGAGGCCAAGGCGCCCCGCGTGGCCCGCATGGCCAAGGACGCGGCCCTCATCGAGGAGCTCCTCGGCGATGACTACCCCCGGCTCGAGGCCTACGTGGAAAAGCTCAAGGGCGGGGCTGCTCGCGGCCGCACCGTCGACGACATCATCGGCGACGAGACCATCCGCCGCGAGTTCCTCAACGAGGTGCGCGGCTGGGCCACCAGCTACGAGCCGCCTTCGTTCGGCAAGGACGAGAAGAACCTCGTGAAGCTCAAGTCGTTCCTGTCGGCCAAGCTCCCCTGAGTTTTTCGGCTGGGTCTTCGGCTGGGCTCCCGGCTGGCGCTCGACATCAAAAAAAAGAGGCCGCCCTCCGTGAGGAGGCGCGGCCCTTTTCATTGGCCCCGACGAGCAGTGAGCTTCAGCTGCCCTTGCGGCTGTCGGGTCCGCGGCGGCTGCTGTTGTAGCGTTCGCCGTCGTCGTCGAGCAGCTCGGGCAGCAGGTCCCGGCACTCGGGCTTGTCGCGGAGGTTCTCGAGGAGCTTGTCCGAAACGTCGCGGAAGGCTTTCTCGAAGCGCAGTCCCTCGCGGGTTCGCTCCGCGACCTGGTTTCGACCGCGGGCCAGATCCTCTTCGAGGGCCTCGGCGTAGCGAGAGAGTTGCCCGCGGAGCTGCTCGATCTGGCGACGCAGGCTGCGCGCCGTCTTCTCGCAGTTCTGCCGGCGCTGGTCGTAGCGCTGGAGCTCTTCGGTCTTGGCCTTCACCCCAGCCATCGCGGCGCCGGCACGCTCGAAGACCTTCGGATCGAACTGGCGCTGCTGGGTGGCGGTTTCGGCTTCGGCGCGGCTGGACTTGGCCTGTCGCTCGAGCTGAGCGAGCTCGCGCTCGGCCCGCTCGACGTCCTCGCCGTGGGCGGCGGCTTCACGCAGGACGCGCGACTCCTCCTGGGCGAGGTCTTCGACCTTACGACCGATCTCGGCGCGTAGCGCGCGGCCACGACGCTCGAGGGCGTCGAGCTTGCGGGTGAGGCTCGCCACCTCGCCTTCGAGTCGGCTCGCACGGGCCGCGAGGTCCCACGTCTGTGAGAGCGCGCTCAAGATGTCGTTGGGGGCCTCCTTGCCCGAGTAGGCGCGGGAGACCATGCGTGTGAAGATCGCGGCGCGGTTGGCCCACTCGGTGACGCCGGCCGACTCCGGGGGAGGCGGGGGCGGCGGTGCGGGCGCGGCCGGCTTGGCGTCGGCGTTGACCTCCCACGCCTGCGACGACGGCAGCGAGCGCTGCAGCTTGCGCAGGTCTTCTTTCAGATGGTGAGCGTCGCGGTAGCGCTCTTTCTGTACCTTCTGCAGGAGCCGTAGAGCGATCTCCTCTGCCTGCGGATTGACGTCGTTGCGAATGCTCCGCGGCGGCGGGGGCGACTGCTGCTGCTGCATCTTGAGCAGGGTGTCGCGGTCGTTGCTGCGGAAGGGCAGCTGGCCGGTGAGCATCTCGTAAAAGAGCACGCCGAGGGCGTATAGGTCGGAAGAGGGCGTTGCGTCTTCGCCGCGCGCCTGCTCGGGCGACATGTACTCGGGCGTGCCGAAGACCGCGCCTTTGGGGGCGAGTCGTGCGTCGCGCTTGAGCGCCGCGAGGCCGAAGTCGAGGATCTTCACGAAGTCCTTACGACCGCCGCGCTCGGTGAGGAGGATGTTGTCGCTCTTGAGGTCGCGGTGCACGACCCCGAGGTCGTGGGCACGGCCGAGCGCGGCGCACATCTGCTCGAGGATGTCGACGCTGCGGACCATGTTCATCGGTCCATTCGACAGCTCGGCGGAGAGCGGGGTGCCAACGAGGTACTCCATCACCAGATAGAGCTCACCGTCCTCCGTCTCACCGATGTCGTGAATGTCGATGATGTGGGCGTGGTCGACGCGGTTGGCCGCTTTGGCTTCACGCAGCATCCAGGCCCGCAGGTGGGTCTCGGCGCGGAGGTCGGGACGAATGAGCTTCAGCGCGACGACACGGTCGATGAGCACGTGTCGCGCCCGATAAACGAGCCCCATTCCCCCTTCGCCCAAGCGCGCTTCGAGCCGGTAGCGACCGGCCACCACCTTCCCGATGAGAGGGTCGTTTCCGCGCTTGCGCCTACTCGATCGCTCGGCTCGAACGTTCATGGATAACGCAGCCATCCTAGTACGGATCGCGTCGCGGCCGATAGGTGTTCTACCAGGGGGGGGACCGTCGCGATCATCCTCCTCGTTTGGGCTGAACGACTGCTTCTAGGCCAACTTGAGGACTCCCGCCGTGACGATGGCGGTGAAGCGCGCACGATGTGTGTGTGCGTCGGTCCGCAGCCCTCGGAGCATCGCGCTCGAGCTCACTCGGCGGCGCGACCCGCCGCTGAGCGCAGCGACGGGCGCGACCGCGCGGAGGGCGGAAAGATCGGCAAGCCGCAGACGAAGCGGGCGCCGCCGAGCTCGCTGGTGCTCACCGCGAGGCTACCTCCGTGACGGCGGATGATCTCACTCGATATCGAAAGCCCGAGACCGGTGCCCTGGCCCTCGAGCTTGGTGGTGAAGAAGGGGTCGAAGACGCGCGCACGGAGATCGTCGGGGACCCCGGGACCGTTGTCGTCGATGGAGATCTTCACGCGATCGCCCGCGCGCTGGGTCTCGACTTCGATCCGGCCTCCCGCGCCGTCGGGGTGGGCCTCGTCGACGGCCTGGATGGCGTTGGTGAGGAGGTTCATGAAGACCTGATTGATCTCCCCGCCGCGGCACACGACGGGCGGGACCTCTTCATCGAGCGTGAGCTCGAGCTCGATGCCCCGGTGGCGCAGGCGATGACGCAACAAGCTGAGCGTCTCTTCGAGGCCGGCGTTGATGTCGGTGGGGATGGCCTCCACCGTCGCCCGTGAGAAGGACTTGAGGTTGCCGACGATCTCCACGCTGCGGCGCGAGGCGCTGGTGACGACGCGGATGATGCCGTTGAGGTCGTCGATGGCGCCGTCGAGGTCGAGCTCGTCGGCCTTGGCCTTCAGCTCCGCGCGCACCGCGGGCGGCAGCTGGCCGCTCGCGCCGTCGTAGTGCGCGATCATCTCCGTGAGCTCGTCCTGCACCCGCTCGAGCGACGTGACGCACCCCACGATGGCGTTGAGGGGGTTGTAGATCTCGTGGGCCACCCCCGCCACCAGCTCACCGATGAGGGCCATGCGCTCGCCTTGCACGAGCGCGGCCTGGGCCTGCTT
>JAUHZF010000471.1 GCA_030426145.1 Polyangia bacterium
CAGGCAGAACTGTTCGTTGAGCGCAAAGGACGCATCCGAAATCCGCCCTGCCGTGCTGATCCCGCCATTGGCGGCGGTGAGCACGTTGATCTCGTTGCAATGCGCGCTCATCGAGCGGCTGGCCTGCGCGATCGGGAAGGACGGCAACGTGGCGTTGTTCGCACGCGTCGGCACCGGAACCGGTTGCGTCGCCTGCGGAATCGGCGCGGGGGCCGGCATCGGGTCCGGCGACGGAGGCACCGGCGCGGCCTCTGGCGGCGGAGGCTCCGGTGGTGGGGGCCACGGAAGCGGCGGGAAGGGTGTCGGAGGCGGCGGCATGGGATGCACGCCGGGGTCCACCGTGCCTTGCTACGACGGCCCTGCCGGTACCGAGGGGGTGGGAGCCTGCCTCGCTGGGTCCGCGGTCTGTGGCCCGGACGGGATCCCCGAGGCTTGCATGGGCCAGGTGTTGCCCACCTACGACGGCTGCGGGACCGCGGCGGACGAGAACTGTGACGGGGCGACGCCGACCTGCGTCGGCAACGCGGTCTACACCGACATGATGGCGGGTGGCGTCTTCGAGGACTCCGGCCGGGTGGGCTTTCTGTCCAACGGCGAGGTGGTGGTGGTCGGCCGCACGACCTCGTTCAACTTCCAACCGTATCCGGGTCGGATTCTCGATGCGGATGCGCCGCCGAATACCGAGTACGGCATCTTCATGGCGCGGCTCACGTCCGCCGGCGTGGGACTCGACGCCAAGCTGTACGGGGCGCCGGGAAACCAGTCGGTCTTCGACATGGCTATCGACGCCCAGGATCACATCCACGTCCTGGGCTACTCCGAGGTCGACATCGACTTCGGAGACGGTCCCAGCGGGGGGCCAAGCCTGTTCGTGCTCGAGCTCGACGCCACCGGGGCACTGGTGGGTACGAAGCACATACCGCACGCGACCTTCCCGAGCCACGCCCGCCTCGCTCTCGATCCTACCGGGGGCATGGCCGTCTCAGGGACCTTCGACGGCCTCGACATGGATCTCGACCTCGGCCAGGGACCCCTGCCGGATCAGCTGAGGACGCGGTGGCTCGCCCGATACGACGCCAATGGCCAGCTCGTGTTCGGCCACAGCATCGTCCTCCAGGCGCTTCAAGGAAGCCGTATGGACATCGCCTTCACCCCCAGCGGCAAGCTCCTCCTCGCTGGCGGCTACAGCGGCACCCTGCAGGTGGGCGGAACGCCCCAGGCCGGCGCGCCAACGTTTGGTGGATTCGTGGTCGCGACCCTGAATGCCAACGGCACCCCGGATGTGCTTCATGCGGAAGAGGCGGACAACTACGCGACCGGGCGCATCGACGTGGCTCCGGACGGTCGCTTCTGGGTGGCCGGGCGCGGGATGCAGCGCATTCCCGGCGACCCCTCCACCTTCCCGCCCACGAACATTCTCGGCGAAGGCTTCGCGGTCGCCTACTCGTCGGTGGGCCTCTTCGAGCTCGCGGTCGAGCTTCCTGCGATCGAGGTCCGCAGCATCGCCGTCGACCCCGTCGGAGACGTGATCATCGGCGGCGAATGGGAATCGGGGGCCGATTTCGGCCAGGGCCCGCAGACCCCCGCGAGCTCCGATGAGGACCTGTTCGCGGCCAAGCTCGACCCGATGGGTGGTCTACGCTGGGTCAACCTCGCAACGAGCACCCAAGACTTCGCCAAGGTGGTCGACGAGGTGGCCGTGGGACCCGACGGCACCATCGCCTTGACCGCGCGGGCCGTAGGCGACGTCGACTTCGGGCTCGGGCCACAGTCCAACACCCTCAACAACGACATCTTCTTCGGACTCTTCGCGCCCTGACTCGCGTCGCCATACGTCAGTCGTGCTGAGCTTTCGGCGGCGCCGCGAGCAGTTTCGCCGAGCCGACGCCCGCGAGCAGACCGAACAGGTGGCCTTCCCACGACACGCCCGCGGCGGTGGGCAAGGCACCGAATAGAAGGCTGCCCCAAGTGAAGACCACGAAGAGCGACAGCAGGATCGAGCCGAGCTTGCGCTCGAAGAACCCTACCGTGAGCAGGTAGCCGAAGAGGCCGAACACCACCCCGCTCGCGCCGATGTGGTTGGCGGAGCGCCCGAACAGCCAGATCCCGAGTCCACCGAGGAGGGCCGACGCCAGCATCGTCAGGTACAGATCGCGCTCGCGGCGAAGCACGATCATAGCGCCGAAGACCAGCAGCCCGATGCTGTTGCTGAGCACGTGACCGACGCCCACGTGGAGGAACGGGTGGAAGAAGATCCCCAGCAAGCCGACCGTTGTGCGGGGGTGAACCCCGAACGCATCCACGATGGGCAAGAGCCAGCTCACCACCTCTACGACCCACAGAAGCGCGACGAAGCCGAACAGGAAGCGGGCGTAGCGCCGCAGGTCTGCCTTCACTTCGCGCCAGGTGGGCGCCTTCTCGGTGGTGCTCATCACGACGAGTGTAGCCCAACGGTATCGAGGAGAAAGGGGCGCTCCCTCGCGTCGGTTCCA
This sequence comes from Polyangia bacterium, assembly GCA_030426145.1. Lineage (GTDB taxonomy): Bacteria > Myxococcota_A > Polyangia > Polyangiales > Polyangiaceae > JAPYTK01. Next base: position 2,493 of record JAUHZF010000471.1, read on the forward strand.
ACGGACCACAGCCTCGAACGAAGCGTCGCTCGCGACGCATGTCAGCGCAGATAGCAAGCACCATGGCCCCGAAGTCGGCGACCGGCCTCCGGCGCCAACCGACCATCGCAAACTGGGACCTTGCAGTGCCGGGGATCCCCGCCCCCACCGAATGCGAGCTCTTCATCGACGGCCAAGGCAATTGTCGGGGTTGGGCAAAGAGCTGTCGGTCAAGGTCAAGAAGGGCTCGCAGGCGATGAGCACAGTAGAGGCATGAAGCACCGAGAACCTCATCCGCGACTTTGGCTCGCGCTCGGCGTCGCCCTCGTCGTCATCTCCCAGTTTCGCTGCGGCGTCGGGGCGCTTGCTTGGTTCGCGCCCATCGGTTGGCTCCGGTACCTCCGGCTGACCCAGGGGTGGCGAAGCCGTCTGCTGTTCCTGGGAGCGATGTGGCTGGCATGGATCGTCGCGGTGCTGAAGATCGTCACGGGCTCCATCCCGCCGGTCATGGCCATGGGCTTCGGTCTGCCCATCGGCTCGGTCTTCGCAGCGGCGTTTCTCACCTACGAGGGGCTTCGACGTCGCATCGATACCGATCTCGCCACCATTGGCTTCGCCTCGCTGATGGTGGTGGCGGAGTGGTCGCTGCATGGGCTGATGCCGTTCGGCACTTGGGGAGCCGCAGCCAACACGCAGCTCGACCAGCTCGCCTTGCTGCAGCTCGCGTCGGTGACCGGCCTGCACGGCGTGAGCTTCTTGATGTACCTCGTGGCCGGCGTTCTCGAGCGCGCGCTTGCGGGAGGGCAGCGCGGGAACCTCCGTCGCTGGGCTTGGGGTCTCGGACTCGCCTTGCTCGTGGTCGTGAGCGCTGGGCAGGCCCGACTCGCATCGTCGTCGGGCCGTGGCGAGGCCACGGTGACCGTCGCGGCCGTCGGCACCGATAGCCGTGTCGGAACCGAGCCCACGCTGCCAGACCCCGACGAGCGCTCGAAGGTCGAGCTGGGCTTGGTCCACCGCACCACCAAGGCGGCCCAGGCAGGGGCAGCGCTGGTCGTGTGGAACGAGGCCGCCATCATGGTCACTTCAGACGACGAGCCCGCATTCTTGCAGCGCATGGGAAACCTCGCCGCCGACTTGAACGTCGACATCGTCGCGGCCTACGTCGTGCCGGTGCAGACCGAGCCGCTGCTCTACGAGAACAAGTACATCTACCTCCGCGCCGATGGCGAACAGGACCACACCTACTTCAAGCATCATCCAGTGCCTGGCGAGCCGGCCATCCCCGGCACGGCCTCCATGCCTGCAGTGGAACGCGACGGCGTGCGTATCGGAGGCAGCATCTGCTACGACTACGACTTCCCTCGCCAAGCCCTGGGCAACGTGGGTGTCGACTTGGTCGCCCTCCCCTCGTCCGATTGGCGCGGCATCGACCCCATCCACACGGAGATGGCCCGGATGCGGGCCATCGAGAGTGGCCATGGCATCGTGCGCTCCACACGCTTCGGCCTCTCCGCTGGCATCGACGCTCGAGGGCGCATGCGGGGCTTCGCGAGCCACTACGACAGCCAGGAGCGCGTCCTCGTGGTCGCCATGCCCAGGGCGGGCGTGACCACCGTCTACGGGCGGCTCGGCGATTGGTTCCCGTTCGCCTGCGGCGTGCTCGTGCTCGGCCTTTGTGCGCACGCCGGAAGGCGGGTGGTAGCATCGCGCCGTGGCGACGGTCTTGTCGGTGGCGAGCCGAGCGGTGCTCGTGGCGTATGAGCATCTCGGCCTCGATGGTGAGGTCGTTCTCGAGGCCGCTGGCGCCGAGCGTTCCCTCGTCGACGACCCAGATGCGCGCATCCCCGCAGAGGTCGCCGATGCCATCTGGGTCCAGGCTGCCTCGCGGGCAACCGACCCCTTCCTGGCGCTTCACGCAGCCGAGGCCTTGTCCTTCGGGGCCTACAAGGTCCTCGACTTCATCGTCGCCAATGCCCCAACCATCGGCACCGGACTCGAGCGCGTGTTGCGCTACTTCGACATCGTCGACCCTCGCGCCTCGTTCGAGCTCGTCGACGGAGACCCCGTCGTCCTGCGCTTCTCGACGGCGGTCGGTCCACCGCCGCCTGCCGCCCAGGACTACACCTTCGCCGCCCTGGTGCTCCGCAGCCGCCAAAGCAGTGCGGCACCCTGGCCCTTGTCTCGCGTCTGCTTCACCTATCCTCGCCCCGACGACGTCAGCGCATACGAGCGCATCTTCGCCTGCGACCTACGCTTCGGGGAACCGAAGGCCGAGATCGTCATCTCCCGCGCAACGTGGGACCAACCGTCCTCGGGAGCGAACGGTGCCCTCTTCGACGTGCTCGAGGATCACGCACGACGACTGCATGCCGACCTCCCGCCCGCCGAGCCGGACCTGCCGGCCGAAGTACAGAGCGCGCTTCGGGGCGAGCTGTGCGGCGGCGACGTCACCGCAGCCAGCATCGCACGGAAGCTTGGCATGTCGGATCGCACCCTCCAGCGACGACTCAAAGAGCTGGGCCGCCCATTCTCCGACATCCTCGGCGAGCTGCGACAGGAGGCGGCGCGCGGCTACCTACGCCAGCCCGATGTGGCCCTGGCCGAGGTCGCCTGGCTCCTAGGCTTCTCAGATCAGAGCTCATTTTCGCGCTCTTTCAAGCGTTGGGAAGGCGTGTCCCCGGGCGCTTGGAGAAAAGCCCAACATCGCTGATTCACCGCGGCGTGACCTGTCCGCCATCGCCGAGACCGAGTCCGCACGCGCACCCCATGCAGAATCCCACAGCACCCGCGCGTCGGCGTGGGCGGACAACAACCCGCGGTAGCGCACCATTTTGAACCGGGGTGAGGCGTGGTAGCCATGCGCTCATGCTCGGACGGCGCACGCGGTGGGCGACGTTGGCCGCGATGGTAGCGGGGCCGTCCTGCGACGGGTGCGCCGACACCGCGCCCGCCGACGTGCACGCCCCCTCCGCCGTGCATGCTCCCTCCGCCGTGCTCGCGCCCGCGCCCGCGCCCGTCGGCGGGTCCACGGTGGTCACCTACGCCGAAGGTCGACGGGCCCACCTCCATCGGCCCTCCGGGCGGGGCCCGTTCCCCGTCATCGTCTACAACCACGGGAGTGAGGCGGAGCCGCCCAACTTCGGGGGCCAGGCGAAGTTCTATGTGCCGAGGGGATTCATCGTGCTGGCTCCGCACCGGCGAGGCCATGGCTTGTCCCGCGACGCCGCCCCGTACGCCGAGGGCGTGCTGGCGCGGAGGGACGGTGACCCCGAGGAACTGGTCGCGCTGTTGGAGACCCAGCTCGATGACGTGGCCGCCGCAGTGGCCTACGCCCGAAGTCGTCCCGAGGTCGACGCGCATGCGATCACGGTCGCGGGCTGCTCGCTGGGGGGGGTGCTCAGCCTGATGATGGCAGAACGCGACCACGGCCTTCACGCCGCGATCGACTTCGCCGGGGCGGCCATCATGTGGGAGCACAACGCTCCGCTACGCGCGCGTATGCTTCAGGCGAGTACCGCGACGCGCGTCCCCGTGCTGTTCGTCCAGGCGGAGAACGACTTCAGTACGGCCCCCAGCACCAGCCTCGCCGCCGCCATGCAACGTGCGCAGCGTCCAGGCTGGGCGTTGATCTTCCCCGCCCACGGGACCAGCGCCCACGACGGCCACACGTTCTGCGCGGGAGGGGACAGCCCCCCATGGGGCGAGGCGGTCGCGTCCTTCCTGAAGCAACCGCACGATGGTCCCTCCCCCCGCTAACCAGGTGGTGCACCCCTGACATTGGCGTCGACCACGACGCCCGGCGACGCCCGGACGACAGCGCCCGGAGATCAGCGCCCGGAGATCTGACCGAGGGTGGCGGTCCGCGCAGGGAGATCTGACCGAGGGTGGCGGTCCGCGCACGCAGGGAGATCTGACCGAGGGTGGCGGTCCGCGCAGGAGATCTGACCGGTCCGCGGAGGAGATCTGGCCGCGGAGGTGGTCTAACCGAGGGAGATCTGGCCGCGGAGGAGATCCGCCGGCGCGGAGGAGATCTGACCGAGGGTGGCCGCGGAGGAGACCTGACCGAGGGTGGCGGTCCGCCGGCGCCGGGGTGGCGGCCGCCACCCTCCACCACGTCAAACTCGGCCAGAAGTGTCGGGAATGACGTCCGGCAGCAGGTCAGA
>JAUHZF010000072.1 GCA_030426145.1 Polyangia bacterium
CGACGTGGAGACGGGACGGGACGCGGCCTGGGCCTACGCTCATGACGCCATCGGCAAGTACTGGTCGGAGATCCCCTTCGAGCTGACGGTCAACATCGGCAGCGTCTCCGCCCGCAAGGGCTGATCGACTCATGCGGCGGCGCGCGCGGCCATCACGATGATGATGCCGAGCCACATCACCACGCCGAGCATGACCAGCACGAGGAAGACCTTGTCGTCGCGCCACCGCATCTTGGTGGGCACGATGTCCTTCTCCGGCAGGAGGACCATGTCGATGAAGGCGTGGAGCGGCATGCCGCCGGGGGTTGGCGTTCCGCTCTGGTTGGGTGCGTAGAGGCCCATGCTCGCGAGCTGTGCGGTTCCGTGTCGCAGCAGTTGGCCCGTACCGGGAAGGCCGCTCCCGAGGGCGAGGGCACGGATCCAAGGGGCGGCCTCGAAGGCGCTGCCGCCGGAGAGAATCGTCATCGCTCGCCGTAGCTTGACCATCACGTCGCGCGTCTCGAGCAGGTGCTGGAAGGCGCGAATTCGCCCGTCGGCGGGGTCCTCGCTGGAGAGCTTGGCGAAGCAGTAGGACTCGAGTCGGGCGGTGAGGGCCTCGAGCTCTGCGTCGATGCGCTGGGGCGTCTCGTTGGTGGGCTCGCCGGGGGGCAAAGAGAAGCCCCACGGATCCTCATCGCGCCGCTCGGCGCTCCAGCGAAAGACGTCACCGAAGCCCCACAGGGCGTCGATCATGGTCACCACCACGTAGACGGGGACGTCGGCTCCCACCTGTTGCGCCACCTCGACGATCTGACGACGTACGGCTTTCACGTACTCGTCGACGGCGTCTTCGTTGCCGTCGGCGATGCGCTGCATGCTCAGCACGAGGACGATGCCGTCGATGGGCTCGCGCGTTCGCTTGGCTTTCAGTTCTTCGGCCAGCTCTTGCAGCAGCCCGTGCTGTCGCTGGGGACCGACCACCCGTGCGCCCGGCTCGATGAACACCGCCTTCTCTGGCAGCCAGTAGGTGGCGATGGGGTCGGGTACCGTCATCGGGACGGGGGTATCGCCGTGGGGCCAACTGAGGTTCATCGCTCTGATGGCGGTGCTTCGCCCGGTGTGGGGCTCCCCGAGCACGAGGTACCAGGGAAGCGCGTAGACCCCCTCGGGGTCGCCGGGGTGCGCACGCTCCTGGGCCTGAACCAGGGTGGCCAGCTCGTAGGCGAAAGGGTTGCTCATGCCGTGGTCACCGATTCAGGCCAGCGTGAGGATGCCCGTCACGAGGGCCCCGAGGACGAAGAAGATGGCGAGCCCGCGCCCAAACCAGACCGTCTTGAACCAGGGCACTTTGAAGAGCTCGAGGTTCTCGACCTGGTCTTTGTGCACGGGGCGAATGATGCCGCCCTCCCAGTCTCGGTCGGGGTCGACGCCGAGCTGGGTCGCGAGGTCACGGCGCAGCTGGGCCAAGGCATAGCGGTCGGCACCCGGAAGGCCATAGCAGCCTTGAAAGCCGAGCCCGAGCACGGTGGCGTAGGTGGCGAGCACCGAGGGCGGTCCCTGGCGAACGCGGCCGAGTCGCTCGAAGAGCTCGACGCCGGCGTTGTTGGTGCTGAAGCGGGTGGCTTGGAGCATGTACTGGCTCCACAGCGGTCGCAGGTCGGGAAGCGCCATCGCGACCTCGTCGATGAGCGACGCGAGGGCGAACATGCCGTCCTCGGCCGACTGCACGGGGATCTGCTTGGCCTCCTCCGAGCGACTCAGCTCGTCGAGCAGGTAGTTGGCGTGCTGATACACGGTCTGCGCTGGCGGTCGCTGGGACACCTGTTGCAACAGACAGGTCCACTGCAGGACCTCCTGGCCGAAAACGCCGATCGACTGTTCCACGCGGTCCCGAGCTTAGTTACAAGACCGCTGCCGCAACAAGGGCCACAAGGGGCTCCGTCGGGGGGCTCCTGGCCGAGGCTTAGGAGATAGTGACGTGACCGAAATCGAGAACATCATCGCGCGTGAGATCCTGGACAGTCGGGGCAACCCCACGGTGGAGGTGGAGGTGATGACCGAGGCGGGTCATGGCCGGGCCGCCGTGCCCAGCGGGGCTTCGACGGGTGAGCATGAGGCCATCGAGCTCCGTGACGGCGACAAGGCTCGGTACAAGGGCAAGGGCGTGCTCCAGGCCGTGCGAAACGTCGAGGAGTCGCTCGCCCCGAGCATCCTCGGCATGGATGCCCTGGACCAGCCGAACATCGATGCCGAGTTGCTCCGGGTCGACGGGACCGACAACAAGGGGAAGATGGGCGCCAACGCCATCCTCGCCGTGTCGATGGCGGTCGCTCGGGCTGCCGCCGACGCCCTCGGCCTGCCGCTCTGGCGCTACCTCGGCGGCGTCGTCGCCCGCACCCTGCCCACCCCGATGATGAACATCCTCAACGGAGGCACCCACGCCGACAACGGCCTCGAGGTGCAGGAGTTCATGGTCATGCCGCACGGGTTGGGGAGCTTCTCCGAGGCCCTGCGCTGCGGGTCTGAGATCTTCCACACCCTGAAGAAGCTGCTCTCGGAGCAGAACCTGGTGACCGCCGTCGGTGACGAAGGCGGTTTTGCCCCGCGCCTCGAGACCAACGAGCAGGCGCTGGAGTGGGTGCTCAAGGCCATCGAGACGGCCGGCTACAAGCCCGGCGAGCAGGTGAGCATCGCCCTCGATGCCGCGCTCACCGAGTTCTACGACAAGGAGAAAGAGCGCTACACGCTGGACCAAAAGGAGCGCACGGCCGACGAGATCGTCGACATCTACAAGACCTGGTGCGGCAAGTTCCCGATCGTGAGCATCGAGGACGGCTGCGCCGAGGACGACGCTCCGGGGTGGAAGAAGCTCCAGGCAGAGCTCGGCGCCAAGGTGCAACTGGTGGGAGACGACCTCTTCGTGACCAACCCCAAGCGCTTGCAGTGGGGCATCGACGAGTCGCTCGCCAATGCGATCCTCATCAAGCTGAACCAGATCGGCACCGTGACCGAGACCCTCGACTGCATCCGCATGGCCGAGGGCGCGGGCTTCGGTCGCGTCATCTCTCACCGTTCGGGGGAGACGGCCGACACCTTCATCGCCGACCTCGCGGTGGCGACGAACGCGGGGCAGATCAAGACGGGCAGCCTCTCGCGCTCCGATCGCGTGGCAAAGTACAACCAGCTCCTTCGCATCGCCGACGAGTTGGGCGAAGGCCAGGTCTACGCTGGCCGCGCGGCCATCGTCTGCGGCTGAGTGTGGAGAAAGCACCGGCCCGGTGCAGGGACTGTGAAGGTCTCGTGGAAGTCGCCGGGCCGGGCTTGCAGGGCGCGGGCCCGTGGGGCATACCCGCGCCATGGCGAAGAGCAAGGTTGCCGTCCTCAAGGTCAAGCCCGAGACGATCCTCGACGACATTCACCGGCTGAACGAGCTGGCGGGAATGAAGGATGCGCTCGACGACTCGGCCACCACCATCCTCAAGGACAACATCTCCTGGCACTTCCCCTTCCCGGGGGCGAACACCACGCCCTGGCAGCTGGAGGGGACCATCCTCAGCCTCAAGGAGATGGGCTTCGACGACCAGTCGTGTGTTCAGAACAAGACGGTCGTGACCGATGCCTTCAAGGGCGAGGACCTCAACGGCTACCTCCCCATCCTGAAGAAGTTCGACATCCCCGTCCTCTACAACTTCAAGGACGAGGACATGAAGTGGATCGAGTATCGGCCCAAGGCCCGGATGCGCGTGCTCGACCGCATCTTCCCCGACGGCATCTACCTGCCGGACTACTTCTTCGGGAAGAACATCGTGCACCTGCCCACGGTGAAGTGCCACATCTACACGACCACCACGGGGGCGATGAAGAACGCCTTCGGCGGGTTGCTGGCCACCCATCGCCACTACACCCACTCGTGGATCCACGAGACCCTCGTCGACCTCCTCGCCATCCAAAAGGAGATCCACGCGGGGCTCTACGCCATCATGGACGGCACGACGGCGGGCAACGGCCCTGGGCCGCGCACCATGAAGCCCGTCATCAAGGACTACATGCTCGCCGGCTCGGACCAGGTGGCCATCGACGCGGTGGCGGCGAAGATGATGGGCTTCGATCCCATGAGCCTCGACTTCGTGCGTTGCGCCCACGAGGACGGCCTCGGCATCGGCGATGTGCGCGACATCGAGGTCGTGGGTGACGACATCTCTGGCGAGAGCTGGGACTTCTCGGTCGGAGACAACGGCGCGAGCATGGTCGGCGACCTCATGTGGTTCGGGCCCATGAAGCGCTTCCAGAAGCTGTTCTTCCACACCCCGCTCGTGAACGTGTTCATCTTCGGGAGCGAGGCCTACCACGACTATTACCGCTGGCCGATGAAGGACAAGCACATCTTCGAGGGCTGGCGTAAGAACACCCACTGGGGTCAGCTCTTCTCCGCCTACCAACGCGGAGACGCCGAGGCGACCTTCGCCAAGGCGGCCCAGGCCCAGCCGCGGCCTTAGTCAGCGCGTAGCCTTGAACAACTGCTCGAGCGTCTCCATGCTCGAGCGGCGCTTCCCCTTGGCGATGGCGTGGATCTCGCGCTGGAGGGCCGCGTTGATCGGGGTCTCGATGCCGAGCTGCGTGCCCCGCATCACCACCTCGCCGTTGAGAAAGTCGACGGCGGGCGGGCGGCCGCGTTCGATGGCGTGCAGCATCGAAGAGCGGAGCCGACGGTAGCGGGTGCCGACCGCGAGCAAGAGCGAGTGCTTGGCGACGAGCCCCGCCGACCCGAGCTTGGCGCGGCGCTCGTCGTCGCTCAGCTGTAGCCACGGCAAGTCGAGGGTGCCCGAGACCTTCTCGAGGGTGACGCCCTCGGCCTGGGCCACGGAGGTGACCTCGCTCATGACCTCGAGCGCGAGCCGTCGCACGAAGCGGCGTCGCATGAGCACTCCGAGGCGATCACCGCCGACCGTGCCGAGCGCGGAGATGGCGCAGTTGATGGCGAGCTTGGACCACCGAGCACCGAGCAGATTGCGCGTGGCGTCGACCGGCCCGATGGCCTCGAGGTGCATGGCGAGGGTCGTGAGGGCGGGGTCGAGGCTGCCGTCGAGGCGACCGATGGTGAAGCCACCGGCCGAGGTGCGCTCGAAGACGCCGGGCTCCAGCATGCTCGCGCCCCACGCGACGATGCCGCCGATGACACGCTCGGGACCGACGATGTCGGCCACGCGCAGCTCACAGAGTCCGTTCTGCAGCACGACCATCGAGCCGCCTTCGGCGAGGTGCTCCCGGTGCGCTTCGGCCGCTTCTTCGACCTGAGGCGGCTGCGTGGCGAGGATGATGTAGTCGAAGGGATCGATGTTCTTCGGAAGGCTCGCGAAGGCCTTGCCCCGCACGACGCCCAGGCTCGCGTCGCCACGGGTGACGAAGCCGTCCGACTCGATGGCGTCGGCGACGAGTCCGTTGCGCGTGAGCGGGAGCACGTCGGCACGTTGGTGCAAGAGGCCTGCGCTCACGATGCCCCCGATCCCGCCGATGCCTACCACGAGAAAGCGAGGCGCAGGTGAAATGGGCTCGGCACCGGAGATCGGGGCGGAAGAGGCGGTAGGGTCGCTCACGAGGCGTAATGTGCCCGCTCCCGCGCAGGGGAGAAAGGGCGAAGAAAGACGAGACGGCGCGGCGACACTCGACGTCGGACGACAGTAGGGATACGACGACAACATGCCGCGGTCAGAGCCGCCCTCAGACAAGCTGCACCTCGCCGAACCGGACGGGGTGTACTGGGCGGTCAACTGCGAGACCGAAGAGACCTTCCTCTTCGCGTCCATCGCCAACATCGGTGAGCTCGGCATCTTCATCCGCACGGATGAACCGCTCGCCGTCGGCACACCCATGATTCTGACCTTCGTGTCGCGATACCTTCCGGCGCCGTTTTCGCTGCCGGGCCGGGTTCAGTGGGTGAACACCGTGAGCGCCTTCGGCGACAACTTGAACCCGGGCATGGGGGTCAAGTTCATCGATTTGGAGCTCGACGACCGCGAGCGTCTCGTGGCGGCGATCCGAACCATCGCCTACCTGCGCAAGGACGCAGAAGAGCTCATCAGCAACTGAGCTCCAGGGGCGCAGCCCTGACCTACTGGCGGACCTGCTGGGGCTGGCTACTGGGGCTGGCTACTGGGGCGGAAGCGGGAAGCGGCGCACCTTCATCCCGTTGCCGCCATCGATCGTGTCGAGCCAGCCGAGCGCCATGTAGCGCGGGCCGATGGCGACGGTGGGCATCTGCCGCGCGCCGGGGATCGCGGGGTGACTCGCGAGAAAGTCGCCGAACTGGCCGTTGGTCGAGTTGCGGAGAAAGCTGCCCTGGGCGTCGAAGACGCGGCCCCAGATCTCCCCCGTACCGGGGGCGCCCCAGACTGCGGCATAGAACGCTCCCGCGGCCGTCGGTGACGCGTCGACGCGAGGGTTGAACCCGGCGGGACTCGTCTCGGTGAGGGCACCCTCCTGGTCGCCGGCGACGGGGGCGCCACCGGCGTCGAAGCGCTGGAAGCGGATGGCGTCCCCATCTTTCCACACCACCACGAAGCGCCCGTCGGGAAGCATCGCCACGTCGGGCTGCTCCTGAATGCCGGCCGTCGTCTCGTTGACGGTGATGACGCCGCTGATGGGCGTGCCGTCGACGCCGAGTCGCTGCACGACGATGTCACCCTCGTTGGCCGGCGACTGGTAGGAGACCACGAAGCCAGCCGGACTGCCGGCCACGGCGGGCCGCGTTTCCGTCATGGCTTCGCCTACGGCGAGTTCGCCCGCGGCGATGGTGGTGCCAGTCCACACCTTGCCTTGGATGAGACCCCCTCGGTTCCAGAGCACGAGCGCGGTACCGCTCGGCCCCCCGGCCACGGCCGGGAACCGGAGGGACGCATCGCCGTCGACGATCTTGAGCGGCTGGGTCTGGTCCGAACAGCCGGAGCGGTTGTTGGTGATGCCGAAGACGTCGAACTCGAGGGCGGCCTCTCCGTTGTCGGCCCAGACCACGAGCATTTGCTCGGGGCTGAGCTGAGCGATGTCGGGTTCGCGCTGCTCTCCGGGACGCCAGTTGGTGAGCGTGTTGGTCGAGCAGCCGATGGGCAGTCGAATCTGTCGATTGAGCGCCGACTGCAGCGGGTAGAACTCCTGGTCGAGCACACGCAGGTTGATGTCGGGCACGGAGCTCGAGCCGCTGGTGTCGGTATAGACCGCACGCATCGAGTTGGCGACGTCGGCCGCGCCTCCCGAGCCCGAGAAGGCGAGGGCGAGGCCGAACTTGGTGTTGGGGGCGTTGTCGAGCAGGGGCGGGTTCTGCGTAGCCGCCTCGGTGAGCAGGATCTCACGCGCGAGGCAGTCACACTCGCATACGTCGTCTTGCACGACGCCATCGCAGCTTCCCACCGATTGATCCGCTGCCTCGCCACTGCAGGTCTGTGCGGCGGGCGTCTGGGTGTCGCACTGCTCGCCGAACTGGACGACCCCGTCGTTGCAGCACTTGGGCTCGGCCTCGGGCACGATGTCGATCGTCACCTCGAGGGGGTCCTGGTCGATGTTGCGCTGGTCGCAGCCGCGCCCGATGACGCTGCCGGCTGCGCTCGCGACGACGGCGAAGGTGCGGATCTCACCGTCCTGGACGAGGGTGATGTCTTGGCACCAAGCGGCACCATCGGCACAGCCGGTGTTGTTGAGGGCGAAGTTCTGCGTGCTGATGGCGGAGCCGGACACGCGCCCGGTTTCGTCGTCGCATACGACGTCTTCGCCAGCGTAGACGCTGAGCTCGACGGAGGTGGCGTTGTCGAGCAATCCGAGGGGGGCGCGCATGCCCATCGCGAGGCCACTCACGGGGGCCTGATCGCTGCACGCCGTGCCGAGGATCGTCGCGTAAAGGAAGGGGCCGTAGAGCCAGTACCTACGCATGGGTGCAGTGTAGGAGGGCCCCCGCGCGTAAGCAACGTTGCGGCGACGCTAGCCGCTAGAGCGCTTCTTCGAAGGCGTCGGCCGAGGTGGTCGACGGCGGCGGGGCGGCGGGCTTGGCCTGCGGAGGCGGGGCTGCGGGGGCGGGAGCCGGGTTGGCCTCCATGGCACGGCGTTTCGACGCGACGGCATTGCCCCCCGTCGAGGTGGCCTCGCCCATGCGCTCGAGCTGTGCGTTGGCCCGCTGCGCATAGGCCTGCACCTGCGCGAGCTGTCGAAGGACGGCCATGGCTTCGGACTTGCGCCCCACCTGGGTGAGGCAGTCGGCCAGGTCCCAGGATGCTTCGAGGCCGAGGGCCGAACCCCCGCCACGCTGTCGCACAGCCTGGTAGATGGGAATGGCCGGCCCGCAGCCGTCGGTGGAACGCACGGAGCGAGCCTCGTAGAGCTTGGCCGAGCCGGCCTTGGGGCTTCGACTGGCAGCGACCGTGGCAAAGCCTCGTCGGGCCGCGCCGAAGTCGCCGGTGCTGTACGCTTTCAGGGCCTCGTCGTAGGTCGCGTCGAGGTTGGCGAGGGCCGAAGCGCTGGCGCTAGCGACGGCGGCGGGCACCGCGACCTGCTTCTGGGGCTGGGGCGTCGCGCTTGGCACTTCTTCGGGCGCCGTCAGCTCGAGCGGATTCGCGGCCGGCTCGGAGGAGGCGGCTGGGGGCGGTGCGTCGTCCTTGCTGACGACCACCGCGCCTGGGCGCGCACGGAGGAGCAGTACCGATGAGCCAAGAACCAGCATCAGGATGGCGGCCATGGCGAGCTGAGGCCGCATGGCGTGGCTTCCTGCCCAGGCGAGCGACCGCAGCAGTTTGCGATGCAGCGGCTCACCCTGCTCCGCCAAGCGAGCTGCTGCGAGGATGCGGTCTTCGAGGTCGTCGCTCGGCTGCTCGACCGGTAGCTGCGCCACCTCGATGGTCGCGCGCAGGCCCGCTTCGAGCTCGCGGGCGTCGGCGTCGGCATCGATCTTTCGACGCATGGCAGCCGCGGTCACCTCATCGAGCTCGTCGAAGAGGAAATCCATCAGGTGCTGGTCGAACTTCTCTTGATCCATGGTCGCTTCCCCCTCAGCGGAGGGCGCGGGCGTAGTCTTCGTATTCCGAGAGTGCCTCCTGGAGGCGCTCCAGGGCGTAGCGCATTCGGCTCTTCACGGTGTTTTCAGGCACACCGGTCATCTTGGCGATCTCTTTGAAGGGGACCTTGGCGGTCTGGCGCAGGAGGAAGACCTCCCGCTGCTCGGGGGGCAAGGCCTCCACGGCGCGAACGATCCTCTCTCCGATGTCCGTGCTCATCGCCTGCCGGTCCGCCGCAGACGACGGGTGCTGGTTGGGAATCCTCTCGCCGAGCGTGGGGCCGTCGTCGCTGCGGCCAGACGCTTGGTCGAGGGAGGGGTGACGGCGGAGGGACATCTTGCGGAGGTGGTCGATGCAGAGGTTGCGTGCGATCGAGTAGACCCAGGTGGTGAACCGGGCCTCGTGTTTGAAGGTCGCGGCGTTGTGCACCACCTTGACGAAGACGTCCTGGCAGAGGTCTTCGGCGGTGTTCTGGTGGCGCACTTGGCGCAAAATGAAGTTGTAGATCGGGGTCTTGTGGCGACGCACGAGCACACCGAAGGCGCTGCGGTCGCCCCCCTGAAAGCGCATCATCAACGTCTCGTCGGAGACGTCGGCGAGGTCAGAGGACACCCCCACCTCGCTCTTCGTAGGGTCTGCTCAAGTTTCGTTCTGTGCCGGCATCGACGCATGAGCAGGTCGAAAGTTCTCGCCGGACGACGCCCGACACGCCCCTTTCATGCTCCGACGACACGCGCCGACACCATAGCGCAGGGCGGACGAGGTGGGCCAGCGCTCAAGAACCGGCCGGTTTCCGACGTTGCGCCCGAGAGGCAAGGCCTACTAGACTACGTCGGAAGGCCTATGCGTTCTGAGCAATGGCTTGGAATCGCACAACTTTTTTGAGGGAATGAGCATGCAGTTTCGACGCGTGATGGCGGTGACTTTGGCCGGGTGTCTCGCGGGCGCCACGTGGTTGGGCGCGTCCGCCCCAGAGCCGGCCTACGCTCAACCCGCAGAAGAGCAGCCTGCAGAGGAGAAGCCCGCAGAGGAGCCGGCCGAGGAAGCCCCCGCGGAGAATGGTGGGGATGACGCGGCGAAGACCGACGACGCGGGTCAGGGCGAGGGGGACGCGGCAGGGCAAGACGATGGGGCCGAGGGCGATGGCGCCGAGGGCGATGGCGCCACGGGTGACCAGCCCGCCGGCGACACGACGCCCCCCAAGACCGACGCGCCCGACGACGGCGGCATGGACGGCGCCACCTACGCAGTGCGACTCCGCGACCTCCAGCAGCGCATCGACCAGCTCAAGGAGCAGATCCGCCGCAGTCACACCCGGCTCTCCCTCCTCAGCGACACCATCCTCGCTGGCGGTGGCTCAGGCTCGCGGGCCAGCGTCTCGCTGCAGAACAAGTTCTCGAACCAGTTCCGGCTGACCCGCGCCCTCGTCGTTCTCGACGGCGCGGTCCAGTACAACAAGCAGGACCTGTCCGGTGCGCTGCACGACCAGAAGAACATTCCGATCTTCAACGGATCCATCCCGCCCGGCGACCACACGGTCCAGGTGCTGATCAACCTTCGCGGGCACGGCTACGGCGTCTTCTCGTACCTCCGTGGCTACAAGTTCGAGGTGCGGTCGAGCCACTCCTTCACGGCCGTCGAGGGCAAGACGAGCCAGTTGCGCATCCTCGCTTACGAGAAGGGCGGCGTGACGACCAAGCTCGAAGAACGTCCCGCCGTTCGCTTCATCGAGAAGGTCCAAACCGGCCTCATCGACGCGGGCGGGCAGCCCGCGAATTGAACCCGCTAGAACCCATCCCCCGGCAGTAGAGGGCCCATGCTTCCCTTCACCATCTCGTCGACGGTCCGGGCAGGCCGGCGACGCCTTCTCAACCTGACCACCGCCCTTTCGGTGCTCGGGTGCAGTGTCTTCATCGCCCCGCGTGCTTCGGCCGATCCGGAGCGCAACCTCGGCCGTGCCAACAAGCGGGTCGGCAACGTCGAGGCCGGGGTCAACTCGATCGAGAAGTCGATCAAGGCCTACCAGCGCAAGTCGTGGACCCCTCAACAACGGCTCGCGGATGCCGTCCTCCTGATGGGGGTCAAGGACTACGACCGCGCGGCGGATCTGCTCAACCAGGTCGTCGAGCGTCACAAGGACCACAAGACCGCCTACGCGGACGGGCTCAACCTGCTCGGGGAGACCTACTTCCTCTCCAAGCAATACCTCTCGGCCCGGCGCATCTTCATCCAAATCATCGACGCTGGCGCCGACCCGCGTTTTTCGACCTACCGTGAGCGTGCGGCGCTTCGCCTCGTCGACATCGCTTTGCGTCTGCGTGAGTTCGACGCCCTCGACGATCTCTACGCGAAGATCGCGGCCATCCCCAGCGCACAGAGCGGTATCGCCTACGCCAAAGGCAAGGGCTTGGTCGCACAGGAGCGCTTCGGCGCTGCGGCGACGGAGCTCGCCAAGGTCCAGGCGAACAGCCCCTTCGTTCACCAGACCCGCTACCTTCAGGGGGTGGCGGCGATGCGGCAGGCGACCCCCACCGGCGACGACGCCAACAAGCCGCTCCCGAAGGGCACCTACGCCACGGCGCTCGCCCGGTTCCGCGAAGCCACCCAGCTCCCCGGCGACACGGCCGAGCATCGGCACGTCATCGACCTGTCTTGGCTCGCCATCGGGCGACTGCTCTACGAGTCGCGTCAGTGGACCCAGGCCATCGAGGCCTTCAACCGGGTCGACCGAACCTCGCCCGAGTTCGGCACCATGCTGTACGAGCTCGCTTGGGTGTACGTGCAGCTCGGCGACGTGACCCGAGCGCAGCGGGCGCTCGAGGTCCTCGCGGTCGCGGCGCCGAACAGCGACGACGTCGCCGATGCGGCGTTGCTCCGAGGCGACCTCATGCTGCGGTCGGGCCAGTTCGACAAGTCGAAGAAAGTCTACGTCTCCGTGCGCGGCACCTACGAGGGCATGAAAGCGCGCGTGGACGAGTTCCTCGGCGCGTCGTCCGATCCCGGGGTGTACTTCGACACCCTGAGCCGCGATCAGCTCGAACTCTTCGAGGCCGGACGCTCGCTGCCCGCGGTTGTGCTCAAGTGGGCGCGCGAGGGCGAAGACGGCGAGCGTGCTTTCGCCATCATCGACGACGTCGCCCTGAGCCGCCGGCTGATCAAAGAGTCGAACGAGATGATCGAGCGCCTCAACGCGGTGCTCGCCTCGCCGAACAAGATCCGAGCGATGCCGGGTCTGAAGATCGGGGCCGAGAAGGGCCTTGGGCTCGTCAACTCCATCGCGGTCGCCCGCGTCACGCTCGCGCGGGGCATGGACGACATCGGGGGAAACCTCTCGGCGCCCCTCAGGCAGGTGCGAACGCAGCGCAAGCAGCTGGAGCGGCGACTGCTCAAGGTGCCCGTCACCCCTGCCGACTTCACCAAGCGCGAACAAGAAGCGCAGAAGCAGTGGAACACCGCCTCCCAGGCGCTACAGCGACTCGAGCTCGAGATCGACCAGCTCCAGGCGACGGTCAACGGCCTCGATCGCATGCTCAAGGACGGCCCTCAAGCTGGCGTGGTGCGCAACCCGCAGCAGCTTCAGAGCTTCAAGGAGCAGCTCCTCGAGCAGCGGCGGATCATCAAGACGTACCGCGAGGAGGCGGCCAAGCTGCGACGTTCGGTCGAGGCAGGACGGGTTCAGGTCGGCTTCGGTGACAGTCGGTTCATCGAGGATGCGGCGGTGCGCAAGCAGTACCGTCAACTCCTCGCCCAAGAGGTAGGCCTCGCTGCGCAAGGGCAGGGAGGCGGCGAGCTGGCCGCCTACGCGCGCAAGATTCAGCCCACCCTCACCCGCGCCGACGCCGCGGAGGCCCGCGTGGATGCCATCCTGGCGGACATCGACGCGAAGGTCCGCGCCAAGGCGGCGGAGCTTCGGTCGATCGTGCAGAAGGAGCCGGTCAACATCGTCGACTACTCGCTCAAGCTCGAGTCCCTCGACAAGGAGGCGCGCATCGTGGTGGGCGAGATCGCCATGCGTAACTTCGGTCAGGTCCGCGAGCGCCTTCGCGACATCGTGTTGCGCGCCGACGTCGGGATCACCGAGCAGGCGTGGGAGCTGCGCGAAGAGCAATACACGCGTGTCCGTCGGCTGAAGGTCGAGAAGGCACGCACCATGCAACGCCTCCAGGAAGAGCTGGAGGAGGTTCTGGACGACAGTGCAGACCCGGAGGACGAATGATCCGTCGTAAGACGCGTATGGTGGACCCCTCCACCGCCTCGGCCGACCGACGAACCCGCCGCGCTTTCTCGGTGACGGGAGCGGCGGCGCTCATCTTCGTGGCGAGCCAGGCGCTCTCCCAGCCCGCGCCGGCGCCGCCGGCAGGGCAGCCGCAGCCGCCCGCCGGTCAACCTGCTCCGGCTCAACCGGCTCCAGCTGGTCAACCGCAGCCTGCGCCTTCGGCTTCGCCGCCGGCACCTGCCCCCACGGCGGGTTCGGCCCCGCAGGAGCCGGTTTCCGGAGGGGCGCAGCCCTACATTCCCGAGGCACGCAAAAAGGTGCCCGGGCCGCCAGACCCCACCCCCGAGCAGCTCGAGGCGCTCCGCATCCTCCAGGAGGAGGCCGATCAGTACGCGGACGACGCGAAGGACTACCGACGCAGCCTCAACCGCGTCATCCGGCATCACTACCAAGAGAAGCGGCGACGTCTCATCTCGGCCCTCGATCGCGAGATCGACATCGAGACCAAGGGGCTCAAGGACGCGCGCATTCAGGCCATCAAGGAGCTCGAGGCCTTCATCGCCAAGTACAGCGGCGACGAAGCTCATCCCGAGGCCACCCCCGACGCGATGTTCCGCCTCGCCGCGCTCTACGAAGAGCGTGAGCGCGAGAAGATCTTCGAAATGGAGATGAACCCGAACGAGGCTCCGCCCTTGCCGGAGCTCGACGAGGCCATCGCCCTCTACAAGCGCATCATGCGCGAGTTCCCGAAGTACCGCGAGCTGGCGGGCGTCTACTACTACCTGGGCCACGCCTACAGCGACATGGCGCGCATCGAAGAGAGCCAGCAGGTCTGGCGCTCGCTGGTGTGCCACAACCGCTTCCCGTACCCCACGCCGCCAGACCCCGAGGACGAGGCCAAGGACTCCATTCAGCGCATGCCGCAGGACCACGACCGCCAGTGGTGGATGGGCTGGTTCGGGCGGCACCCCAAGCCGATGGACATCGTGCGTGCCGAGGGCGGCGATGCCAACCCTGAGGACGAAGAGAAGTTCGTCGATCCTTACCCGGACGATTGCGCCGCCATCGCCCAGAAGACGCTTCCTGGCGAAGACCCCCGCTACGTGGCGGAGGTGTGGTGGCGTCTCGGCGATCACCACTTCGAGAAGAACGAGTTCGACGAGTGGGGGGGGCCGTTCAACCTCAATCGAGCCGAGAGCGCCTATCGCCACTCGATGAATTTCAAGAAGCCGCCGGTGTTCGGCGTCTCGATGTACAAGCTCGCTTGGACCTTCTACAAGCAGCAGCGCTACAAGGCCGCGGTCGACCAATTCGTCGAGCTTCTCGAATACACCGATGCACAGGAGAAGCTGACGGGCAATCCGGGGGCCGACTTTCGAGCCGAGGCCTACGCCTACATCGCGGGCTCGCTCATGTACATCGACTTCGAGGGCCCCGGCCCTGACGATCCGTTCATCGCGCGCGATGACATCTTCGACATCGAACCGGACCCGGCGGTGATCGAGGAGAAGATGCACGTCGCGATCGAGCGCGTGCAGGACCCGAACCTCATTCCCCAGGACAAGAAGTGGACCATCGAGATCTACAAGGCCCTGGCGTTCGAATACAAAGAGTACAACCACTACCACAACTCGATTGAGCTCAATGAGCTCATCCTCGCCAAGTGGCCGATGCACCGCGATGCTCCGGCGGTGCAGAACGCGATCGCAGAGACCTACGAGACCCTTGCGCAGCAGACGCAGGGGGCGGAGCGCGAGAAGTACCAAAAGCTCGCGCTCGATGCGCGCGGCAAGCTCGTCAACTACGTGGCCACGCCGGGAAACACGCCCCCTTGGGTAGAGGCCAACAAAGAAGACCCCGAGGCCATTCGAGCCGCCGAGCAGCTGGTGCGGGGCGGCCTGCGTCGGGCGGCGGCGGACCACACGAACACCGGGCGCGCCTACATCGCCCGTGCCCGCAGCGCAGGTGACGCCGACGAGCGGGATGGGTGGTTCAAGAAGGCGCTCGACGAGTACCGCCTCGCGGCCCGTGCGTGGGGTGGCTATCTCCTGCAGGACGAAAACGCGGAGGACGCCTACGAGAGTCGCTTCTGGCTCGCCGACGCCTACACGAATGCGGTGCTGATCCAGATCCAGCTCGGTCAGGACCCCAATCCCGAAGAGGCAAAACTCGCCCAGCAGTACGCGCGTGAGGTCCGCGACTCGAACGAAGACGATCGCTTCCTGCAGCCATCAGCCATGATGCTGGTGCGCGTGGCGCAGCAGGTGGTGAAGCGCGAATACGCGAAGTTCGACGAGTCCGGCGGCAGCGCCGGCTTCCCCGAGCGCGACAAGCTGCAGATGGTTGGCGAGGGCGAGTCCGAGACCTTCGAGGTCGTGCCCGTGCCGGCCAAGATCAAGGAAATGATCACCGCCTTCGACGAGTACATCCTGCGTGTTCCCGTCGAAGCTGAGCCGGATCAGAAACAGAAGAACCACGATCGCTTCGCGTTCCTGGCGGGTGAGATCCCGTTCTTCTACGGCCAGTTCAAGCAAGCACGAGCGCGGCTTCAGCCCATCTACGTCACCCAATGCGGCAAGACGAAGTACGGCTACCTCGCGTGGGAGAAGCTGGTCACGATGGCGAACCAGGAGAACAACTTCGAGGAGAGCCGTCGACTGGCCGAGTCCTCGAACAAGAAGTCCTGTGCCTTGTCCGATGCGGAGAAGGAGAAAGAAGCCGCCATTCGGGATCCGACCCTACAGCGCGGCTTCTATCAGGAGGCGGCGGCGGCCTACACCAAGGCCGAGAACATGCAGGACGGCCCCGAGCGCGACAAGGCCTGGCGCCGCGCGGCCGAGCTCTACGAAGAGGCGCTCAAGCAGGCTCCGGGTCGCAAGGAGGCTCCTGAGGCCGCCATCCTCGGCGCGACGGCGTACAAGCAGATCGGCGAGTACGACAAGGCCATCGCCATGTACGAGCTCTTCATCAAGGAGTACGGCAACGAGGACCGCCTCGCCGTGCTCGAGAAGGGTGATCCAGCGAAGGGCATCAAGCCCGACAAGGCCGAGTACGACAAGCGCGTCGAGAAGCTGAAGGTCGCCTACGACGCCTTGGCGGAGGCCTACGTGCTCTTCTTCGATTACCAGCGCGCGGCGCAGACCTACGAGAAGATCGCGAGCATCAAGCGCTTCAAGGAAGAGGACCAGCGCACCGCCGCGCAGAACGCAGTGTTCCTCTATGCCAACATCGGCGACACGGCCAAGGTCGAGAAGACGAAGACCGCCTTCTACAAGATGAACCCCTCGGCGGCAGAGAAGGCCGAGATCGAGTGGAAAATCGCGTCGGCTGACTACAAGCAGTGGGACAGTCGCGGGCAGAACAAGGGCACCAACGCCACCGCGCGCCAGAAGGCTCAGGCGTCGATGGACAAGTACTACCTGAAGTTCAACCGCGATAAGGGCGCCGATGCATTCACGGTGCAGGCGGCCTACTACGCCGCCAAGTTGCGGCGAGCCGGCGGCGAGGAGCGCTCGGCCGACGATTGGTGCAACAAGACCATCAAGGCCTTCGACAGCTACAAGTCGAGCGCCGGCAAGAAAGAGGGGCGCGAGGTAGCGCTCGGCACGATGCAGGCCGACATGGCCGCGGAGTGCGAGTACATCGCCATCGACAAGGACCTCTCGAAGAACTTCGACTACGACGCCGGGCACTACCGCTTCAAGGGTGAGCTGAAAGAGGTTCGTGACGGGTTCACCGAGTGCGTGGATGAAGACGCGAAGAAGTACTTCGACAAGCTCAAGGTGGTCGTCGACAACTACGGCAGCCGGAAGTGGGCGGTCGCCGCGCGCGCACGACAGGGGTCGCTCTACGACACCTGTCGGTCGGGCCTGTACAACGCGCGGGAGCCGGGGCTGAAGCTCTACACGGCCAAGGAGGAGAAGGTGCTCAAGCAGCTCGATGACCTCTGCGTCAATCAGGGCAACGACAGCGCGTGCGACAAGTACGACGACTTCACGGCCAAGCGTCGTCTCCAGTGGCGTCAGACGCGCACCAACGACCTCGACAAGGTCGACAAGGTCATGGTGCGCGCCTACACGGAGGCCATCCTCCTCGCCAAACACTGGAAGGTGAACAGCTCGGCCACCGACCGCGCGGTGGGGCGGCTCGCGTTCTTCACCGACATCATCGGCGACCAAAAGCTCCGGCAGCACACCGATGGACTGCAAGATCCGGGTACCCAGTCTCCGTTCGTCTACCAGGACAAGATGTTCCTGCGGATGCGTCGGGGGCAGGGGACCGAGGTGACGCCCGGTATCAACCCCGCGCCCCTGCCGGCGATCCCTGCTCCCTGAGGCCTAACGATGTCATCGCCCACGTCTTTTCGGTCCTTCGCCCCACTCATCCTCAGCTCGCTGCTCGGTCTGGGCGCGGTGGGGTGTGGCGGCACCAAGCCGCCGGTGGGGCCGCAGCCGGGGCCCGGTGGTCAGCCGGGCAACCCCATGGCGCCGCCGCCGCCGGGCGGCGTTCAGAACGGCGCCGTGGACCAGACGCCGGACGGGGCGCCGAAGATGAACGCCCAAGCCATGGCCTTCTACCAGCAGGCCATGATGCTCTGGGCCAACGGCGATCTCCAAGGTGCAAAGGCGTCGTTCATCCAGGCCACCCAGGCGGATAGCAATGCCTACCAAGCGCACTACTCGCTCGGGGTGATCCAGGAACGACTCGGCGAGTCAGCGGCGCTGCAGAGCTACGCCAAGGCATTCGAGATCGTGCCCAACTACGACCGTGCGATGGTCGCGCATGGCTTGCTGCTGGCCAAGAAGGGCAAGCTCTCCGATGCCGACAGCTTCTTCACCAAGCAGCGGTCGAAGATGAGCAAGAGCGCTCCGCTCGCGGCCGGCCACGCCGAGGTCAAGTCACTTCAGAAGGACACCGCCGGCGCGCAAGAGCTTGCGCGCTCGGCGCTCAAGCTCGACCCGACCTACGCGCCGGCGATGATGGTGATCGCGCGCGACCACTTCCGCAACCGACGGCTCGACCTGTCGCTCTACGCGCTCAAGGCCATTCTCGATGGCTTCGGTCCGGACAACCCGGCTCGGGATCCGGACAACGCCGAGGCTCACCTGCTGCGTGCCAACATTTTCGTCGAGCAGGAGCTGCGCTCGCTCGCGATGGGCTCGTACAAGAAGGCGCTCGAGCTTCGGCCCGACCTGGTGGGCGCTCGGGTGAAGCTCGCCAACTACATGCTGCAGGCTGGCAGCGCGGACGAAGCGCTGCCCGAACTGCAGACCGCGCTGAAGTACGATCCCGACAACCTCGACATCCACCTCTCCTTGGGCGACGCGCACCGTCTGACGGGCAACTACACCCAGGCGAAGCAGGAGTTCGAGTGGGTGAAGAAGAAGGACAGCAGCCTGCCGCAGGTCTACTACAACCTCGGGCTGCTCTACCTCTTCGCGACCGATATGCCGGGCATGAACGAGAAGCAGCGGGTCCTGGCCGCGATCAAGAACTTCGAGAAGTACAAGGAGCTCAAGGGCAAGTCGGATCGCAGCGACGTCGACGAGCTGCTGAACCGCGCCGAGCTCAAGAAGGCCGAGATCGAGGCCCTCGAGAAGGTGACCAATCCGCCGGCCACACCCGCACCCGCAGCCCCCGCGCCAGCGCCGGCTCCGGCAGGCTAGGGTCGTCTGCTACGCTGGTGACTGCTAGGCTAGAGGTCAGGTGATGAAGAAGCTTTTGCGGACTGGACTGATGGTGGGGCTCCTCATGGCCGTGCCGAGCGTCGCATCGGCGCAGGACAGCGCTCAAGATCGCAAGCCGAAGGGGGTGATCACGCTCGCGGAGATCACCATCACGGGCCGCATCCAGAAGCCCATCGCGGCGGTGGATGTGGCGCGCATTCGCCCCAAGCTCACACTCTCGGAGCTTCGTCGCCCCTTCCTCGAGCGGATCACCAAGGCCATTTTTTCGGCCCCCTTCTGAGCCCGTGGCCATCGGCCTCATGGTCGGCCTCCTCGTATGGACGGCGGCCTGCGTCATCATGGCCTGGCGCTACCCGCGTCGTGTCGCGGCGGCCTCGGGGCCCCAGTGGCGCGTCGAGCTCGAGGAGAGCTTTGCCGGAGCGGAGGGCGATCCCGCCCGCATCGCAGCCGTGAACGACGCGCTCGCCGAGGTCGAGCACGATCTGGACGTCGCCGCACGGTGGCCGGTGACGGCGCGCTGGTTGGCGCTCTACGGGTGGCTCTCGGCCGTGCTGGCAGGGCTGGTCTGGAGCCCGGGGCCGGTGTTGCTCGCTTCGGTGCCCATCGCCTTCGGCGCCGTATTCGGGACGCAGACCGCCCAGCGGCGAGGGCGTCGCGACGCGAGGGTGTGCCGCGAGGAGGCCGATCGCTTCGTGGCGGAGGTCGCGGGGGAGCTCGCCCACCGCGACGTCGACATGCCCGTTCGTCGGCAGCGCGGGGGGCGACGCAGACGACGGTGAGCACGCGGCAGGGATTCGCCTCGCCTGGGTCTAGAACTTTGCGGGAATCTGGCCGTACGATCCCGAGAGTTCAGAGCCCTTTGGCCTCGGCATGTCATCGCCTGGATCCGGGAGACGGCACCGTGTAGGCTTTCATCGCTTGGTCGACCGTTCCGTGTCGGCCATCCTTCAGGAATCACACCGGATGGCGCAGCCCCAGCAACAACCCTCGTCGACCGGACGTCCCGGCAGCATGACCGCGGTCATGCGCGCCGTGTCGCAGCAGAGCGGACCCAAGATCTTGAGGATCGGGGTCGTTCAGAGCGGCAAGGTCGTCGACGAGAGGCTCATCAAGGACCGCACTCACGTCACCATCGGGCCGAGCGAGAAGGCGATGTTCGTCGTCCCGACCCGCAAGGTGCCGCCCAACTTCAAGCTCTTCGAGCTCGTCGGCAGCGACTACCACATCAACTTCCTCGAAGAGATGTCGGGTCGGGTCGCGCTGAAGACGGGGGTGAGCGACCTGAAGGAGCTCAAGGCCCAGGCCAAGCCCGTTCAGGCAGGTCAGACGCGCTTTTTCCGGCTCCAGCTCAGCGAGGACGCCCGCGGCAAGGTGGTCGTCGGCGAGACCACGTTCCTGTTCCAGTTCGTGGTGCCACCCCCGGTGCAGCCCAAGCCGCAGCTTCCGGTGAGCGTGCGCAAGGGCTTCGCTGGCGACATCGACTGGTTCACCACCATCATCGCGTCGTTCTCCTTCCTGCTGCACTTCTTCCTGGTGTCGCTGGTCTACTCCGACTGGATGGACCCGGTCGTCGACGACGAGTACGCGCTCACGCGGCTCGTCGAGAATGCGAAGAGTCTTCCGCCGCCGCCCGAGCTCGAAAAGCCCACGGCGGATGACGAGAAGGAGTCGAAGGACGCCAAGGAGAAGACCGAGGAGAAGAAGGCCGCAGGCCCCAAGACTCCCGCGCCGAAGGGTGCCGCGGGCAAGGCGCCGGGCAAGACCCCGGGCAAGAGTGCGCAGGCGCAGGCCGACGAGAAGGCGGCCGACCTCGCGGCACAGCTGGCCGAGCTCGACGTACAGACGATGGGCGCGCTCAACTCCGGCGGCCCGGCCGTCGAGGGTGTGCTCGAAGACGGCAACGTGCCGGCCGGCCTGCTCGACGACGCAGCGCAGTCGAACTCCGCGGCGGGTAGCGGCGAGCCCGGTGGCCTCAAGATGGGCGGCGGAACCGGCTCTGGCAGCGTTCGGCCCGGCGAAGGTGGCGGTGGCAAGCTCTCCGACATCGGCAACAAGGGCAGTGGCGACGGGGGAAGCTCCACCGACGCAGGCAAGGCCAAAGAGGTCAAGGGCCCGGTAGGGTCGGCTTCGGCCTCGGGTGGTGTGGCCGCCGGTGGCGCCATCTCCAACGCCAGCAGCGTCATCGCGCGCATGCGGAGCCGCTTCCGGCGCTGTTACCAGGCGGGCCTCAACAACAACCCGGATCTGCAGGGGGCCGTGAGCCTCACCGCCAAGGTGGGCCCGAACGGGGAAGTCCTCAGCGTCGGTGGTGGTGGCGGTGGCCTCGGATCCATCATGGGCTGCCTCAAGTCCGTGGTCCAGAGCGCGGCGTTCGCCCCGCCAGAAGGCGGGCAGACGGCGGTCGTCGCCATCTCGATCAACTTCGTGAAGCAGTAAGCGACCCGCTTACGTAAGCGACAGCCCCCTGGGACCTGGTCTCAGGGGGTTCGTTATTTCCATGCTGAACGTCCGGTCGGTGAATGCCGTTGTATTGTGAGCAACGGAAGGAATAGCCCCCCGGCTCACCTGTCGTTGACGGAACGGCCGTAGATTTCTACAATCAACCCAGCTGGATCGATCCATGCGTCGAAAAAACCTCATTGCATACGCGGTTGCGGGCCTCCTGGCCGTCGGTATCGGCCACAGTGTCGCGAGCGCCCAAGCGAACGGAGCGTCCCCGCCTCCCGTGCCCCCGGCGGGCATGAGCAAGCAGGTGAACCTCTCGCCCCAGCAGCAGGTCGATCAGGCCAACGCCTTCATCTCGAGCATGGAGTCGGTGCGCAGTCAGATCCGAGTGGACCTCGAAGACGCCAGGCAGCGGCGCGACGTCGTGAAGACACTCTGCCTCAACGACAAGCTCAACCAGATGGACGTGGCACTTCGGTCGGCGGCCGAACGTCTCCGCGCGCTCCAGAGCGCAGCCGGGACGGGAGACGCAGAGCTTGCGAACCACGAGTTCACCATCTTGTCGGTGCTCAACCAGCGCGGACAGCAGGTCGACGCCGAAGCCAAGCAGTGCATCGGAAAAGAGATCGGTATCGTGGGCGAGAGCTCGACCACGATGGAGCCCAATCCGAACCTGCCCTACGAAGACCCCACCGAGCTGCGGGATCCCACGCTCATCACCGAGCCCCCGCAGTGCTCTAGCTGCTTCCGCTGACGCGACGGGCACCCTTCATGGTTCCGAGGCTTCCACCTCGGCTGGTGATGTTCGCCGGCCGCGCGTCGCGCGTCACGTGCTTGCTTGCCGACCCCAACCGTGGGTTGGAGACATACATCGAGTTGTGCCCCTCATGGGGTGCTGGTAGAACCGCCACTCGTCCCAGAGGACGTAGTTCCTAAGCCATGGACACGCCTGGCAGAATCTGGGATACGCAGCGTGCGACCGCGTCGCGCGGGGCCTACCGATGAAACGCTTCGTTACCCTTACCGCCATCCTTGCTGGAGCGCTCCTGTCCGGGGAAGCGGCTGCCCAGGTCCAAGACTCCACGTGGTTGAACGATCGTCGGTACCGTGAGGGTATCGGTTGGCGCGTCGGCGACTTCGAGCTTCACCCCGGCATCGGCGCCGACTTCGGCTACGACAGCAACTTCCTGCGCCGATCGGGCGACGCCAACGAGCCCACGGTCGGCTCTCTGCGTCTCAAGGTGAGCCCTCACTTCTCGGTGAGTACCCTCGGCGCCCAGCGTCGCGCTGACGGGCCCCCGCCATCGCTCAACTGGCGACTGGAGCTCCAGGGCACGTACAACGAGTTCTTCCCTGTCTCCGGGCCTGAGCTCGACCAGGACCGGCTGCGCGACCAGCGTAACATCGGCGTCAATGCACGTACCCAGCTCGACATCATGCCGGGCCGCGAATGGTCGGGCAGCATCAATGCAAGCTTCGGGCGCACCGTGCGCCCCACCAACGAAGGCGACGCGACCGCAACGCTCAACCGGCTCACCCCACGTGCCGGCGCGAACCTCATTTGGGCCCCCGGTAGTGGACTTCTGGACTGGAGCCTCGGGTACGGCTTTACGGGCACGTTTTTCGAATCGAGCGCCTTCTCGGGCCTCAACAACGTTCAGAACGAGATCCTCACACGGGGCCGCTGGCGATTCTTGCCCCGCACGGCGTTGATCTTCGACGGGCGTTTCGGCTTTGTGACCTACCTCGACCCAGCACAGGCCATCAACAACAAGACCGATAGCCACCCCTTGCGGGCACGGCTCGGCGTCAACGGTCTCATCACCGACAGTTTTGGCGTGCTTGCGATGGTCGGTTGGGGCGCGAGCTTCTACACGACCCAGATCTCGCAGTCCACGGGCGATGTCCTGACCCAGGACTTCGATAGCGTCATCGCTCAGGCCGAGGTCAAGTGGTACATCTCGCCGCCGGAGAATGCCGATCCGATGAAGGCACGGAACGACCTCTCCAGCCTCGCCGTGGGCTTCACACGCGACTTCGAGGACAGCTTCATCGGCACCTACATCGAGCGAAACTTCGGCTACGCGAAGTTCAACTATCTGTTCGGTGGGGTCTTTCTCTTGGCAGCGGATGCGCAAGCAGGGTCTGTTGGGTTCCCGCAGCAGGTGGCGCCGGACTTCAACAATCCGGCGGGCTGGACGGATGTGCGTGTCGATGCCAGCCTGCTCGGGGAGTACCGGATCAAGGACTGGATGGGGGTCAATCTCGATATTGGCTACACCGGCTACTTCTCGGAAACAGTTCTGTCCGACGAAGACTCCGCGGGGACCCCATTCTCAAACGCGTTGAAGTACCAGATTTTCAAGGTCTTTGGCGGCTTCCGCGTCTTCCTCTGACCCGTACGAGCGCCACGCGGCGTGAACGTGCGACGGGCTACCGCAACCCACTCCCATATGCTCCAGCGGCGTCAGCTTCTCGGTGGCCTCCTGGCCATGGCCGCGTGCCACCTTCACCCTCGAGATCATCGGCGAGAAAGACCTGCCGACCGAGTACGAGGTTGCGCCCGACGGCACGGTCGCGCTCCCGTTCATCAACCGGGTCGAGGTCGACGGGCTCGAGCCGCAGCAGATCAGCGAGAAGGTTCGGCAGGCCCTCATCGCCGGGCAGTTCTTCACGAACCCGGTGGTGGTCGTGAGCATCAAGGCGTTCAAGTCGAAGCAGGTCACCGTGGCCGGCGAGGTCAAAGAGCCCAACTCGTTCGCCTACAAGCCGGGCATGACGTTGAGCACGGCCATCGCCCAGGCCGGGGGCATGACGACGCTCGCCCGTAGTTGGCAAGTGGTGCTCGTGCGCAAGACACGCGACGGCTCGAAGAAGGCCATCGTCGACTACGACGCGATCAACAACAACGAGATCGCCGACGTGCCCTTGCAGGCGGGGGACAAGATCACCGTGCCCCAGCGAGCGTTCTAGCCTCCACCCTAGGGGTCTCGCGTCGCCTCTGCTGCCCGTTGCCAAGAAACGAGATCGAGAACGAGCGCGCGCACGAGATCGAGAGCGAGCACGCGAACGAGTGCGAGACGGCGAACGAGAACGGGCGCGAGAGCGCCAAAGGCGTGTGCGGCCGAGCGGGGCGAGGGCTCAGAGGCCGTCGTGCACGTAGTGAATGCCCAGTACGGCGCGCACGTTGGGCGTGGTGACGGCCGTGGTCGGTCCGGTGGGGATGAGCCCGCCCGCCCCGGCGGAGAGCCGTAGGCGCCCGTTCATGAGCCCTGCGGTACGTAGGCTGAGGAGGTACTCGAGGGGGATGTGGGGCACGCCGGTGGGCTCGACATCCGCGGTGAGGTCGCCGGGCTCAGCCACGAGCTCGGTTTGCTGGATCAGGGTGAAAAGGCTCCACAGCTCAGCCCCGGCCGACAACCAGCCGTCGTCGAGGATGTCGACCGACACCCCCACGTTGAGTCCGAGCTGACTGCCGAGGTTGGTGCCGGCCAGGGGCACGTCACGACGGAACCGCCCCGACGCGTCTGCCGCGAGCAGGACCCGCCCGATGCGCCAGTCGAAGGCGACGCCTGGGGCCCAGGTGGTGCTCGCCCAGCCCGCGAAGGCGGCACCGTCGGCCGAGGGAACGGCCATCTCGAAGCGCGCGCTCAGGCCCGGGCCGTCGGCCGCGGCTTCGCGGCGCAGGAGGGTGACCTGGGCTCCGAAGCGGAGGTCGCCAAGGGCTGCCACGGGGAGCCGATCGTCACCACCGACGGCGTCCGCCTTTCCGGCCCCGTCCTGGAAGAGGAAGATCGGCGCGGCGACCTGGACCTGGAGACCGTCCATGGGGGCGAACCCGAACAGTGCGTGTGCCGCCAGCACCCGCTCGACGGCGTAGATGGTCGTTCCATCGGGGTCTGCGGATGCGACGCGAAACCCAATGGGTCGGTTGTAGAAGGTCGGGACGAGGGCGGCCGAGACCCCGAGCGCCTTGGGGAGCTGGGTGGGGGCCACGGTGAAGAGCGGGGCTCCCCCGGGCTGGGGCCAGAGGTTGTCTGAGCCCACGCAGGTGGAGAAACGGTCCTGGGGATCGCAGAGGTCGTCGGTCTGTTGCGCCCCGGCCGACGGCGCGACCAGGCTCAGACAGGTCGCCAGCGCCCAGGCCTTTGCCTTCATCGCATCCCACGATGGCGGAATCCGCGCTCGGGGACAAGCGGGCGCGACAGCCAGGTTTGCATCGGGCGCCGGGGCTGTTTAGACCCCGGCGGACCCATGTCCATCGACGCAACCCATCCTCTGGTGCTGGCTTCGGCCTCTCCGCGGCGCCGAGAGCTCCTCGAGCGCATCGGGGTGCCGCTCGTCGTGAGGCCCGTCGATGTGGACGAGGCGGTGCGTCCTGGAGAGGGCGCCTTCGCCTACCTCGAGCGGGTCGTGGCCGACAAGGCGGGCGCGGCACGAGCCGCGCATCCAGATGGGGTCCTGTTGGTGGCCGACACCTCAGTCATCGTCGACGGCGAAGTCCTCGGCAAGCCCGGGAACGACGACGAGGCGCGGGTCATGATCCAGCGACTTCAGGGGCGCGAGCACGAGGTGGCCACGCGTTTCGCGATCGCGGCGGAGGCCGAGGTGTCGGAGACCGTGCGCACCCGCGTGTGGTTTCGCCCGCTGAACGCGGAGCAGATCGCGCGCTACGTCTCTACCGGCGAAGGAGGCGACAAGGCCGGCGGCTACGGAATCCAAGGGGTGGGGGCGATGCTCGTCGCTCGGATCGACGGGTCGTACACCAACGTGGTCGGATTGCCGCTCGCGGAGGTCGTGGTGGCGCTCGAAGCGCTGGGTTGGACGGGCCCATGCGCGCGCCCCTGAGCTCGCCGCGGCGACGGGACGCCCTGGGTGTGTTCCTCGTGGCGCTTGCAGTTCGATTCGCGATGGTGGCCTGGGCCGCGGGGCGTTTTCCCCCGGCTGGAGATGGCACCTACTACCACCGTCTTGCTCAGCGGCTCGCCGACGGTCACGGTTACACGTGGCTCTGGCCCGATGGCGCGGTGTCGTATGCGGCGCACTATCCCGTGGGTTATCCCGCCCTCCTCAGTGGGCCCTATGCGTTGTTCGGTGCGGAACCGGTCGTCGCGATGGCGCTAGGCGCATGGGTGGGGGCGTTGGGGGCTGTCGCTGCTTGGCGCCTCGCGGCCGTGTGGCGGCGGCGTGGGCTCGCAGTCACAGCGGGTCTCATGGTTGCCCTTCATCCTGGGCTCGTGGGCTACACCGCCGCGCTCATGACCGAGGGGTTCACGGCGTCGCTATGGGCGGTTTCTGCGGCGCTGGTGGCCACGGGGCGTGCGCGGCGAAAGCCCGTGGTGTTTGGCATCGCCGCGGCGGTCACGCTGGGGCTGGCGACGCTGGTGCGACCTCAGAGCGTTCTTCTGGCGCCTGCGTTGGGCGCCGCTCTCTTCTGGCGTGCCTCTCTTTGGCGACGCGCCATCGCGGCGGTCGGCGTCAGCGTCGTGACCCTGTTCTGCTGCCTGCCGTGGACGCTTCGGAACTGCGAGCGCATGGGCCACTGCGCCCTGGTGAGCGTGAACGGAGGGTGGAACCTACTCATCGGCACCCAACCCGAGGGCGGCGGATGGGCACCGCTTCAGGTCCCGCCCGGATGCGAGACCGTCTACGACGAGGCGGAGAAGGACCGCTGCTTCGGCCGCGCCGCCCGGGCTCGGATTGCATCGGCGCCGGGGGCTTGGCTCGCGTTGGTGCCGGAGAAGCTCGCGGCCACCTTCGATGTGTGCGCGGCGCCGGCCTGGTACCTCAACGCCTCCAATGGGGAAGGGGTGGGGACCACGGAGCGCCGGCGATGGCGGCGCTCGGAGATGGTCTACGAACGATGGCTCCTGCTTCTGGCCCTGGTGGGTCTCGGAGGCTTGGAGCGCCGCGGGGTCGTCTTGGCGGCAGTGGGGGTGGTGAGCGCGCTGCACACCCACGCAACGGTCGCCTTCTTGGTGCTCGCCGTGCTGCCCTGGCTCACTGGTCGCTGGCGATCGACGGGGGCTCTGCTCGGCTCGGGGGCCATCTTGGCCACGGCGCTCGTGCACGCTGTCTTCTTCGGCGGCGGGCGCTACCAGCTGGTCTTGTGGGCGCTCTTGGCTGTCCCCGCGGCACGCGGGGCCGACGAGCTCTGGCGTCGTGTCAGGTCGTGGCGAGAACGAAGAGCCCCAGACCGGCCAGCACCAGAGCGCTGATGATGCTTCGGGTCAGCGCTTCGCCGAGCGCCCGTGCCGCGAGCAGAGGGTCGCCGACGACCGCGGGAATGCGGCGCGTGCGGCCCCGGTACTGCCCTTGGATCTCGACCCGGCCGTAGACCTCGCGCCCGAGCCCGAGATCGACGCCGCCGCACGACCCGTCCGAGGCCTCATCGAGGCCGTCCAGCTCCTCGAGGGTCTCCCGTCGGTTCCGCAGCTGCTCCGCGCGCTTGAGGTCACGTAGGTCGAGGAGGGCGATGACGACGCCGGTCGTGACGGCGGCGGCGATGGTGACGTGACCCACCAGGGTTGGGGGCCAGCCTCGGTAGTATCGGCCGACGTGGGTCCAGGTGGGGAGGGCGATGGCGCACTCGGCGGCGAGGGTGATGCTGGCGACGGACCACAACGAGCGAAGATCGGCGGAGGCGACCAATGACCCTCTTCGAGCCCGCTGGGCACGCACGGCGCGCCGCAGGAGCCACCACCCGAAGGGAAACGTCATCGCACCCGCCAGCGCGCCCGCGAGTCCGCCCAGCCAGAGCTCGGCCTCGTCGAGATGCCAGCCCTCGGCGAAGCTGAGCATCATGGTGATGACGAAAGCCGCCCCGACCCAGAGCAGGATGGGCGGGAGCCATGGGTACGCGGCAAGGGTTCCGAACGGACGACGCTCGGCGAAACGGCGCGAGGCGCGAAGCGCGGTCGCGAAGAATACCCCGCCCAAGGCACCGAGGCCGGCGGCGGCGTAGGCCACGGGGGCGATCGGCCACCAGGTATCGGCGAGGATGGGAATGGTGAGGCCCGTGAAGGCACCCATGAGGGCCAACGGAGGCTCGAGTCGCAGTGGGCGCACCTCTCATGGAGGCGTAGGCGGGGCGATTTGTTCCCGTCGAAGATCCGGTAGGCTGGCTCGGATGGTGAGAGACCCGCGAGCGAACACGAAACGTGGCCCCTGGCCAGGGCTCCGGTCGACCGTCGTCATCGTGCTCAGCCTCGGTGTGCTCGCTGCCGGCGAGCCTGGCTGCGCAAGTGAAGAAGTGTGCGGGAGCGGCGCTGACGAGGACGGGGATGGCTTCGTGGACTGCTTCGACGACGACTGTTGGCAGGGGGGCTTCTGTCCCGAGCTCTGCACCAGCATCTTCGACGAAGATGGCGATGGGCAGGTGGGGTGTCTCGACCGCGACTGCTGGGTGGCCGGTGGCGCTTGCGAAGAGGTCTGTGACAGCAGCGAGGACGAGGATGGCGATGGGGCCATGGGCTGCGACGACAGCGACTGCTGGGTGGCGGGTGGGCTGTGCCAGGAGGTCTGCACCACCGAGAACGACGAAGACGGCGACGGCGATGCTGGTTGTCTAGACTCGGACTGCTGGGTGGCGTCGGCGGGCTGCCCGGAGCGATGCGAGGGCGGCGCCGACGAGGATGCGGATGGCAGCACCGACTGCGACGACACGGATTGCGCCTACGGGTGTGAGGACGTGGGGGGCGAGGTGACCTGTACCGGCGACCTGCTGTGTGCACCCGGCTACGAGGAGGACGTGCGGCCCATCATGGAGGAGCACTGCCTCGGGCCAACTGCGAACTGCCACAGCAACATGACCGCTCTGGGAGGCCTGAGCGTGCAGCGGTACGACGACATGCTCCTTGCGAGCATCTTCTGCCCCAATTCCAACAAGGGCGAGTGTGCGCTGTCGAGGATCGAGGACGGATCGATGCCCCAGAACTGCGCGGGGTGCGTGCCGGCGGCTCAGGTCGACATCATTCGCGCCTGGCTGGCCGCAGGTCAGCGACCCTGAGGCGCGACGTCGTCGGCGAGCGCCTGGGCACTGAGCGCGGCCAGCACGCAGGAGAGTTCGGCCGGTTGGCGAACCTCCTCGGCGCGCTCGTAGGCGGTTCGTGCGTCCCCTCGGCGCCCCGCCGTTTCGGACGCGACGGCGCTGGCGAGGAGTAGCAAGCAGCGCCGGTAGCGTGCAGGCGTGCGCGACGACAGGGCGTCGTAGGACATGTCCCCTCGGGCCACGGCGAGCACGTCATCGTGCCAGCGAGCGATCCCCTCACCCGCTGCGAGGCGCTGCTGCCATAGCTTCAGCCGTTCGCCACGCTTACCGGCGCGATGGGCGAAGACAGCGCCCCATATGGCGGCTTCTGCTTTGTCGCTCCGCTTGTTGGCGCGCTGGTAGGCGGCCTCGAGGTCGGCGAGACCTGTCTGGTATCGACCCTGGCTACCGTGGCCGACGATGGCGCGTGCCGAGAGGCGGAGGCTCGCGTCGTCCTCCGCCTGCGGGCAATCGGTGACCAGACAGTGGTCGAGGTCTTCACGTGCGCCCTCGGGGTCACCCATGGCTACGCGCAGGGTCGCGCGCCCGATGCGGGCTTCGTCGTCGGCGGGGTCGGTCTCGATGGCGTGGTCGTAGTCGGCCATGGCGAGATCGAGGTTGCCCTGCATCCGGTTGGCCATCGCGCGGCCGACCATGGCTGCGACGTATTCCTGATTCTGGGTGAGCGCTCCGTCGAAGGCCGTGCGCGCGTCGCGCCACCGATTCATGTCGAGGTAGGTATTGCCTAGGGCGTAGTAGGCACGTGGATTCTCGGGCTCGAGATCGATCACCGCTCGATAGTCGGCGATGGCTCGTTCGTATTGGCCCAGCCAGCGAAAGGCGAAGGCGCGATTGCGCCGCGCGTTGGGCTCGAGCTCGTGCTTCTCGATGAGCCGGGTGTAGTCCGCGATGGCGCCGGCATAGTCTTCGATCTTGCGCTTCACCGAGGCCCGGTTGAAGCGCGCCTTGGGTTCATCGGGGTCGGCGACGAGGGCTGCGTCGTAGTCGCGTAGCGCTTCTTCGTAGCGCTCCTTGCGGCTGTACTCGATGGCGCGGTTGTTCAGGGCGCGGCCGAAGCTCGGGTTGATGGAGAGGGCCCGGCCATAGGCGGCGATGGCGGCGTCGGGGTCTCCCTTGTTGCTGAGTGCACGTCCGCGATCCGTCCATTGATCCGGGGTCAGCTCGGCCCCTCCGTCCCGAAGTGGAGGCATCGGGATCATGCGGTAGGCGAGGCGGGTCTGGTCCCACAGGCGACTGAACTGCCCCGCCTTCCAACGGGCGTCGGCGACCGCATCCTGTGCTCGGGGGTC
>JAUHZF010000472.1 GCA_030426145.1 Polyangia bacterium
GTCTACGTCATCAACAGCACCTTCGGCGGTGAGGCCGAGCTCGGCAACGTCTGCTCGAATGGGGGCGGCCTCAGCAGCATCGGCGTGTCCTACACCGTCATCAACAGCCTCTTCAGCCACAATCAGGCCATCGGCAACGGAGCCAACCCAGCCCAATCCGGCACCCCCGGCGGTGGCTCGGGCGGCGCGATCTACAACGACGGCAACGACTTCACGCTCACGCTCTGCGGCACCAAGATCGAGGACAACGACGCCAACGAAGGCGGCGGCGCGATCTTCTACGTGAGCAACAACGGCACCGGCTCGATGATCATTCGCGACTCGGTGCTCACCAACAATCCGAGCGGCAAGTTCGAGAACTACCCGGGGATCTTCCACAAGTCCGACATCCCGCCCGTGTCCGAGAACTCCACCGTCGAGTGATCCGCCCTTGGCCCGCGACCCAGGCGGCGCTAGCTACGAGCCACCATGGCTGACGACGAGAGGGCGAAGAACGTGCTCGGCACCGAGCTGCGCAACTGCGGGCTCGACCCCCTGACGGGCTTCTTCCGCGACGGATGCTGCAATACCGGCCCCGAAGACCGCGGGGTGCACACGGTCTGCGCCCAGATGACGGCCGAGTTCCTCGCCTTCAGCAAAGCGCGCGGAAACGATCTGTCGACCCCCGTGCCGCAGTTCAACTTCCCCGGCCTCAAACCCGGTGACCGCTGGTGCCTCTGCGCCGCGCGCTGGAAGGAGGCGCACGATGCTGGCATGGCACCGCCCGTCTACCTCAGCGCAACCCACGAGCGCACCCTCGAGGTCGTCGACTACGAAGCGCTGAAGCCCTTCGCGCTCGACCTCAACTGAGCGGCCTGCGACGTCTGAGGGCGAGCAAGGCCAGCGGCGCCACCCACCAGCCCGAGGGCGCTTCGTCGCGCTGCCCTCCGACCGCGCACCCTCCGGTCGAGTCGAGGGCGGCGAAGGCCAGCGGCGTCGCGCAAGCCAGAGGCGAAAGAGGTCCTCGGTTGCCGAGCGGGTCGACGGCGGCGACCCCCACCGCGAATCGGACGTCGGCCTCGAGGCTCACCTCGAGGTCGTCGATCCCGGAGCCATCGCGTTGCGCGACCGCGAGCGCGGCGGCGGGGACGTCTCCTGCGGTGAGGTTGGGCGCCGTGCACGCGCTGCTGTCGGCCGGCTCGGCGAAGATCTGAAAGCCCGTGGCGCCTGCGTCGAGCGGGCCCGAGAAGCTCAACACGAGGGCGTCTTCTTGGGGGGCCGCGGCTACGATCGAGATGGGCGGAGGCCCGACCAAGTCGAAGCCGGTGATGGCCGAGAGGGTCGCGAAGTTGGTGGTGTCGTTGGCGTCGACGTCGACGAGCAAGAAGACCTGGAGCGTGCGACCCTCATCCTCGCCGGCAGCATCGCGACAGTCGGTCACGTCGTCGAAGGCCTCGAGCAAGTCGCGGTAGGCCACCGTGGTCGTGGTGTTCACGTCGCCGCTCCCGTTGAAGCGGAGGCCCGTGTCGACACAAGAACCGGCGTCACGCTCGGCCGCGGCCGTGCAGTCCGCCGCCTCCGACACCCACACCGATACCACTTGCCCCGCTGTGGCCCCCGTCACCGTGAGCTCGAGCGAGGTGGACGCACAATCGTCCTGAGACACGACCTCGGGTGAGAACATCCTCGGTTCTTCGCTACGGACCTCCTGCACGACGGCGAGCTGCGCTGCTGCCGCTTGGCTCCACAAGAGGATGGCGCCCCCTAGGAGACACGCACAGCTTCGCTTCGTGACCGGCGAGTAGATCGACACCCCAGAGGCGTAGCACGAGCAGCGATGTAGAGTAGCCCCGTGGAGCGCCTGCCGCGTCGAGCCATCGTCCTGCGTGACGACGATCCCGAGGTAACCCTCGGCCAGGCGCGAGAGATGTTGGCCTCACTGCCCGCCGCCGAGGTGTTCTGGGCCGAGGGCCCCGCCGCGCTGCGCGGAGTGTCGGGCGGGGACTTCTCGGCGGTGGTGGTCGACCTCCATCAGCGCCTCAGCCTCGACGCGCTCGGGCTCGCGCACGGGCTCGTCCGCGGCGGCGGAAGCCTGGTCCTCCGGGCTCCGCACCAGGCCCCTCCAGATCAGAGCGCGCTCGCTGCCTCGCCCTTTCCTCCGTCCGCCGCGGGACGACGTACGTGGTCACGGCTTCAGCCATGGCTTCGGGCCGCGCCGACGCGCGACGAGCCGCTGTCGGTGGCGCCTGCCGTGACGGAGGGCACACGAGAACAGTCCGACCTGGTGGCGCAGCTCACGGCCGCGCTCGCCAACGCAAACTCACCGAGCGCGCATGTGGTCATCGCCGACCGTGGACGAGGCAAGTCGGCCGCCCTCGGCATGATGCTCGCTCAGCTGCGGCCTCACGCATCGCTCGCGGTGACGGCGCCAACCCCGACCCAGCTCGTGTCGGTCCGACGGTTCGATGCGAAGGTCGACTACGTGGCCCCCTTGCACGTCGGCGACGTCGAGCTGCTCGTGGTCGACGAGGCAGCCGGTCTCGCCGTGCCTACCTTGAAGGCGTTGAGCCAACGAGCGCGGCACATCGTGATGGCGACGACGGTGCACGGCTACGAAGGTCATGGGCGGGGCTTTTCACTGCGCTTTCTCCCGTGGCTGAAGCAGCAACGCCCCACGGAGGTTCATCGCCTCGAGGCTCCCATTCGATGGGCGTCCGAGGATCCCCTCGAACGGTGGATCTTCGATGGCCTCCTTCTCGACGCCACCCCCGCGGCCGATCCCATTGGCACCGTGCAATGGGCGCGCCTCGACCGCGACGAACTCGCCACCGACGAGACGATGCTGCGGCAAGTCTTCGGGCTATTGGTCGCTGCCCACTACCGCACCACCCCCGACGATCTGATGCGCCTGCTCGATGCGGCCAATCTCGAGGTGCACGTGCTCCGCACGGACAATGCCGTGGCGGCGGCATGCCTCGTGGCCCGCGAAGGTAGACTCAGGCCCGAGGACCTCGCACCGCTGCTCGAAGGCCGTGGGCGGTTGAGGGGGCAAGCGCTGGCCGAGACCCTCGCCCGCCATTCGGACGAACCCGAAGCCGCGGGCTGGGACCTTCGCCGAAACCTCCGCACCGCAGTGCACCCGTCGCGTCGACGCGAAGGTTTGGGCGCAACCATCGCGGCGGCGGTACACGCCGACGCTGAAGACGACGACGACCGCGCCGACGCGTTCGGCACCATGTTCGGTGCCACCCCAGGCCTGCTCGCCTTTCGCCGCGCGCAGGGCTACCGGCTGGTCCGCCTCGGCGCGACCCGCTCCGACCGCTCCGGGCTCATGAGCGTGGTCATGCTGAGGCCGTCCTCCTCCCGGGCGACGGCGCTGGTTGCACGGTTGCGCGCCCGGCTCGCGGTCGACCTGCCGCACCAGCTTCGCGTCGCCACCTCGGAGCATCCAGTCCCCAGAGACCTCGCCTTGGCCTTCCGCGAGGGGCTCGACCTCGAGCCCTCACCGCTGTCGTGCGCCGACCACCACCGGCGGCTACGGCGCTACCTCGACGGCACTCAGACCGACTGGGCCATCGCGGGGACCCTGGCCGCACTCGCCGAGCAAGCCGACCTCACGCGCCTGTCGGACGACGACGCTGCGCTCGTGCGCGGTCGACTGCTCGAGCACCGCGCCTGGCGCGACCTCGCACGCGAGCGCGGGGCGTCGGTTCGCGTGACGATGCGGGGCCTGCGCGAAGCCATTGCCGTCATCGAACCGCCGCCGCTATGGGGTACCGCTTCCTCATCTGGTTAGAATGACGCAGCCCGGAAAGGCTCGAGGGAAGACGATGCGCCGAAGCGCACACGACGTGATGACCAAGCCGCCCATCTGCGCGGCCGCGACTGTCGCTTTGGGCGATGCACTCCGCACCATGCGGAGCGCCGACATTCGGCATCTGATCGTGCTCGACGAGGCGGGGCGGGTCGCAGGCATGGTCTCCGAACGCGACCTGAAACGCCGCATGGGGACCAACTTCGAAACGTCGCTCGAACGGCCCCGCGACCGCCTCCTGATGCGTGCCCCCCTACGGGATGTGATGGTCTCCGCCGTGACCGCCCCGGACGCGGCCTCGCTCGCGGAGGTCGCGCAGAAGATGCAACAGGACAAGCTCGGAGCCATGCCCATCGTCGACGACGAAGGACGTCCGCTCGGCATCATCACCGGGACCGACCTGTTACGCGTCCTCGTGACGATGCTCGAAGGCAACGCGTGACCCTCGCGCGCCTCGCCACAGGCCTGACGGTCTTGCTCGCCGCGGGCCCTGCGTCGACTGGCAACGAAGGCGGCCTGCGTTTCTGGACCGTGTAGCCGAGCGTTCACAGCTCGGGCCGCGCGAAGACATCACACCTCCTAGAGCAGGGCGAATGAAGCCGCGCACTTGTCGCGACTGGCGCCAGTCTTGCTGAAGCCTCGATGATGAAGACGGGCCTGTCGGCATGCCTGCTCGGCCTCGCGCTCTGGGTCGCTCCAAACAGCGCTCGCGCGAACGACTTCGCCGGCTGCTTCCGCGAGGGAAAGTCCTTCGCGATCTGCAACGGGATCGTCGCCGGAATCGCAGGGCTCGGGAGCGTGGGCCTGGGCACCACGAGTCTGCTCGCACGGCCCGAAGACGAGGAGGTGGGCTACATCGCCGGCGGCGTCGCAGCCGGCATGTACAGCGCGGTGAGTGGTGCCGCGCTGCTCGCCATGGCGGACTCGCTCGAGCCCGACGACCCCCTCATCGTCACATCCCGCGTCGTGGGGTGGCTCGACCTCACAGCGGGAGGTCTCGGCCTGGCGATGACGGCGGTCGCCGGCGTGAAGCTCGCCATCACGGACACCGAACACGACGACGATGACGACGTGGCGCTGTTTCTCGCTCCGGGCGTTCCCGGCTTCACCAACGCGGGCGTCACGGTCACGCTCAGCTTCTAGCATCGAGGTTCGAGGTTCGAGGTTCGAGGTTCGAAGGTCGAGGTTCGAGGTTCGAGGTTCGAGGGTCGAGGGTCGAGGGTCGAGGGTCGAGGGTCGAGGGTCGAGGGTCGAGGGTCGAGGGTCGAGGGTCGAGGGTCGAGGTCGAGGTCGAGAGCGAGTCCGAGACCGAAAGCGAGACCGAGACCGAAAGCGAGACCGAGACCGAGACCGAGAGCGAGACCGAGGTCGAGAGCGAGACCGAGCACCCGCGCAGCGCACTGGGTGTGTCCCCGGGACGCCAGCAGCAGGGGCGTTCCATCGATAGCTTCCGCCTTTGCGCGGTGGGGCGCAGAGTCCTCGAAAGCGGGAGGATCGTAGGCGGATGAAGGAAAATACGCAATCAGGAGACGTCCATCTGGTGCTCGGGCCCGTGGGGGCCGGCAAGACGACCTGGGCGAAGGCAAAGGCCGATGAGCTCGGGGCGGTGCTGTTCGACCTCGACGACTGGATGGTGCGGCTCTTTCGTCCCGACCGCCCGGACGCGGGAGATCGAATCGCTTGGTACGTCGAGCGAGCGCAGCGTTGTGTGGAGCAGATTTGGGAGGTCGCGCTCGACGTCACTGCGCGAGGTACCCCCGTCATCCTCGAACTCGGCCTGGTGCGGCGGGCCGAGCGCGACGCCTTCTACCGACGCGCCGAAGCCGACGGTCGCAGTCTCTCGATCACGTGGCTCGACGTGCCGCGCGAGGAACGGCGAGCGCGCGTTCTCGAGCGGAACGAGAGGCAGGGTGAGACCTTCTCGATGATCGTTCCCCCCGAGGTCTTCGAGCTCGCCAGCGACCTCTGGGAGCCCCCCGACGACGACGAGGTGGCGCGCATGGGCATCGAGACCCGCTAGCGGTCCTCGGCCAGCTCGATCTCGATGGCCGGCAGCGTCTCGTAGTGAACACCGGCACCGTCGATGAGCCCGTCGAGGGCCGTTCCGAGGGGTACGTCGCGCCACGACGCCGATAGTGCATGCTCCGCGACGTCCTCGTCGACGACGAGCTTGGCGTCGGCCATCCCGATGAGGGTCTCTAGCGCGTCGCGTAGCGCTGTCTCCTTCAGCTCTGCCGTAACGTTCGGCCCTTCGAGGTAGGCCCCGCGCGGGCGCCCAAGCGTGAGAACGTCAAGTTCTATGCCGGGCCGCAGGCAGCCGAGGCCGCCGGACTGCGCGCCTGCAAGCGCTGTGCGCCGGACCAGCAGAGCCGCGAAGAGGCCGCCGTGCTACGGGTGATCGAGATCCTGCGCGATGCCGAGGGGCCGGTTTCGCTCGAATCGCTCGGCGCGGCGACCGACTATTCGCCCACGCACCTGCAACGCGTATTCACCCGCGCCGTGGGCCTGTCGCCCGCCGCCTATGCCCGGGCCTTGCGCCGTGAGCGGGCGGGGGAGGCGCTCGGCAACGAGGCGCGCGAGGCGAGCCTCGTTGGCGATGATCTCGCCGTCGATCAGGGCACGATTGGCGGCGACGAGCGTCTCGTCGAGGCGGACGAGGACTTCGCGTGGACGGATCCGGTGCAGGGCCTTGCGCTCGGTGTTGGCGCCGAGTGCGGGCGCGGTGTCTGCGGGGGCGGTGTCGTGGTCTGCCAGGGCGGCAAGCCGACGTGCTCGACGGCGGG
>JAUHZF010000473.1 GCA_030426145.1 Polyangia bacterium
GACCTGTCCGACATGGCGGCGACCGTGGAGGCCCTGTCGGCCCAGGACGCGGATATCCTCGTCAACAACGCGGGCGCGATGACCCAGTCCGCACCGTTCGTGGAACTGGCGCTGGAGGAGCTCGAGACCACTCGTAGGGCTGCCCGCCGCGGGTACCGGTGACCTCGATCACCGCCGTGCCGGGGTTGTGAGGAATGGGCTGGTCGACCTGCTCCTCGGGGATGACCGCGTCGTCGATCTTGACGACGGGGTTGCGAATCCCGCTCTGGATCTCGAGCTTGATCTTCGGCGTCTCGTTGTCGAGGTACTCGAGGTACTCGTCGATCTCCGTGAGGAGCGCCTTGTCGCCATCGGCCTTGGCGAGGTCCTGCGCGGCCACCGCATCGCGCTTGGCCTCGAGGAGCAGCCCGCCCTTCTCCTGGCACTTGGCGAGCATGAGCTTGCCGCGCCCATACTCCTCGATGCTCGTCGAGACGATCATCGTCTGCAGGCAGCTCTCCCAGTCGCCGCCATCGAGCTGTGTCTTGGCGGTTTCGAGGGAGGTCTTCTG
Organism: Polyangia bacterium; assembly: GCA_030426145.1. GTDB lineage: Bacteria > Myxococcota_A > Polyangia > Polyangiales > Polyangiaceae > JAPYTK01. The sequence continues at coordinate 551 of JAUHZF010000473.1, forward strand.
CTCGTCGGTGAGCTGTCCCGCCGGCTTTGGGGGGGTGGTCCCGTTGCCCGCCTCGACCTTCTCCTTTGCCTTCTTGAAGGCACCGCGTACCGCCCGCGTGGTGTAGCGGTCGTCGGGCTTCGCCTCGGCATCGATCCCGAGGGCCCACTCGAAGCGCGTCTGCGCCTTGGCGAGGTCGCCTTGAAGGCCCGTCGTGATGCCGAGGTTCAAGAAGAGGTCGACCTTCACATCATCGCTGCAACCATCGTTGCGGCAGATGTTGAAAGCCTCCTCGAGCAACCCCGTCGCCACGTCGTAGTTTCGGGAAGCGGTTTCATCGACGGCCTGGTCGATGAGGGCAGACGCGGCCTCGTTGCCCGCGTTGTCCTGGGCCTGGGCCGTACCCACGACGCCGAGCGACAATGCCCCCGCGAGGACCAAGCCCCACCCGATGCGTGCCATCAGTTGTTGGGGGCGCCGCACTGGATCCACTCCGCTAGAAGGTCGAGCTGAAGCTGGTTGAGGGGCTCAGCGTCGATGTCCGGGTCGTTCTTGGGCATCGAAGAGCCACAACCGCCGGTGAAGTTTTCGCCTGGGCCGACGTAGGGGTTCTCCACCCCGTCTTGGAACTTGAGGTTGCAGAAGATCGACGACAGCTGGGGCTCACAAGGCACGATGTAGCCCGCGCTGCCCGGTAGCCCGTAGGCCAAGAGGTTGGCGTGAGCGGTGTCGGCATCTCCCGATGGGAAGACCAGATTGCCCGCACCTTCGTCGTGGCACCCCCGGGCGCCGCAGGCGCCGCTGGGCACGTCGCCGCCGATCGGTGCGTCGAGCATCGCGCCGTAGATCTGGTTGCGCCAGCTCACGGTGCATCCGCCGTCGATCACACAAGCGCCGCCGACCGTGGCGTTCCCGCTCGCAAAGCCGCCCGTGAGGCGACTCGGCTCACCGAACTCCACCTGCTCTTCGGTCGAGCAAGCCATCGCCAGCGGCAGCAGCGCAAGGCAGATCGTCGCCCGCACCGCGGTGTTCAAAGCCAACCTCACCACACTCGCCGCCGATGGTAGTCACCGGCGCCGCGCACCCGCAAGAGGAGTCATACGCCCCGCTACAGTTTGTCTCAACGCCCCTTCGACGCCGCGTGCGCCCCACCACAAAACGCCGCGGGCGCCTCCCGAAGGAAGCGCCCGCGCCGCGTTTCGGCTCGGCTTTGGAACTCAGGTGCCGCCGCCAGCGCCGCCGCCGCCGCCGGCACCGCCACCGCCACCGCCCATCACGCAAACCCCAGACGAACACTCGGTTCCTCCATTCTGCGTGCAGGCCGTGGTGTCGGGCGCCGGCCCGACGTTGTTGCAGGTTCCTGCCCCGTCACAGAAGTCCGGGTTGCAGACCGGCTCCGCAACACCGTCGGCGCAAGGGGTGGCACTGCTGGCGAAGGCGTCAGAGGGACAAGCGTTGCTGCTTCCCGTGCACACCTCGGGCAGATCACACTGCACGTCGACGGCAGGACGGCAAACGGTGTTCATGGGCTGGAACGCGTCGGTCGGACACGTCACGGCCGTTCCGTCGCACACCTCCTGAACGTCACAGCCACCAGGAACGGCAGCGCGGCACACGGTGCCCGCGCTGGTGGGAGAGCACGTGCCATCCGTGCCTCCCGTGAGGGCGGCCGAGCAGGCGTCGCATGCGCTGCCACAAGCCTCGTTGCAGCAGAAGCCGTCGACGCAGTTGCCAGTCGAACAGGCATCGGACCCGAGTGCGGCAGGGCTGCAGTCGAAGCCATTCATTTCGTCGGGCTTGCACGTGCCACCGTTGTCGTTCGGGTCGCAGTACTCGATGGTGGGACAGTCGGTGTGACCGCCGCAGGGGCGACAGGTGCCGGTTGCCGGGCCACCGCCAGCACCGCCGGGACCTCCGTCCATGTCGCAGAAGCCGCTCTCACAGTCCGTGGCCAGCGCACAACCGAGGTCGTTCGCGCACGGGTTGCAGTCGACGCCGCCGCAGTTGAGGTCCGTCTCATCCGCGTCCTGCACCCCATTCATGCAGTGCTGCGCGACGCAGGTGTTGGTTCCCGTGTCGCAGACGGGCGTGTTGCCGGAGCAGTCGCCATCGCCATTGCACTGCACGCACATGCCGGCGCCGTTGCACACTGCCGCATCAGCGTTGTTGGCATCCGAACACTCCGTGCCGAGCATGACGTTGGTGTCGCCACAGGTGTCGGTGTTCTCGTCGCAGGCGGTGATGACGCAGTCATCACCATCAACGTCCATGCAGTTGGTGGCGTTGCATGCATCAGCGCCGCCGCCACCGGTGGAGGTGGTGGTGCCACCGCTACCGCCTTGCGACGTGGTGCCGCCGGTGCCGGCGTCGATCTTTGTGCGGTCGACGGATGCGATGAGCTCGCAACCGCCGAGCGAGGCCAGCGTGGCCGCGGCGGTGATGGGTACCAGGAAGGTGAGGGTCTTTCGCGTCAGCACGACGTGCTCCTTGGAAGGCTACGAAGAGCGATAAGTCAGGGTCTCAGAACAACAGTTTGTACGACGAACGTCTATCGACAGATCACGAGGACCCGGATCAGAACGTCCACTTGGCAGCGGCCCCGCCGCCCTTGGTCCCGCCGTAGGGGATGACCTCGGGCACGAGGGACGCCTCTTCAGCCGCGTCTGCTTCCTCGGGCTCACCGCCGGTGAGGTTGCTGATGAGGAGTACGGCACCGGTGATGCCGAAGGTGAGCGCCACACCGAAGGACATGTCGGCGATGAGCGCGTTGCGCTCGGCCTTGTCGGCGTTGTCGACCGTAGGCATCTCGTCGAAGTCGCTCTGCGCCGTGAGGGCCTGAACGCCGAACACGGTGCCGAGGACCACACCCGCACCCGCAATGCCGAGGGTGACGTAGGCAGGGATGTTCGACGGGCCCTCATCCTCGCCCTCGCCGTCGGGGTCGGGCGTGGGGGGCGGGGTCGGGGTCGGGGTCGCAGCCGCCTTCTCGAGGGCGACGTTGAGGTCGCGCTTCTCGTTGGCCTTGACGGTGATGGTCTCGCTCTTGGGCTTCATGCCCTCGGCGGACACCTCGACGGTGTGCTCGCCCGCAGCCAGGGAGAGCTCGGTGCCCTCGGCCGGCTGGCCATCGACCTTGATCGCGACGCCCTGCGCCCCCGGCGGCGTCACCTTGACGGTGACCTTGGCCGGCAAGGTGGCCTCGAGGGCAGCGACGCGCTTGCCCGCCTCCTCGATCTCCGCCGCGTACTTGGTCTTGTCGGGGTTGCTGTCGATGAAGACCCGATAGGCCGCGACGGCCTCATCGGTGCGCCCAAGCTTATCGAGGCACTGGGCGATCTGGTACTTGGGGCGGGCGCCGGGAATGGTCTCCTCGGCCTCCTGGTAGTGAGGTAGCGCGGCGGCGTAGTCGCCAGCCGCAAACTCCTTCTGAGCCGCCTTGAAGGCCGCGACCGCCTCCTTCTGCTTGGGCGTCATCGGCGCGGGCCTACCCTGCGCAGCCGCGTCCGCGGGCGCCAAAGTCAGACCTAGGGCCCCACCAAGGCACGCCATCGCACACAGGCTCACTGCTCGGCCCACGAGCCGCTTCTGTCCATCTCGCATAGGAAAAGTTCTCCTCGGGTTCGTTAAACCGTTGATACCGTGGCCAGTCGCGGCGCATCAAGGTTTCTCCACCGCTCATATCGAAGGGTGTGGGCGCTTGTAGGTCATGAGCGTGACTTCTTGCCCTTCTTCTTCTTGTCTTCGATGACGGGAAGCTTCCCGGGAATGAAGGTCTGCGTTCGGAACATGAGGACCCTCAGCGCCTCGGGGACCTTGGTCACGAACAAGCCGACGAAGCTCCCGAAGAGCGAGTCGCCCCGCTCGACCTTTCCCGCGCCGTTGGGGCGCGACACCCAGCGCTTGATGCGCTCGAGCATCTCCTTGCTCAGCGGATTGACCTCGACGAGCACGCCGACGAAGTAGGGCTTCTTGGCGTCGAGGCCCTTCACTTGCTCGAGCGCGAGCCGACGCGCTTCGGTGCAGCGACGCATCACGCCCTCGAGGTTGACCGCCACCGTGTTGCGCTTCCGCCCCGCTTGGCGCTGTTCGATGCGGAACACCTCGTCCCACAAGTCGTAGACCACGCGACAGGTCTTGGCGCTGAGCGCGACCGGTTCCTTCGAGTCGGTGTCGTCGAACACGTAGGCCCGCGTCGCGATGGTGGTGGGCAGACCACTCATCAACTTCTTCTGTATCTTCTCATTGATGACGTCGCGCCAAGCCACCGTCATCGTGGTCCAACCCTTGTACTGCTTGAAGGTGGCCTTGCGCTCCGGAAGCTTCTTCTTCTTCTCCGCGAGCTCCTCGTCGTTGTCCTTGGCCTGGGCCGGCGCCACGATGCCGAGGCTCGCCAGGACCACGAGGGCCAAGACGAGGCCGCGAAGCCACCTCACTTGCGGTTCCCTCCCCGCCCCGGAAGCAACCCGAAGAGGTTGGAGAAGGCCACCGAAAAGCCTCCCACGTAGGTCTCGAAGCGAAGCCCGAGGTTGTAAGTCAGGTCGAGGGGAGCGAGCGCAAACCCCTCATAGCCGCTCGGCGGGTCGGTGAAGTCACGACGGGCGGCGACCCCGTAGAGGCCCGCACGGGTGAAGAAGTCGATCCCGTAGATCGCGTCGCGCCCCGAGTAGAGCGGGATGCGGTACTCGCCCTCGAGCTTGGCCGCGTAGTCGCCGTACCGGACCTCGATGATGTCGGTGCCCAGGAGGTTGGGCGGCTGGCGGCGATCGGGGTTGAGACCGAGGATGCGGTCGGGCAGCAGGTCGGTGTAGTCGCCGACGTAGAACTTCTCGAAGAAGGGAGCGTCCCCGGCGATGGCCCCCACCTGACCTTCGAGGCTGACGACGTGCCCCCACGGAACGGTCCACCAGTGGGCGTAGCCGAGCTCGAGCTTGCCGTAGCCGTAGCTCGAACCGATGGGGGCGACGGCAAACCCCGCCCGCAGCGTGGCGAGCTGTCCACGGCTGGGCAGGAAGGGCGCGTCTCTCGTGTCGTAGACCAGCGATGCGTTCAGCTTCGACAGAACGCTGACGCCGGGCTGGATGTCGAAGTCGATGGGCTCGCGCGTGTCGCCCCGGAAGTGGGACGCCACCGTGGGGACCACCGCGTCGATGCCCTCGAGCTGGTAGGAGACCAGCATGCGGGTGGCGAGCGACAGGTCGTAGCCGACCCCCACGCTCCCGCCGAAACGCCGGTAGTCGACGACGGCGTAGTCGGTGACCTTCTGCTGCTCGAGCAGCGGTGACTCGAAGGAGACGTCGCGGTTGCCGAAGAAGTCGCGACCGTCGGCGTAGAGGAGGTTGGCCTGAACGGTCCAATCGCTGCCCAAGAAGGCGGGATCGAAGTAGCGGGCGTTGATGGCGAACTGATCCGAGGCGGCCGCGAAGCCCGCGCCGAGGGTGATCCCCGTGCCGGCGAGATTGGTCTCGGCCATCTGGAGGCCGAGGAAGGGAGAGATCGGCTCCGAGTTGCCGTCCTGGTCCTCGTCGGCCGCGATCCCCATCGCGAGGTTCTCGACCACGATGGTGTTTCGCTCGACGAGGTCGACCACGAGGATGGCGCGCCCGCGTTTGGTGCCGCGCCGAAGCGACAGCACCACCGACTTGAAGTAGCCCGTCGCGAGCAGCCGGTAGCGCGTGACCTCGAGCTCCGGGTCGTCGACGTCGAGTACGTCGCCCGGCCGATAGGGCACGAAGCGCAAGATGACGCGGTCGGAGGTGCGCGCGTTGCCGCGGAGGTCGATCCCCTCGAGCGTGTAGCGGACGCGCGTCTTGGTCGTGGTGCTCGCGGTGGCAGCCCCGACCTCGGGAGGCGGTTGGTCGGCCGCCGCCTCGCCGGACACGGCGACCTCATCGTCGCCGGCGCGGGCGACCGATGCCACGGCGCTCAGCAGCGCGACGAGTAGCACCAGACGGGCCACGCGAAATCGAGGCGTGCTACTGCCCCGACCGGTTCCGCCATGGACCACCACGCCGCGCAGCATAGCCGCTGCGGCCCGCGACCGAAG
>JAUHZF010000474.1 GCA_030426145.1 Polyangia bacterium
CTCGGTTGTTCAGGTCCTCGACGTTGCGTTCCTTCTGGGTCCGAAGTCCTTCCCGCAGAGCGTCGACGCTGAAGCGGTCGCCCAAGGGGAGGAAGGCCGTCCACATGACCAGGAGGTTCTGCACCACGTAGCCGCCGTTCTCGATGAGGAGGACGCGGCCGTTCATGCTGGCCACCAAGATCGCGGCCATGATCTGCATGGCCTTCGTCTTGAAGCCGATGAGGTAGCAGACGAAGACGGTGAGGATGAAGAACCACAGGAGCGTCAGCTCCGGGTGGTCGGCAAAGCCGTTGAGGAAGCTGTAGCCGCCGGACTGAGGCCGCCAGAGGTTGAAGTGGGTGGGCAGCACCCCGTCGTTGGAGAAGAGCTTGCCCCAGTCGTTCGTGCGTCGGAACAGGTCGAAGACCAGGTAGAAGCCGATGAAGATCCGCGACATGCCGAGCGTTCGGCGGTCGAACGCCATGTAGTTGTCGCGGAAGTCCTCCCACCAGGTGGTTTCGGGTTCCTCGTGACCCTGCTGTGCCCCGGGGGCCTTCTCGGTCGAGTCGACGGCCGAGGTCTTCTTAGAAGCCATGTCCTACCCGGGAGCCTAGCCCCCGAGGACCTGCCCAACAAGGCACCAGAAGCGATGTAACGCCACGGAACCCTTGGTTTGGCTTGGACAAAAGTCCGACGGTCACACTTTCGCGCCGGACACCGACGAGGGGGGCGTGAGACACGGTTGCAAGGCTCTGGGCATGATGGCTATGGCGTGCGGGCTGCTGCTCGCTTGTGACAGCCCGGACGAAGAGGTCGGCTCCGCACCGCCCGCGGTCGAGCCGGTTGCGGTCCAGGCGCCTCCGCCCGAAGTCGAGGTCCCGACGCGCTGTACGGCCCTGGGCTCCGACCTCAGGCCGACTTCGGTGGTGTCGTCCTCGACGGTCGCGGTTGGCCATCTGAAGGACGAAGCGGTGGCGCTCATCGCCGACCGAGACGAGGGGGCGCTGGTCGCGGTGAGCCTGGACCCGTTGCGGGAGCGGGCCCGTATCGCGCTGGCTGGACGTCCGGAGCAGGTGCTCATCGCACCCGACGGGCGCATCGTGACGAGCATCGCGGATCGGCATGAGGTGGTCGTGCACGAGCTGGGCGCGGCCGGGTTCGCCGAGCGCTGTCGCCGTGCGGTGCCCACCGAGCCCGCAGGCATGGCCATGACCTCGCACGGGCTGCTCGTCGCGAGTCGCTGGGACGCCCGCCTCAGCCTGCTCGCCGGCCCGGAGCTCGAGCTCGGCGCGTCGGTCGCGCTTCCTCGCGATCCCTACGCCGTGGCGGTGAGCGACGACGAGCTCATGGTGCTGGTGACCCACGTGGTGGGCGGCAAGGTGAGCAAGATCCCCTTCCCCGATGGCCAATTCGGGGCGGTGGAGACGGTGCTCGCACAGCGCGAGGAGGTGAAGCGGGCCGCCTCCTTCAAGGAGGCATGGGGCGAGTTCGTGCCGTTCGACGATGGTCCCCCGACGCCTCAGCGTCGGAGCTCGGGAGGATCGGTCGTGCACACCACCTTCGTGGCCCAACAAGCCTTCGCCATCACGCGGGTGGAGGACGGTCGCTTCGTGGTGCCAGCGTCGTTCGCGGATCCCACCCCGTCGCCGATGGGCGGTACCGGTTACGGTGGCGCGGCTTCGCAGCTCGGGACCCCGCCCCACGTGGGCGTGAACCTGCAGCTCGACGACACCGGTCACTTCGACCGCATCAAAGACATGCACCGCTTCTCGGGGCAGCGCTTCTTCAAACACCGCTGCCTGCTTCCGCGCGGTGTCGCCTTCGACGCCGAGACCAAGAGCCTCTGGGTCGCATGCCGCGGCTCGGGGTTGGTGCTCGGCTTCAATCGAGACGCCCGTCAGGGCAAGACGGGCATCCGCCTCCCCTGGTACGTGCTCGAGGTGCCCGAAGGCCCGGTCGGCGTCGCCATCGAGGGCCGCCGTCTGGTGGTGTGGTCGGAAGGGGAGGCCAGTGTCTCGGTGCATCCCATCCCCGATCGCCTCCTCCGTCCCGCGCAACCACAGGAGCTTCACGTCGCGGCATCCCACCTCGCGCTCGAGCGCGCGCATCCACTCGACGCGCAGGTCGCCCTCGGTCGACGCCTCTTTCACCTCACCGCGCGCCGTACCGCCAACGATGGACGCGCCTGCGCGAGCTGCCATCCCAGCGGTCGCGACGATGGCATCACCTGGATCACCGAGGACGGACCGCGCCAGACGCCCATCCTCGCGGGTCGTCTCGACGACGCCACCAAGCCCTACGGTTGGAACGGTCGCAACGAGGCCCTCGATGGCCACCTGCAGCGGACCCTGAAGCGTCTGCGGGGAACGGGCCTCTCACGGGAGGAGCGCGACGCGGTCTTCGCCTACATCAAACAACTGCCCGTGCCTCACCGCGCCACCGCGGGCGAGCTCGTGCAGCGGGGGCGAGCCATCTACGAAGACCCCGCCGTGGGCTGCGCCACCTGCCACGGCCTCGACGAGGCCACGACGGATGGCCGAGCCCACGACCTCGGCATGGTGGCCACGGGCGACCGCATCGACGCCTTCAACACGCCGTCGCTTCGCTTCGTCGCTCGCTCCGCGCCCTACTTCCACGACGGGCGCTACCCCACGCTCGACGCGCTGCTCGCCGACCGAAAGAGCAACATGGGGCACGCGGGCGATCTCCCCGACGCGGATCGCGCCGCCCTCGAGGCTTTTCTCCGCACGCTTTGAAGCTGCTACGGCGCGTCTTCGGCCAGCAAGGCCTCGATCTTGAGCTTGAGCTGATCGAGGTCGGGCTGGCTGTAGCCTTGGTGGCGGTGCCGGATGATCCCCTCGCGGTCGACCAGCAGCACGGTGGGGAGCGTGGCCACGTTGAGCGGTGCCCCGCTCGCGGTGTGCTCGGGGTCGAGCACGACGTCGATGGCCGTCTGGTTGGCTTCGACGAAGGCCTTCACCGGGGCGTCCGACTCGTCTTGAGCGACGGCGACCACGGCGAAGCCCTGCTTCTCGTAGGCGAGCTGGAGCTCGGCGTAGCGCGGGAAGGCGAGCAGGCAAGGGCGGCACCAGGTGGCCCAGAAGTCGACGAGGGTGACCTTGCCCTTGGTGCTCGCGCTCGACCAGGTCGACCCATCGGGACGCTTCAACTCCATGGCGGGCAAGGGGTCGTTTCCGTCGAGCGAGGGCTCGTCACCGTGCACCGCGGGAGGATCGACGGGGGGCTCGATCCGGTGCAGTCGCCAGTCGTAGGGACGAAAGGTGACGCGGTAGCGGCCGTCGCGTGCCTTGCGTAACGCCGGGGCGAGCTCGGGGCCGGCGTAGGCGAGCAAGAAGGTGAAGATGCTGGGAGCGGGCGTCTCTTCGCGCTGGCCGATGTAGAGCACCAGGTCGCGCTGGTACCAGCCGAGTACGGGAGACAGGACTACTGTCTTCTGGCTCTCGTGCACCGCGACGTTGTCGGGGCGATTGACGAAGGCGTGGGTGGCTTCTTCGAGGCGTCGGTCGAGGCTATCGCCGTCGAACGGGGCTGCCGGCAGAAGCGGGCAGGACTCGGCCCCGCAGTGCAGCGCGAAGAGCGCACGCACGTCGTCGAACTGGTTGCGGATGATGGCAGTCTCGATGTCGAGCAGGCTCATCGATTCGCCGCCCACGTCGAAGTGCAGGTCGTAGAGCAAGCCGCGCCCGTAGTCGTGGCCCGCGCCTCGGTCGCTGAAGGCCTCGAGGCTCGCGATGGGCCAGCGCCGGATGATCTCGCGAAGCGAAAGTGCGTTGTAGAGATTGATCCAGTACCCGAGCCGGGCCGAGCCGTCCGCGAACCCATCGGGTGCGCTCCGCGGCGAGGCCTCCAGCAGCCTCTCGGTGTAGCGGTTCAGCTTGGCGACGTCGTCGGGGCTCGCCTTCCACCCTTCGTAGTCGACCACGCCCTCCACGCTCACGTAGCGGCCGAGCAGCTCGCGGAAGACCGCGTCGTCGTCCGTCTTCGGGCTCGTCGGCTCGATGGTGGGGTGGGTCACGGGGCGGGGATTGCAGGCCGCGCTCCCCGTGAGCACGAGCGCGGCTCCGGCGACGACGAGTGCGGCGATCAGGCGAAGGTGCTTCGGCATTTGGGCGGGACGATAGTCGGTTTTCATCGGACGCGACGCTTGTCGTCGTACATGGCCGCATCCGCGACCCGAATGGCGATCCGTCCGTCGAGGTCGCCGTCGTTCACCGTCGCCGCGCCGATGGATACTCGGACGAGGGTGGGGACGCCGGGAGGGCGGGGCGGGTGATCGAGGAAGCTGCGTCGCAGCCGCTGCTCGAGGTGACGGGCTTGCTGAGCGTCGGTGTCGGGGAGCACGACGAGGAACTCGTCACCGCCGTAGCGACCGACGCGGTCCGACACCCGGATGTGGCGATGCAGGTGGGAGGTGACGGCGATGAGGGCCTCGTCGCCCGCACCATGACCCCAGGTGTCGTTGATGCGCTTGAAGTCGTCGACGTCGATCATCATCACGCTCACCGATTGTTGCGCCCGCTGCGCGCGTCGGATCTCGCGGCTGAGCTCGACCTCGATCCCGTGGCGGTTGAGCGCCCCGCAGAGCTGGTCGTGGTAGCTGAGCTTGCGCAGGTCGCGCTTCTCACGCGCCGCCCTCAGTCGGGTCGTCAGTCGCGCGACGAGCTCGTCGATGTCGACGGGCTTGGCGAGGAAGTCGTCGGCGCCCCCATCGAAGCCGCGGACGCGCCGGTCGACCTCGGCCATGGCCGAGATGAGGAGCACCGGCAGGTCTCGGGTCTCAGGTGAGGCGCGCAGGCGTGCGGTCAGGGCGTAGCCGTCTTCGCCCGGCATGTTCACATCGGTGATGACGGCGTCGACCTCGCTCGACCCGAGCCGCTCGAAGGCCTCGGTGGCATCGGCTGCCGTGAGGACCTCGTAGCCGCTCAAGCGGAGCAGCTTGGCGAGGCCGGTGCGTGAAGCATCCTCGTCGTCCACCACGAGTACGCGGGTGGGCGCTCGCTCATGACGGCGGGGGAGCGGAACGGCCATTGGACTGAGGATTGCAATCATCGATCCACCGCAAGTGCCCGATGGTGCGAGGCGACTTGCGCAAGCATTGCGGATGCTCGCGGAATGTGCGCGCGCGCAGCGCGGTGGATGCGTCAATGGTTTCGCTGCAGCTGCGCTGCGGTCGACTGGAGTGCGGTCGCGAATCGGGCACGAAGCTCGGGGTATCGCCTGAACCGCTCGAGCCAATAGGCGACGATGGCTCGGTGGTGCTGCTCGTCCCGCACCCGCCATCGTTGCCGCACGGCGGTTTCGTCGTAGGCCTCGAGCTCGGCGCAATAACGGCCGTAGTCCTCCACCTGCCAATGGGGGGCGGGGTGTTCGGCGTCGGACTCCGAGCGCAGGGTTTCGCTCGGTGGACCTTCGAAGGGAAGCGGCGCCGACGGGGGCGCACCGGACATGGGGGCGGTCGAGCCGAGGAGCGCGTTCGGCTCGAGCCGCGTGGGGGGCTTGGCGGCCTGGGTCGCGGCGAGCTCGATGGACGGTTCGAGGCGCACGGCGATGCGGGCGTCTTTCGTCGCGCCCATCTCGGGCGACGGCTCGAGGCGTGATGCGATGGGGGCGGGGGCCGGCTTGGTGCCCGAGAAGGGTGTGGCGGGTTCGTTGGACTTGCTGGCGACGTGGGCGGTCCCGCCCAAGGCGGCGACCGGCTCGAGGGAGCTGATCTTCGGCTTGCTCACCGGAGGCGAAGGAGGAACGGGGCGCGGCGTAACGGGTGCGACTGGGGCGGGGGAGGCCCGGGGAGCCGGGGGCGGCTTGGGTTCGAACGGTGTCGCTGGTTCTTGGGGCGTGCGGTCCTCCACCCGGGCGGTGGCGCCCATCTCGGGCGAAGGCTCGAGCGCCAGCTTGGCGGGTGGCGGCGGGCGCTCACCGGCAAAGGGCAGGGCCTCCGCCGGGGGCTTCGATGCCGCGGTCTTGGTGTGGGCCAGGTAGAGCAAGGGTTCGAGCGTGCTCCCCCGCTGCGCGGCCTCGGCGCCGGGGCTCCAGGGGAACGGCTGCAGCTCGCCGGGCGCAGCCTGGATGGCATCTGGAGGCGGTGGGGGGCGTTGCGTCAGTTGTTCCGCGCGACGTTGCAGGTCTTCGTCTCGTTCGAGCTTGGCCTTCCACTTGCGTTGCAGCCGCGCCACGTCGGTCGCGCGAAGGTCGTGTGCGTCGAGCAGGGCCTGGCCTCCCGTCCGGTAGGCGACCAAGAAGCCGACCCAGGCGCCCACGTCTTCGTCGATGGGCGTCACCTTGCGGTCGAGGTGGTCTTCGGCGCGCGCGAGATCTTCGGCGTAGCGGGCGAAGGCATCGGGATCGCCCGTGACGTGCACGGTCAGCTCACGCTCCAGGTCTGGCCATCGCCACGCTGGAACCCCTTCTTGCGCGAGCACGGTCTCGAGCGCATGGCCCTCGGTGAGGGCCGCGTTGATGCCCGCGAACTGACTCAGCGAGATGCTCGGCAGCGAGCTCGACACGGTCGTCACCATACCATCGTCCCGCGAGGCC
>JAUHZF010000475.1 GCA_030426145.1 Polyangia bacterium
TCGTTTGACTGAGACGTCTCGGATCGTACACTCCAGGGCTCCCTCGCGGACCTGAGCCCTATGACCCACAACCCCATAGTTCAGCGCCCCTACGCCCTGATCGGGGGCGTGCGTCCATTGCGGGCCACCGCACGAGCCTGACGAAACCCCACGGGTTCCGGCCGGTGACGGCCTCGCCCGAATCGATCGGCCGTGCGCCTCGTTGAGGTGACGGCCCGTGTGCCTCGTTCCGACGGTCCCGCGCACGGCCTTCACCTTGTGGAGGGCCGTCTGCCGTCGCCCCTCGAGGCCACCCCGCACTGGCCCATGTCGATCTCCCGCGGCTCTCGTTTCGCTCGTCGAGCTTCCACCATGCGTTCTCCCATCCGTGCCCCCGCGCACCGCCGGCAGCCTGCCTGGATGCGCTTTCTCCCCCTCGCCACCGAGGCGGCCACCCTCGCTTCGCGCCTCCGCAAGCCGCGCGCTGTGGACTGGTTCGCCTTCGCGGTGCAGGCGGCGAGCCTCGGTGTGCGCGCGCACGCCCACTACAAGGTGCAGTTCGCGCGCTCCGCCTGGTGCTTCTTCGACGACGACGGCCCCCACTCCGAGTGGGTCATGGTGCCGCCCGAGTTCCAGACCCTGGTGCTACGCCACGTGGAGGGGATCACCTTCGACGAGGACTACTGGGACGGCGAGCCGACGTCCGAGCGGGTCGTGCTCGGTCACGTCGATGGCCACGCGGTGGGCTGGATCCAGTCCGCCGCCGAACCCCGCGTCGTCGACGGGCCCTACGTGCGTCGCGGCGCCGAGGAAGAAACCTACGCAGCGGTGGGCCAGATGGCCTGGCGCGGTCTCGGCTCGTGTCACCTGTCCTTCGGCCCCAACGGCCTCGTGCAAGACCGCTTCGAGGTCGCCGAGGGTCGTCGTTCGGCACAAGCGGGTCGGCTCCTGGCGCGCATCGCCGCCTTCCAGTCGCAGGGTTACGCGCGGAGCTTGTTGTTGGTCGGCGCTCCCGGCACCGGCAAGAGCCACGCCCTGCGATCCATCGCATGTGGCCTCGGCCTGTCGACCTTGCGGGTCGAGCTCGGTGCGCTCCTGGATCAGCCGGAGGGCCCCTCGGTGGACGACGTGAAGGAAGGGCTCGACACCCTCGTGAAGATGCTCGACCCCGAAGCCATCGTGCTCGACGACATCGATCGCGTCGGCACCGACGCCCGCCTGCTGCGCTTCCTGGAGGAGGCGGCGGCGGTGGGTCGGGTGGTTCTCGCGAGTGCCAACGGCACCTCGCAGATGCTCGGCGCGCTACTCCGGCCCGGTCGATTCGATGAAGTAGTGAAGTATGAAAAACTCGATCGCGAGCTCATCGAATCGATGCTCGGCGCCCACCGCGACCTCGCGGAGCGGCTGCAACGGCTGCCCATGGCCTACGTGCGAGAGTTCATCGCGCGCAAGGACGTGCTCGGTCGCGAGGCCGCGCTCGCAGAGCTCCCCGACCTCGAGGCCCGCGCCAAGGCCACGAGCACGCAGGCCTGAGCCCCGGCGACGACTCCGCGGAGTCGCGGAATTCGCCACGTGTGTGTCGTCGAGGGTCGCGCCCCCACGTGGGGGCAGCCGACTCCGCGGAGTCGTGCGTTGGGTTCCCCCACGTGGGTGCACTGCGACTCCGCGGAGTTTCCCCCACGTGGGGGCGTTGCGACTCCGCGGAGTTGTGGCGTTGGCGTCCGCCCCACGTGGGGGCAGCCGACTCCGCCGAGTTGTGGCGCTGGGTTCCCCCACGTGGGTGCACTGCGACTCCGCGGAGTCGTGCGTTGGCGTCCGCCCCACGTGGGGGCAGCCGACTCCGCCGAGTTGTGGCGCTGGATTCCCCCACGTGGGGGCATTGCGACTCCGCGGAGTCGTGCGTTGGGTTCCCCCACGTGGGGGCATTGCGACTCCGCGGAGTCGTGCGTTGGCGTCCGCCCCACGTGGGGGCAGCCGACTCCGCGGAGTCGCCGCGCCGGCGTCCGCCCCACGTGGGAGACCCGACTCCGCGGAGTCGCGGCTAGAGCGCTGGATGGCTGTGCGGGACGACTCCGCGGAGTCGTTTCTGCTACCCAAGTGTCTGTAATAAAACGATGACAGCCCCCCACGTGGGGGCGCCGCCTACTCTCCGCGGGTACGGAGCCACGCGACGATTCGGTCGATCACCACGGGTGAGAACCGGGGTTCGATCTCGTGACTTGCGGGTGGGCTTCCGGCCACGACGGGCACGAAGGCATGGGTGACCCCGGCGAACAGTTCGGTCGTCAGGTCGAGGCCCGGGGTGCTCGCGGCGAGGGACCGGTAGCGTTCGAGGTGCGCTGGCCAGACGTTGAAGTCGAGGTCACCCGACAGGTAGAGCAGGGGTGCGCCGCGGTCGGCGACGCCCGCGAGGTCCGTCGCCGGCCGATCGGTCCAGTGGGCGAAGTTCTGCCAGAAGGCCGGTGACCCGCCGAGCCATGAGGGGTCGGGCCAGGTGCCGGCCAGCACTTGGCCGAGCTCGCTCTCATACTGGTCTGCGAGGGTGCGCAGCTGGGTGATGTCCGACGCGTAGGCCGTAGGGTCCTGGCTCTCGAGGTGGTCGGCGGCGGCCCGGAGTTGTCCCGCGATGGTCTCCAGCAAAGACAAGCCGGGCGCGGCGAGCCCGATGCCGGCCGACACGCTCGGTTCGCTCGCCACCAGGTGGGGCACGAACGAACCCCCTTGGCTGTGACCTGCGACGATCACGTCGTCCTCGGCGAGCGCGGGGTGGGCCGCGGCCAGCCGGATGGCCGATCGAGCATCCTCCACGAAGTCGTCCACCATGATGGCGTTCACGTCGCCGGGATAGTCGGCCAGGCGGTTGCTGCACTCGGGGACCGCCTCCGCGAAGCAGCTCCGCTTGTCGTATCGCAGGGTCGCGATGCCGCGCTCTGCCAGCTGGTCCGCGAAGCTTCGGTAGACCTCCACCGTGGTCCCGAAGTCGACGCCGAGCGAGCCCGGCAGGCCGCCGTGCCGACTCTGGGGCCCCGAGCCGTGAATGAGGACCACCACCGGCGCCCGGTACGAGCCGTCCGGCCCGTTCGTGAGGGGCAAGGTCAGCACACCCTCTGCCTGCCAGCCGTCGCGTTCGATGGTGATCGCTTGCTCGGTCGTGCCCGTCACCTCGACCGGCACGCAGCCTCCATCTCGTACCACCTCTAAGCGACCGCAGTTCTCTTCGCCCGGTTCATCGGGTGAATTCGCGGTGTTGCCGCCGCATGCGGCGAGGCTGAGGGCTACCAGAATCGATGTCTTGTTCATCACGAAGGCAAAGTTAGAGTCAATTTTGTGAAAGACAAGTTGAACAATTTTGATCCATGCTAACCTTCTATCTCAGATGACCACGTCACAGTTCGTCTCGTCCTGCCCGAGCTGCCAATCGCGGTTGCGGGCCACCCGGTTGAGTTGCCCTTCCTGCTCGGTTCAGCTCGAGGGCCAGTTCGAGGTGCCGCCGCTGTTGCGGCTCGCGCCCGACGACATCGCCTTCATCGAGCGCTTTGTGCGCGCGTCTGGCAGCCTGAAGCAGGTCGCCGCGGAGATGGGCAAGAGCTACCCGACGATTCGGAACCGGCTCGACCAGGTCATCGCGGCGCTGGACGAGGCGCAGCGCGACCGCGAGGCCGTGCGAACCCAAATCCTCGCGGCCATCGAGGCCGGTGAGATCGACGCCGCGGAGGGGATCCGACGGCTGAAGGAGGTAGGCGCATGACCACCCACGAAGAACGTATCGACAACATGATCGCCACCGGACGCGTGAGCCGCGAAGAGGGCGAGCGCCTGCGGGCGGCCATCGACCCCGAACAAGCTCCGGCGAAGCGCTGGACCAAGGTCTTGGATCCTGTCGCCCACCTCCCTACCGGGGTTGCGCTCATCGCGAGCGGCGCCTTTGCCGTCTTCGGTGTCGTGCTCGGAACCACGCTCGGGATTCGATTCGATGGCGCGCTGGATGCGCACGTCGGCGGTCCCCCCGTTGCGATGGGTACCGCGGTCATCGAACAGCTGCTCGCCTGGCCTCTCATGGCTGCCATCGCTTACGCCGCCGCACGTCTCGCGGGTGCCAAGTCCGGTACGCGTCCGGTCGACATGTTGAGCGCGGTTGGGCTCGCGCGCCTACCCCTCGCATTATCGGGGGTGCTGTCACTGTTGCTGATGCCCAAGCTTCCTGCGGATCCCGACGCCGCCATCAAGGCTCTCACCGAAGGCTCGGGGCTCGTGCGAACCCTATTGGTAGCCGGCCTCACGCTGCCGCTCATCGTGCTCTTCTTCGTGCTCCTCGTCCGGGGCTACCGCACGGCGAGCGGCCTGTCGGGATCGCGACTCGTGATCAGCGCCATCGGCTTCATCCTCATCGCGGAGGTGGTCAGCAAGCTCGTGCTCATGGCCCTGTGACCCACCGCCGTTATACTCCCGAACGTCATGAAAGACGTGAAGTGGACGGCGGCGATGGGCACCAACGCCACGGGCGAGCGACGCGAGCGGATGCAATCCTCCCCGCAATGGTCGGGTGACCGCTTCCGCAACGTGATGGCGCAGGAGGAGCCCAAGATGTGGTCGACCTTGCGCGAGCTCATCAAGGGCGGCAGCAAACATCGCACGCCCAAGCAGCCGCTGCCGGTCGTCGCGCGCCGCGGGGAAGAGTTCGCCGATCATCCCGCCAGCGGATTGCGGATAACCTGGCTCGGGCACTCCACCTCACTCGTCGAGATCGACGGCCTGCGTGCCCTGCTCGACCCGGTGTTCGGTCCCCGTGCGTCGCCATTCTCTTGGGCCGGCCCGAAGCGGTTCTTTGCGCCACCGCTTCCGCTCGCAGAATTGCCGGAGGTCGACCTCGTGGTGCTGTCCCACGACCATTACGATCACCTTGATTACCCGACCATCGTTCAGCTCGCGCAAACGAAGGTGAGCTTCATTGCGCCATTGGGCGTGGGCGCACACCTCGAGTTGTGGGGTGTCGACCCAGACCGCATCGTCGAGCTCGATTGGTGGGGCTCACACACCCATAAGGGTGTCACGCTCACCGCCACCCCCGCGCGCCACTTCTCGGGGCGCTCGATGACCATGAGCGATCGCGACCGCACCCTTTGGGCGGGCTGGTCGTTGCGGGGCTCGGATCATGCCGTCTACTTCAGCGGCGACACCGCGATGTTCCCCGGGTTCACCGAAATCGGGGAGCGTTTGGGTCCCTTCGACCTGGGGCTCATCGAGTCGGGCGCGTACAACATCCATTGGCGCGACGCTCACATCGGTCCCGAGCAGGCGGTGCTCGCGAGCCAGCTCGTGAAGGCCGAGCTCTTCATGCCGATCCACTGGGGCACCTTCGACCTGTCGTTGCATGGTTGGACCGAACCCATCGAGCGCATCTCCCGCGCGGCCGACAAGGCAGGGGTCGCCCTCGCTACCCCACGACCCGGCGAGTCCGTCATCCCCGCCCACCAGATCCCGACCGACCGGTGGTGGCCCGAGCTCGACTGGAAGTCCGGCGATGAAGCACCCGTCATCTCGAGCGGTCTCAGCGACGAGCTCGTCGCACGCATTCAGAACCTGCAGACCGCCTAGCCTTCATGAACCCGTAGGTGACCTTCGTTCGCTTAAGCCTCGGAGGGGAACGCGAACCGGTCGCGGGAGTCTTCTTCATTGCAGCGCGCGCGCCGACTAAACGATTAGGCGTCCATCGTTCTCCTATTCTGAGAGCGTGTACGAGGGACGCCTTCCGGCTCGAAATGCGTTGTTCATCAATAGCTTAGCTGCATCGCCGAGTCGGTCGGTACCATGAGGCAATGTGTCGAAGGTGGGCGGGGCACCATGTGGTCGGCGCCGAGGTCGAGAAGGGCCTGCGCCGCCTGTTCGCCGTCCGGATGATCCTCCCGCGCGGGCGCGCGAGGCTCGATCGGAGCGATGGGGGCGAGTGCGAGGTTGGTCTTTGGCAACCGAGCTCGGGTCATGGGGCACGACCTCGGTCTCGAATTGTGTCGTCGGCCGAAATAGACGGTCCCCCCGTCCGCTTCGAACAACCAACGGGTGACTCCACCTTCGACCCAAGCCGCTTCGAGCCAGCACCGGCAGCCTTGGTGAGCAACAGCACCACCACCCGACACTGAGCCCCTCCACTTCCAGGGTGTGCCATGACACGAAGCCGTGTGTCACGTGACCGACTAGCTTCGGCACATCGCTCAGTTCGCGCTGTGCCAGCCATAAGTGCTTGTTTCGGTGGGCAAACGTGTCGAACGAGCAATGGTCGAGCTGGTGGGACTACACGGTTGCATCCAAGGCTGGCACAGCTTCGACGTGGCGAGGCGACGTGGCGAGAACCGACCGAGGGTGGCGCCGAGCCCTTGGCGAGAACTGGCGAGAACCGAGAACTGGCGAGAACCGACCGAGGGTGGCGCATGGTGGGGCGTGGCGAGAACTGGCGAGAGCTGACCGACGCGGCGAGAACCGACCGAGGGTGGCGCCGAGCCGGTCGCCACGAGGCGCGGCGAGAACAGACCGAGGGTGGCGCGACT
>JAUHZF010000476.1 GCA_030426145.1 Polyangia bacterium
AACGGGCGCGAGTACAACATCTTCCGCAGCAACCCACGCGTGCTCGGGATCGCCCCTGACCTCACCGTGGTCGGGGTTCAGCTCACGTCTCCCAACGCGAGCTGCGGCCAGCTCAACAGCCAGCTCGACATCACGGTGCAGGTGAAGAACCAGGGCGACCTACGCGTCGGCCCCGGCGTGGTCATCGCCTTCGAGGGCAACTGGATGACCCAGATGGTTCAGGAGCCGCTCTACGCCGACATGATGATGACGCCTCTCACCTTCGTGCTGCAGAGCTCGCTGGAGCCGGGGCAGTCGGCCTTCATCTCGGTGCCCTACGACGCGGTGAACAACAGCCCCATGGCCCTGCCCGACGAGATCACCGTCATTGCCGACGCGACCACCCAGGAGCGCGAGTGCGATGAAATGAACAACGAGCTCACCGTGCCGGTAACGGCGGGAGGTATGGAGGCTGACCTCAGGGTCGAGCTCGGGGCCCCGAGCCCCAACCCCACCTGTCCGACGGTGCCGACCACCGTCTTCAACGACGGCTCCGCCCCCGCCAGCAACGTGGTGGTGCGCTACTACGCGGGCAACCCGTCACAGGGTGGACAGGCGATCGCCGACGAGACCATCGCCGGACCCATCGCCGCCGGGAGCAACGTGTCCCTCAGCAAAGATCTGTCGATGGTCTTCCCCCAGGGCGTGAACATCGAAATCTGGGCCGAGGTCGACCCCGACAACGCCATCCCCGAGTGCAACGACGGGAACAACTTCGACAACGCCCCGCAGAAGATTCAGTGCGGCGGCGTCAACTGAGCTAGACGTTCGGGCTCCACAGGACCTCGTCGAGACCGAGGATGTGGGTGGCCCAGCGGCTCCACACGAAGAGCGCGTCGCTGAGGCGGTTGAGGTAGGTCAAGGCGTCTGCATCGACCTCTTCGAGCTTGCCCAGGGTGACCACCCAACGTTCGGCGCGGCGACACACCGTGCGCGCGAGGTGGAGGTCGGTGTTGAGCCGATGGCCACCGGGGAGCACGAAGGACTTGAGGGTGGGCAGGCCCTCGTTGCGGAGATCCATGTCCTTCTCGAGGGCGAGCACGTCGGCCTGTCGGACCCGGGGCTGCTTGGGGTGGAGGTCGGCGGGACGGGTAGCGAGCACGCTGCCGAGATTGAAGAGCTCGTGCTGAACGCGAAGCAGTACCGTCGCGAGGTCGTCGAGCTGCTCCGCCACCGCTGGTGCTGCGCCTCGTTTGGACTCGAGCGCCGACTGTCGCGCCGCGCCGACGCAGCTATTGAGCTCGTCGACCGTGCCGTAGGCCTGGATTCGAGCGTCATCCTTCATGACGCGCTGGCCGCCGACGAGGGCCGTCTCGCCCGCGTCACCCTTCTTGGTGTACACGCGGTTGATGGTGACGTGGGGATCGTGAAACGCCGCCTTCTCCTCGGCCTCATCGGTCATGGTCGTGGGCTTAGCCTCCCGTCGCGACGCCGCCAACCCAGAACCTCACGTCCTCGTCACCTTGGCGCGGGCGATGTCGCGACCCGTTTTGGCGGCGTCGCGCGTCTACCCCCTACGGAGCGCACACCGGGGCAAATCCTTGACTTCGTGTACGCGCTCTCCTCAGATTCCACCATGAAGGCTTACATCGCGCTCACCGCTCTCACCCTCGCCTTCGGCTCCCTCGTGGGCTGCGGGGGCAACTCGCAAGTTCCCGACCCCAAGACCGCCGCTGAGCCCACCGAGCCCACACTCGACGCCGACGAGCCCGTCGAGGACGACAAGCCCCTCGAGTCGGGGCTCATCATCACGGCCTCCCCCAACGTCGAGGTCACCATCGACGGCGAGAACAAGGGCACCACCCCTCTCGACCTCTCCGTCGACCCTGGCGTGCACAGCGTCGTCTGGCTGTTCGAGGGAGAGAACCAGGTCACGATGGAGATCGAGCTCTCCGAGGGCGAGTGGAAGAAGCTCAACCAGAACGTCTCGCCCGACGCTTCCGACGCCAAGATGGGCCAGTAGTCGCGGCGTCTCCCGGCCCTCCGAGACACGAACTCAGTCTTGGAGGTGCTGGCGGGCGATGTCGGCCCAGGTACCGCTCGGCTCGAGCGACAGGTACTGCTCCCAGCAGCGCCGCGCTTCATCGCGGCGCCCTCGCTGCTCGTAGGCCATGGCGAGGTTGAAGTAGGCGTCGGCGAAGCGAGGGTCACTGGCGAGCGCGCCGGTGAAGAAGTGGATGGCCTCTTCGTGCTCGCCGCGGTGGAGCATCATGTAGCCGAGATTGTACTGCGCCTCGGGCTGTGAACCTTCGAGCTCGAGCGCGCAGCGGTACATGCGCTCGGCTTGCTCTTCGTCGCCACGACGGAAGCGAATGTTGCCGAGGTTGGTGTAGACGATGGCGAGCCACGGGTCGTACTTGACCGCGGCCCGGTAGAGCCCCTCGGCCTCGTCCATCGTGTCCGGGTTCTCGTCGAGTTGGCTCGCCTGAAGGTAGAGCTCGTAGGCGATGCGCGCGCGGTCTCTGCCCGCCGTGGGACGCAGCATGCGCACCACCTCGTCGTGGAGCTGCTGCACCTCGAAGTCGAGCACCATCTGGCCACTCACCGGCTCGTACTTGCCTTCGGACGTGTTGACGACGACCTGCTTGCCGTCGGAGGCGATGCGCAACTCCGACAACGGGCGCGAGACCTTGGGCAGGCTCTCCTTGATGCGCTTGATGGCGCGCGTCACGTCCTTGAGCCGGACCTTCCCCGCGAGCAGGTCGCGCGCCGCCCGCAGGGCGATGAGGTCGTTGAAGGTGTAGGCGCGCCGACCCTTGCGCCGCCCCGTCGGAGACACGATTCCCTCGCGGTCGAGGGAGCGGAGGCGACCCCGCGAGATGCCGAGCAGACGCGCCACCTCGGTCTGGGTGTAAACGTCGGCCACGGGCTCCCGGCCACTGGGCTCGGGCACCGTGGGGCCGCCATCGGCGAAGAGGGTCTCCTGAGCCCCATCGTTCGTCTCGATGCGACCGCCCCCAGGACCGAAAGCGACGTGTATCACGTTCGCGTCGGTCTCCTTGCTGCGCTTGTTCCCCATCACCGTGACGACACATTCCTCCGTGGAGGAACCTCGCTTGGGTCCTCGATGCGGTGGCGCGCGTCAAGGGGCGCTCGCAAACCCGCGCGATGACTCTCGGTGTCAGCCGACGCTCGCCGCGGTGTCGACGAGCGGGGCGCCCACATCGATGGCGATCGCGAGCCAGGTCTCGGTCCCGCGCACGGCCACCTCGGCCCTCAGCTCCGCCGACAAGACATCCAAGGTAGCCCCGGCGCGGAAGGCCGCCTCGCGACGCGCGAGTCGCAGCAACCGCAGCCGTGCATGGGGGTCGGCGAGGACCACCACCCCGAGCTGTTCGACCGAAGGTTTTGGGAGCGCTTCGAGGGTGGAGCGCTCGACCTGAACGTGAAGGCTGGTCGAGCCGTAGTAGACGCGCCTTCCGTCCTCTTCGACCACCGCCCCTTCGCTGACGAGATCGGCCCGCTCGAGCATGCGCGACCACCAGCCGTCGCGGATCACGAGCAGCTCGAGATGACGCCGGGAGACCACCTCCACTTGGCGCACCTTCGCGATGCCCGGCCCCGCTCTTCGTTCCGCCACGGTCGTCACCCGAAGGGGATCGTTTCACCGACCGGGCGTCGACCGCAAACCCATCGCACTCTTGGTGACAAGTTGGCCCCATCGACCATTCTTCGGCAGCGTCCACGACCACGTCCCCAGCCTCCGTATGGCCATCGGGACGCAGGGAGGGAAAACGCCATGCAGCAAACCCGCCGGAAGAACAGTCAGATCAGGAGTGGTCGCGAGCGTCGCCGCCGCTTCGTCTACACTACCAAGAATCGCGAATACCACGTCATGGACCGACGCTGTGTGGCCGTACGTGACCTTCAAAGTGGCGATTGGGTCGAAGACCACAAGGCGCTACGCCGCCGGCTCGAAGGCGGCGTGAGAGTCTTTTCCAATGGTGTCGCCATTCCATCGCTATCGCCCCCAGAGGTCGGCGCTCCCATCTTCTTTTCCTACATCGACGCCGATGACGAGTCGCACGACGTCATTACGAGCAAGCTGCAGTCGGTCGACCGCCCCGCGCTCGAAGACCTCGTGAAGTACCCCGAGACCGGCTGAGCGCTCGACGGCGCGCGCTTCAAGCGACGCCTCGGCACGGCGCGCTCGGCGCCTGGAGAGACGCGACGAGCGCAGCGACGGCTGCACGACGTTCGTCGTTCAAGCGGTCTTGGGTCGAGGCGACCCAAGCTCGAGCTCGAGCGTCGTCGCGACAGGCCCACTGCACGAGGGAGACCGCCTCCTGTTCATGGGCGTAGGTGGGCCACGGCGCCCCGAGGAGCGCGGGGCCGATCACCACGGCGCCCGTCGCCGCCGCCGCGCGGCCTGCCGCTTCGCTGGCCCCCGGCTTCAGGCACACCACCCGCGCTCGCCCGAAGGCGGCGTAGCGGGCGAGCGAAACCGGGGTGTCCGACGACTCGGGGCCGAGGGTCAGCACCCCGTTGCGAGACGCGACGTCCGCGCGCCCCATGAACGACGCCGCACGCGGCGACCAAAGACCCGTCGACGGCTCGGAGGCGAGCACGAGGTCGGGCGCAAAGCGCCGCAACCACTGCCGCGTGTCGTCGATCCTAGCGAGCGCCGCATGGTCGAACGCTGCGCCGGGCACTGCGTCGTCGATCACGGGGTCATCGAGCACGATGTCGACCACCACCCAACCCTCGGCACGCAGGGCGGGCGCGAGGGTGTCGAAGGGGTCGGGGTAGCTGCGGAGGTAGAGCGCGTGGCGCTCGGGATAGCTCAGTCTCGAGAGGTCGGGGTGGTTCGACGACAACACGCGGCGCCGGTTGGGCCCGAGCGTGTGGAGCACGGCTGCGCGGCCCGGTGGATGAGGTCGATCAGGCATGGGTCGTGAGCTCCGCCGCCAGCTCCTCGAGGCCTCGATAGTCGGGGGTACGCTCTCGGAGGGTCTGGTAGTGCGAACGGGCGAGATGATGCTCGCCAGCGCGGAGGCACACACTGGCGAGGGCGAAGCGCATGGCGTCGTCGGCCGGGTTCAGTTGGAGGTAACGATTGAGTGGCCCGACCATCGGTCCCCAACGACGCAGTGCGACCCCGACCCTGAACAGCGAGTGCGCGAGGCGCGACTCGGAGGCGTACCGCTCGGTCAGCTCGCTGAGCATGGACCAGGCTTCTTCGAAGCGCTGCGAAGCGGTGAGCGCCATCCCCATGCCGAGCTTGGCCCGATAAGGATTGGCACCTCGGGCGAGCGCCCCCGCAAAACTCTCGAGCGCCGTCTCATGCTCGCCTAGCTGCATCGCGAGCACCGCGCGCACCAGCCACGTTTCGGGGTGCTGTGGCGCCTCGGCTTCGAGCTTCTTCACGAGGCTCGTCGCCTCGCGAAGCTGCCCACTCATCATCGCATCCCTTGCGCTTCGCGCCATCGAGGCAACGTCGTCACCTGCCTCGTCGCTGCTGGTGTGGCGTCGCTTGAGACGGCTCTCGTCGTCAGGGGAAACCGACGGCGTGGAGAGCTGATAGGCACCCGCCCGCGGCTGCAGGCGGATGGGTCCGCGGTCGCTCAACCGCAAGGACAGGTCCGCGAAGCACAGGGTGCCGACGAAGCGCTCGTCGAAGCCGCCCACCGACACGTAGTCCTCGGCTTCCACCATGAGCAGACCCGAGCCGAGCGCATCGACTTCGTGCGGCGTCGGCTCGAGGGACCACGGACTCGCCCCCACCGCGCGGGGCTGCAGGCTACCGTGCTGCGTGAGCTCGAAGCCCGCATTGACGATGCCGGTCGCATCGAGCAGGACGCCTCCGACGGCGGTCGCGCCGGGCATGGCCGCGAGCATGGCTTGAAGCCACCCCTTGCGCGGGACGACGTCGAGGCTCCAAAAGACGATGCGCTTGGCCGTGGCTTGAGCCGCTCCGCGGTTGTACGCCGCCGCCATCGTCACCGGTCGCGTGAGCACCAGAGGGCGAACGTCCCCGTGCAAGCCCATCGCGAACCGGGCCGTCTCGTCCTCCGAGGCGTTGTCCACCACGAGGACTTCGCAGCTCACGCCCTGACTCGCCGCCGCGAGCTCGGCTAGACCACGCTGAAGCGCTGGAGCCTGGTTGTGGCTCACCACGACCAACGTGACCTCGGGCGGGCATCGCTCGTGGGCGTGCTGGAGGCGGGCCAAGAGCTGAGCCCGCGGCCCGAGGAGGGCCACGTCTCCAGCGACCTCCTGCTGGTAGCGGCGATGGATGAGGCGTGTGGTGGGAAAGCGCTCCCGTCGGTAGGCCCGTGTCCGACGTTCCCGAAACCGCACCGTGCACGTCACGCGCGGCACACGCTTGAAGTCGTAGCGCCGACTGAGCCGTATCCAGAGGTCCCATCCGTCCATGACGAGCAGGGCCTCGTCGAACCGTCCGACCTCGTCGAGGCATGCTCGCCGGTGCATCACCGTCGGCAGTGGGAGGTAGTCCTCCACGAG
>JAUHZF010000477.1 GCA_030426145.1 Polyangia bacterium
CGGCGACGTGGGCCCTACGACCTGCTGCGCTTCAAACGCGAGTTTCGCGCGCTTGCCGAGGTGCGACACCCCAACCTCGTGCGCCTCGACCGGCTGCTCCAGGTAGGGGAGCACTGGATGCTCACCATGGAGCGGGTGGAAGGGGTGCCCCTCGACGTCTTCATCGCGGAGCATCCATCGACGCTTCGCGACACCTTTCGTCAGCTCATCGAGGGGGTGGCCGCCCTCCACGAAGCGGGCAAGCTGCACCGTGACCTCAAGCCCTCCAATGTGCTCGTCGAAGCCAATGGCCGGGTGGTGGTGCTCGACTTCGGCCTCGTGCGCGACATCGACGCGCAGGAGAGCACGGTGCTCGCAGGTACCCCGGCCTACATGTCGCCGGAGCAAGGGGCCGAGTCGCGGTTGGGGCCGCCGACCGACTGGTACGCGGTGGGCGTGATGCTCTACGAGGTACTCACGGGCGGGGTCCCCTTCGTGGGTCCCGTCCTCGAGGTGCTCCGGCGGAAGCGCGAGGAGCTGCCCGAGCCACTCGGAAGCGACGTCGACGAGCGCCTCGCACGGCTCGTCATGCGGTTGCTCTCAGCGCAGCCCGAGATGAGGCCCAACGTAACCGAGCTCGCAGCCTTCTTCGGCGCTGAGGCTCATCGACCGTTGACCGCGACCTTTCTCGGTCAGGAGGCAGAGTGGGGTGAGCTCGAGCGGGGCCTGGCTGCGGTCGAAGAAGGCGAGGCCGTGGCCGCCTTCCTCACGATCACCGCTACCGGGAGCCAGACCGTGGGGCTGCGGAGGTTTGGCGAGCGGGCCGCAGCCGCCGGTGCCCTCGTCCTCTACACCCGGTGCTCGGAGCGCGAATCGCTTCCGCTCAACGCCCTCGACGGCCTCGTCGACGCGCTGGTTCCACATCTTCGTGCCCTGCACGCCGACCACCCCGCACTCGCGCGGGACGCGCTGGCTCCGCTGGCTCGGCAGTTCCCTGTGCTCCGCGAGCTTGCGCCAGCGCGTGTCTCCTCCGAGGCCCCGGGCAACCCTGAGGTGCTGGGAAGGGAGCTGCTCGAGGTGCTCGATCAACTCGCCGCCGACCGCCCGGTGGTGGTGTTGATCGACCGGCTGGAGCATGCGGACGCGCTCAGCCACGAAGCGGTTGGTGCTCTGCTTACGACGGAGAGCTCGTCTCCGCTCTTCTTTGCGCTCAGCGCAGCTGACGACGTGTGCATCGAGGCGCTCCGGAGACGCGCCGCACGTCACATGCGGGTGATGAACATGTCGCTCGAGGCGACGCCATCGAGTCGCCGTCCGAGCGGCCCCCCCGAGCTCACCCTCGAACCCGGGCAACGGATCACGCCGCATCTACGGCTCGTGTCGCCGCTTGGCGAAGGGGGCATGGGTGCGGTCTGGGTGGCGCGCGACACCAAGCTCGACCGCGACGTGGCCGTCAAGTTCGTTTCCCCTGCGCTCGCGTCACGGGGAAGCGTGTTTCTCGAGCGATTTCGTCGCGAAGCGAAGGTGCTCGCGAAGGTCGTTCATCCCCATGTGGTGCAGGTATACGACTACGGCGTACTCCGAGACGAGCTGCCCTTCGTGGTGATGGAGCTGCTCGAAGGCGAAACCCTCGAGGCACGGCTCGACCGCGAAGGGCCGATGACCCCGGATGACGTGGTGACCCTCATCGACCACATCGTCGACGGCCTCACGGCTGCTCACGAACGAGGCGTGATCCATCGTGATGTGAAGCCCGCCAATCTGTTCCTGGTCGACGCAGGTACGCGACTCTTCACCAAGATCATCGACTTCGGCGTGGCCAAGATGACCCGCGAAGTCGACGGCACCACCATGACGGCGTCGGGCTCCCTCGTGGGAACGCCGGTCTACATGAGCCCCGAGCAGCTGTTCGATCGCGAGCCGGCATCGCGCGCGACCGATACCTGGTCGGTCGCGGTCGTCGCCTACCGATGCCTCACGGGCCACCTGCCCTTTGCTGGCAAGACCGTCGCCGATCTCGGTCGCCTCATGGCGCAGGAGACCTGGCGGGCCCCGTCGGACGTCGTGCCGGCGCTGCCCCGCACAGTTGACGGTGTGTTCCGACGCGCCTTCGCGATGGAGCCCGGAGATCGGTATGCGTCTCTCGGCGAATGGGCCGAGGAGCTACGAGCAGCCCTCCAGCTCGACGCCGGCTCGGTCGTGGCGCCTCCCCCCGGGTCGCGCGGCCGGATGGGAATGGTCGCGCTCGGAGTTCTGGCGTCAATGGGGGGGGCCTACGCCCTGGCGACCTCCGATGACCGGACACCAAGCCTGGAGGTAGAGACGATGGCAGCTCCCTTCGCGTCGGAGGCCGTCACGCCGAGCATGAGCGTTTCCGGGGCCCCAACGGCAAGTGTCACGGTGAGCTCGGTTCCGCCTCCCGCAGCCGCGAGCGCGGAGCCCAGCCCGCCCCCCCCGGTCGCTGCGCCTCCGCCGCCACCGCCGAGGCCCTCACCGCCAACGTCGCCCGCCGTTTGTGCGGACCGCAGCACGGCGTTTGTGAAGGACGACCGAGGCCACCTCGTGCTCAGACCCGAGTGTCGCTAGCCGACGACCGCGAGCGTCTACCAGTGGCCAAAAAGCGTCAGTGTTCCAGGCGCCATGAAGCCCACGGTCATGCTGGGTTCGTCCTCTTCCGTCGCGCCGAGGATCGCGAAGGTGATGGCGCCCGCCGATGCGAGGCCGCCGATGACGAAAGTGGCGGTGGACACGTCGGCGATGGTCTGAGCCTCCCTCAGCTCGTCGGCCGAGCAGGCCACGGCGTCACCCGCCGCGCACGACGTCTCCAGGTCGTCGCCGCGCACGAGGCTGATCCCCCCTGTGATCCCCGCCACGACGAAACTCGCTCCCGCCACCCCCGCCCAGACACCCGCCCCTAGATACCAGTCGACGCCTGGTGAGCTTTCGGGTTGAGGCCCCGAAACGCGCGGAGCCGGTGACGGAAGCGCCGGCGGAAGAATCGGCGCCGGCGCGGGAACGGGACGAGGTAGCGGCTCGGGCGAGGGCGGTGCTGGCTTGGGTGTGAGGCGCAGGACGAGCGGTTCTGCCCGAGGCCCCGAAACCAGCTCGACCTCTTGCTCGATCGGCGCGTAGTCGGGGTGACTTGCACGGAACGTGTGCCGTCCTGGGGTGAGCTCGACGGGACCTTCCTCGAGGGGGCGAAGCGCCCCATCGATGGAGAGTTGAGCATCCGGGAGGGGGGTTCCGTCTGGTCCTTGGACGGTGAGCTCGATGGTGGCCAGCTGCTGGTCTACCTCGACAAGCCAGATCGAGCACTGCTCACGCACGACCTGACGACACGCTGCCTCGCTGCAGCGCTTCAGGGAGGCTTTCGCGGCCACGAGCTCCCCCGCCTCTCGCTGACTCTGCGCCTCGTCGAAGGCGACGAGGCATGCGTCGGCTTCCTCTTCCGCGCTCGCGGGGCCCGCCACGGTCAGCACGATGGCACAACCGACGGCGCGCCCCCCCCGCCAGCTACGTCTCGTGAACACCTGCCCCACGGCTAGGAGAGCCATCACGCGTGCACAACACGCCCCCCGACTGGCGGCGATCTACCACCGGCTGCCGAAGTGAGCGTAGTGGTAGCGGTCGTTGCTCGTGATGACCGTGACGCTGGTCTTCAGGTCGTAGTCCCACACGCGGTCGTAGTGTGACCAGTATCGCCAATAGCCGGTCGGGACGTACCAGCTCTGGAGCGTCCACCACCAGGCCAGATCGTGCCTCGATTGCATGGAGAAAAGGGGACTACCGCCGCTCGAGCACACCGCCGACAGGTGCTTGTTGGTGTTGCTGTGGTTGTACGAGCGGCTGCTCGTCCGGTTGGCGAGGCACACCTGGTAGTCGGGGATCGAGTTGCAGAAGGCGGACTGAAACCAGCTCCAGCTGCAACTGCTACTCCCGGTGCTCGTGGTCCCTTGTGTCGACGCCCCCGGGAATTCGACGCCCGCGAAGTCGGTCGGCTCCAGCTTCGGGGGCTCGCCCGTGCGCTCCGGCAGCTCTCCAGTGGCGAGGAGCTCGGCCTCCCGGTCGAGCGCGTCGGCGAGATGCGTCGGCATCGTCGCGGTGGGGGCCACCTCGGCGTAGAGCTCAGCCGTAGACATCGACTCGAGCTCCTCGGGGGTAAACGTCGGCTCGCCGTAGCCGACCTCGCTCACCACGAGCATCCCCGGCGACATTTCGTAGAACTCGATCACACTCCCCGTCGGTCGCTCGACCTTGGCCACCAGCCAGGCTTGCTCTCCCTCTAGGTTGGGAAGCTGGTTCTCTAGCGCCGGCGCGTCTTCCGGCATCGCGCACCCAAGCGCTGTGAAAAGGAGGCCCAGGCTGACGAAGTGATTCTTGTTCATGGTCAGGTAGAGCCATGGGGGCGGACTTGTGATCCCCGACGCCGAAGTTTCTTTCCACGAAAGCCGTTGGAGCTACGGAGCGTCGTGACGTCGTCCCGCGGTTGGAACGCCTGCGCCAACCGAAATGGGAGCGCGATCACATGGTGAGCGAGGGTGGCCTCGAGGATACCTACGCGTGTGCCGACACTCCTGAACCGCTGCTTCCGGTCCCTCGAGGTGAGCGCTGGCGAGGTCACAACAAAGACGCGTTGCCACCTCACGACGGAGTCGGCAACGGCGACGTGTGCGCACTCGCGTCGCAGCCCAATCCGTCGGGATTCGGAAGCTGGTCGAGCTGTCACGTGTCCGTTGACCCGGTCGGGGCCAATTGACCAGTGCAACGCGACCCATTCCCTGCAATGCGAGCTCAGCAATTCCCTCTTTGGTAGGCGCGACGCATTCTGCCCGGCGCAGCGGATCCCGACCCTCGAGTCGGGGCGAACGAAAAGTTCGATCACAACTCCGAACCGTTGACTCTACCCGGTATGACCAAGACTTCATCGATACTGGGGACTTCGTTTCTTCTGCTGTTGGGCTCGGCTGTCGGAAGTGGCTGCGCCGTCGACGAGTGCGCCACGGACAACGACTGCAAGGGCGAGCGTATCTGCGACGACGGGGTGTGCACCTCGCCGGAGGACGCCTCGACCAGTGGAGGCGAAACCACCAGCGGAGGGGAGACCACCAGTGGTGGAAGCGGTGATCCCGCCTCCTGCAACGAGACGGGGACGTACTGCGACGGCAAGGCGCTTAGGAGTTGCGCGACCGACGCGGTGGTCGTCGATTGCACCGCGTGCCAGTACGTGGGAGCCGGCACGGGTAACGAGTACGACACGAGGTGCAAAGACGAAGCGTCGGACTGCTCGACGTGCGACGGCGAGAACCCCTTCATGGGGGCCGGCTGCTACTTCGGGAGCAGCATCATCTGCAAGTAGCCAGAGTCGCCCGGTCCCATGACGGAGACGCTTCAATGAGAACGATCAGATACCTTCTTCCCCATACTCTTCTCGCCTGCGTCGTCGCCCTCGGGGCCATCGGCTGCCTTCAGATCGGCATCAGGTCGACCACACGCCTCGTCGAAGCTCCGCCCTACCCGGGCGACCCCGAGGTGAGGCTGCCCGCAGATGCTCCCCATTCGCGTCCGGTGTTGCGGATGTCAGTTGGTCTGAAAGGCGAACTGTTCCCCAGCGGCGAGCTGCTCGAAGAGATCAAACGTGAGGGCGCGGCGGCCGGGGCCGCTGTCGTCGTCATCGACTGTGGTCGCCCCGGTACGGTCGGCCAATATCTCTGCGAGGTCACGGGTTATGCCCCGCAGCCGTGAGGGCTTGGGCTGGCTGCGCTCGGGCGTGGTCGTCGTGTCCGTGTCAGCCACCGCTTGTGTGAGCCCGGCCATCCCCGGCAACCTTCGGTTTGCGCGGAGGCCTCCGGCGAGCATGGACCACTTCGACTGCCTCGCGGTCGTGGTCGAAGGTGACCCGTCCGGCGATGAGGATGCGTGGGCCGAGGCGAAAGAGAGTCTCGCCGCCGAAGTGCAAGGCGCGCTTCGTAGGCGTGCAAACATCCCCCCTGTAGTCCAGAAGCCTGGGGACGCCTGCCTGGTGCTGGCGATCCGGGTCGACGCCTTCTCTCATGTCAGCCATTCCAACCGAATGTGGTGGGGTGGAGCCGCAGGGCGCGCGATCGCCGGGAAAGCATACCTCGACGCTCACCTCGAGCTCATCGGCCTCGACGGCACGCCACTCGCAATGGGGGTTGTGGAGACGCCCGCGCTTCCCGAGGAGTGTGCGGGAGGCACGCGCGCCGCGTGCTCCAGCTTCTGGGAAGAGCAAGATCCTCACGCCGCGAGCACCGAGGGCAACATCGCAACGCTTGCTCGTCTGGCCTCGAACTTCGTCGCCGGCCGTAGCGGAATAGACTGAGCGGAGGACTCCAACGAGGGCTGCTCCGGGGAGATCCGGGGAGATCTGACCGAGGGTGGCGGCCCGCCGGTGCTCGGGTGGCGGCCGCCACCCGCCACCAGGTCCAGTTCAGCCTGAAGTAGTGGAAATAATGTGCGACGGGTGAGTCAATGCTGTTGGCGCGGGTTTCGC
>JAUHZF010000073.1 GCA_030426145.1 Polyangia bacterium
GACAACGGCTTCCAGCAGGGCATGGAGAAGGGCGTCCTCATCGAGGCCCCCGTGACCGGCCTCGAGGTCGAGCTCAACGACGGCCAGTACCACCAGGTCGACTCGAGCGACATGGCCTTCCAGATCGCGGCCCACGCCGCCATGAAGGAAGCCATGCGCGCCGCCAAGCCCATCATCCTCGAGCCCATCATGAAGGTGGAGGTCGACGGCCCCGCCGAGACCCAGGGTGGCGTCACCGCCACCCTCATGCAGCGTCGTGGTCAGATCACCGGCACTTCCGAGTCCGACGGCTTCGCGCGCATCGAGGCCGAGGTCCCGCTCTCCGAGATGTTCGGCTTCTCGACCGTGCTGCGCTCGGCCACCCAGGGCAAGGCGGACTTCTCGATGGAGTTCTCCAAGTACGCCCAGGTCCCGTCGCAGATCGCCGAGAACCTGGTGAAGGAGTACCAGGAGGAGAAGGCCAAGAAGTAGCCTTCGCTACTAGAACGCAAAGCAAGCGCGGAGCCCCGGTTCGGGTGCTCCGCGCTTTGCATTTCGCCGCCGCTCGGGGGCTACTCGCGTCCCTGCGTGATGGGCTCCGGGCGCGTCATGCCACCGCGATGGCCTTCCACGCGAGCATCGCACCGTCGGCCTGCTTCTGCGTGGTGACCACGACCTCGTCCAGGCTCAGGTTCGACTCCCCGATGACCTGGTCGGACGCGTTGAGCTGATAGCCCTGCCCCGACGGGGGATCGTAGTTGGGCTGCGAGCCGTAGACGTCGGTCTTGAGGTCTTCGTCGAAGAAGAGCTGCGACGTGAAGGTCGTCTGACCATTCGCGGTCACGGTGAAGTGGATGTGGGTCGCGCGGCCACCGTACCAACCGGGGAAGAGCGAATCGAAGGTGACCCGGCCGTCGCTGCCGGCCGTCTGGATGCCTCGGTAGGCCGACGAAGCGGCGGCCTCGGTGTCGCCACCGTTGCAGAAGTCGTCGTTGTTGCCGTCGATGTCGCCCGTGTAGACACCGTGGGTGTCGCAGTGCCAGATCTCGACCGTCGCGTTGGGGATGGGATTGCAGCTCGTGTCGACGATGAGGAGCTCGAGCCGCATGGGCAGGCCGGCGTTGCCCTCGCTGATGTCGACGGTCTCGACACTGGGCGCGTGGCAAGGCCCCTCCGTCGACGACAGGTACACCGTGCATACAGACCCGATGCCCTCGGCGAAGGGGTCGCCATAGTCCTGGCCGTCCATGACCGCCGTTCCGCCGGTGGCCCAGTCGAAATCTGCGTCGCCGCCCGCTCCGCTACCCGTCGTGCTCGTCGAGCCTCCGGCGCCTCCCGAGCCACCCGCACCGCCGGTGCCTCCGGTGGTCTCCAGGGCATCTCCACAGGCAGCCAGCGTCGCGGCCAAGCCTGCGACCTTGAGTACGTTACGACGGCTTGCTTTGGTCTTGTCGTTCACGGCGCGATCCCTTTCTCGAGTTGAGAACGTCAACTTGAACACCCCACTTCAGGGCGCCGTGAACGCGTTGTTAGCGATTGTGTGCCTTGGTCTCCCTGACAAAACGACACGAGGCCACGGACGACCGTGACCTCGTGAATCTGCTTTCGGAGGGACCGGCGCTCAGGGAGCGCTGGGCTCGCCGGTCGGAGCGCCGAGAGCGACGTCGACCTGAGCGTCTTCGATGAGCACACCCTGGAACTCGTTCTGCACGGTGCAGGTGCTGGCCTGGAAAGCCTCGGGGCACTCTGCTCCCTCGCAGGTGTTGCGGATGGTGGAGCGGGTCTCCCCGAGGACCACGTCACCGTTCATGGTGATCTCGACGCGGTAGTCGCGCACGGTGCGCAGCTTGTAGGGCGCGGGAAGGTCGACGTAACGGTCGTCTTCGCCGTCCATGTTGGCGTCGACGATGTCGTCCTGGTTGCGGTCGTCGAGGCCGTCGCCGTCCACATCGACGAAGTCGTCGAGGGGGAAGCCTTCGAGGTCGGTGTTGTAGTCGTCGAGGCCGTCCATGTCGGCGTCGATGGCCAGGTCGTCTGCGTCCTCGATGCCGTCGTGGTCGGCGTCGAGGATGGTGCGGCCGGGCGGAACCTCCACATCGACGACCTCGCCTTCGAACTGGTAGCCCGTGTCGCCTTCCTTCTCGCCGAGGAGGACCATCGAACCCGTGTCGAGGAACACGTCGCCCTGCTCGGTGACGTACATGATGAAGGTGCCGCCGCTCTTGAGCGTCGTCGTATCCTCACGGATCGACTCCGGGATCTCGCCGTCGACGTAGCAGCCAGCATCGGCCTTCTCCGACTCGAAGGCGACGCGGAAGACCTGGTAGTCCCCATCGTCGAGCTCGGTGGAGCAGCCGGTGGCGCCGAGAAGCGCGACGGTGGCACAGAAGAGGGCGTTCTTGATGGTTCGGTAAGTCATGGTTTGGTTCCCTGTCATGGAGGACGGGCGCACATGCCGCGTCGTGGTCGGAAACGGTGTACGGGGAGGGACCCCGATTCTTCCCCTCCGGATCGGGCTTCGAGCAGGAATGCGGCGGTTCACCACGGAAGAGAATGCGGCGTCGTGGCGTCAACTTCATTCAGTGCGGACGCCAACAGCCTACGCGCGGTCCCTCCAGACCGTCGCTGTCGCGGTGGGAACTGCGGTGGTGGGAACTTGCCTGCTCCTGAGCACTGGGGGGTGTGAGGCGCAGGCCCCCGTCGCCGCAGCTCCTACCGCGGCCTTTTCTTCCCGTCCCCAGCCCATGCCGCGCGCCGTCGCTCCGTCGGACGCATCGAGGGCAGAGACGTCGCCCCCCGCCACAGAGGCCGCCCCGGCCCCGCGCACGGACAACCGCCCCGCCGACCCCGACCAAACGTATCCCTGGCCGCGTGAGCGAGCCGACTACGAGCCTCTCGCGGCCCGCTTCGCTCCGCCTGCAGGGGCGATTCGAGCGCCTGCACCGGCCGGTAGCTACGCCCACTGGCTACGTCACCTGCCGCTCCGAGCCGCGGGGACCTCGGTAGAGGCCTACGATGGCCGCACCATCCTCGATGCCAACGACCGGCGTCTGGCCGCAGTGGTGGACATCGACCTCATCGGCCAGGACCTCCAGCAGTGTGCCGATACCGTCCTGCGACTTCGCGCCGAGTACCTGCGGGTGCGCGGCCGCCACGACGCCATCTCCTTCGACTACACGAACGGCTGGGCCAGCAGCTGGTCTCGCTGGAAGGCAGGCTTCCATCCCCGCGTCGTGGGTGCCCGCGAGGTGAAGATCGTCCGGCGTCCCGCCGATGACTCGCGCAAGAGTTTCGACGGGTACCTACGCGACCTCTTCAGTTATGCCGGCACCATCTCCCTCGCCCGCGAGGCGACGCCGATCGAGCCCGAGGCGCTCGAGGCGGGTGACTTCTTCATCCTCCCCGGCGGCCCCGGTCACACAGTGCTCGTGCTCGATCTCGCCCGGGACGCCGAGGGCCATACCTTCGCCCTCCTGGGCCAGGGATTCATGCCGGCGCAAGACTTCCAGGTGCTGCGCGCTTCGTCGCGAAGTCCCTGGTATCGGCTCGACCCTGAAGACCCGGTCGACACGCCGATGTGGGATCCCTTCCCATGGTCGTCGTTGCGCCGACTCGAGCGCTGATTCTCGGGCGCAGGTTGCGCTATGCTCACCGCAATGCGCGCTTGGGTCTTTGCTTTGGGCGCCGCGGGCTTCTACACCGCGGCCTTCGCCGGTTGCCGAGGGGAACCCTCCGGTGAGCAACTCACGGTGGCCACCATCGGCGCTGGGCCGTCGACCACCACCGCGGGCCAGGGCGGCATGGACGCTGGGGCCGGGGGCGCCGCCAGCTCGACCACCACCACCGTGACCACGGGTCAGGGCGGCATGGGCGGCGCCCCGGAGGAGCCCATCAACGGGTGTTTGAGCAGCACGTCGACCGACATGACGGGCATGGCCAACGTCACCGTCGACCTGCCCAACGGCCCCTTCTGCGTGCGGGTGAGTCAAGGCACCGACATCACCATCACCATCACGCCCCAGAACGGAGCGTGCCCTGGAAGCTGCCCTCACCGCTACGTCGGCGGCACCTACGACCCGGTGACCATGATCAAGTCTCCGGACGGCAACAGCCCGTACAAGACCAACGTGAACGACATCTTCGCCAGCTGCAGCCAGCAGAGCCCGTACGTGAACTGCCCCTCGACCAACGGCCCGTTCACGATGGCCGCGACGGGTGCGTTCGGGTGGTACGACGACAAAAACCCCGCTGTGATCAGCGGGGTCGTCTACGTCGAATGAAGAGGCGGTGCGCTTCCTGCGCCTTGCCCGTGGCGCGGGGAGCTCAGCGCTTCTTCTTGGCCGTCGCGCGAGCGATGGCGGCGCGGAGCGCCTGGGTCTTCGCGTCGACCTGAGCCTTGCGGGCTCGGCTGGTGCGCTTGACGGGTGCCGGCTCGAGCCGCGGCGAGCGGCCGTGGAGCTCGTAGAAGCGCATGGTCATACGCTGACTCTCCGCATGGGAGACGCGCATCCCGTGCTCGGTGGTCCAGTGACCACCGCGGTACAGGTAGCGCTGGCTGTCTTCGATGAGGACGTCGGTTTCGGACGGAGTCTTCGTGGGCATGGGGATTTCCTATCCGCAGAAAGTGTGCCGGAGCCAGCTGAATGAATTTCAGCCACTTGGAACAGCGATGGTGGGGGGCACCTTTCAGATCTGCGATGTTACGCCTTTCAGCATTGCGAGATTGAACGATCGCGTAGATTGCAACCAGTATGCCACAGTGTAACCCCGAGTACGACATCTTGCCGACACAATCTGGTCAGCGGGATCAATGACTTACGGCGCAGTCGGCCGATGTGGGACCATCGCATGGATGATCCGGGTGGTGCCCCGGCGATCCATGCTCAGGGGGCCGCGGTGAGGGCGCGCTCGGCCTGCTTGGCGAGGATGCACGGAAGCTCATCGGGCACCCCGAGCTGCTGGGTCCGCCCGAAGTAGGCCGTCGCCGCCTCGGCGTTGCCGGCCTGCTCGGCCCGCAAGCCGGCGACCAGGAAGAGCGCGCAGCGCTGCTCGGGGGAGCGGATCATCGCTTCGAGTGTCTCGGGCTGCACGTCGCCCTTCAGCAGGTCGACGAGGCGGTGGTACCAGAGGAGCCGATCTCCGCGCCGCATTCGGGTGAGCGCCTCGAGCCAACGCTTCTCGGCCACGTGGTCCCCCTTGCGCAGGCTCACGGCGAGCGCGGCGAGCCGGTACTGAAAGGCATCGACCTCTCGGGGCCCGCCTGCCAGCGCCTTCTCGAGCTCGCCCACCGCCTCGTCGTGGCGATCGAGCTCGGCGTAGTAGACGACACCACGCTGGGCGTGGCGAAGCGGGCGGCGCGACTCGTCGTTGATGCACTGGTTCTCGAGGCAGTAGTCCAGGTCGCGCTTGGCCCCTTCGTGATTGCCGTCGACCATGAGCATGTGGGCTCGCAGTCGGCGCGCGAGGTTGTCTTCGGGGTCGAGGGAGAGAACGCGGTCGATGTCGGCCTGCGCCTCGTCGACCTGCTTCTGCACCCAGTGCACGCGGGCCCGCAGTGTGTAGGCGTAGGTGTAGCCGTCGTTGATGCGGATGGCGTTGTCGAGAGAGACCTGAGCTTCGGCCCAGTTGCCGTTCCAGAGGTGCACGAAGGCGATGTTGGCGTAGGTACGAGCGTCGTTGGGAGAGAGCTCGAGGGCTCGCAGCAAGTCCTGTTGCGCGCCGTCGTAGTCGCCCAAGAAGCGCTTCACGAGGGCGCGGGTGCGCAACGCGCGAGCGCCGAGTGAGCCCTCGGCCACGACGCGATCGATGTCGGTGAGGGCACCGGCATAGTCCTCCATCGCTCGCTTGAGGATGGCTCGGTTGTTGAGCGCGAGCACATTGTCGGGTGCGAGGGCGAGCAGGCGGTCGTAGTCGGCTAGGGCCCCCTCGAGATCGCCGGCACGGCGCCGGACGACGGCGCGGTTGATGTACGCATCGGGGTCGTTGGGGTCGAGCCGGATCGACTTGTCCAGGGCCGCCAGCGCCCCCTCGGATTGCCCCTTCCACCAGAGCGCGGTGCCGCGCGTGCGCCACTCCGCCGCCGTGAGCTGGCGGTTCGCGGGCAGCGGGGGCAGCGGGATCATGCGGTACGAGAGCTCGGTCTGGGTCCAGATGTAGCCGTACTGACCCGCCCTCAAGCGCGCCTCGCGGACCGGCGCCTCGGCACGGGGATCACCGATGACGCCGAGCGCGTTGATGACTTCGACCAACACCTCGGTCGACGGCTCGACGTCGGGTCCGAGGCGAGCCACGAGGGCCTCGACGGCCTTGGTCGACTTCACCGCAGCGAGCGTGCGAGCCGATAGCCGTCGAACGTCGGGAGAAGGGTGGCCCACGGCCCCGATGAGGTGATCCTCGATGGCCTCGGCCGATGCCTGATCGCGCAGACTGAGGATCTTGAAGGTGAGCACCTCCAGCCAGCGCTCCTGCAGGTTGCCCGCCGCGACGTCGGCGATGATGCCGTCGACGTCGGCCACCGCGGCTTCGCGCACGACGCGGGCCTGCGCCCGCTGTCGACGGGCGTCGTCGACGCCGCGGTACCACCACGCGAAGAACGCCACCACGATCACGAGGAGTCCCGCCACGATGCTCCGCCGCCGCCGGCGCCAGAGCCGCCACAGACGGGCGGCGGGCGAGTAGCGATGCGCACGCACCACGCCTCCGGCGAGGTGTGCGGTGAGGTCGGCCGCCAGCGCCTGCGCGTCCGGATAGCGGTCTCTCGGGTCCTTCCGCATGGCGCGCAAGGTGATGGCGGCGAGCTCCGGCGGGCAGTTGGGAGCGAGCTCCATCACGTCGAGGGGCTCTTCGTCGCAGACCTTGTCGATGACCTCCTTGGCGTTCTCGCCGTCGAAGGGGATCACGCCGGTGATGAGCTGGTAGAGGATGACCCCGAGCGCATACACGTCGCTGCGCTCGTCGATCTCCTCGGTGTGGCCCTTCGCCTGCTCGGGCGACATGTAGGCTGGCGTTCCGATCGGCATGCCGGCGACGGTCTTGATGACGGAGGCCGTCATGAGGCGCTGGAGCTCGTCCTCGAGGGCGTCGCCTTGCACGTCGGCCTCGCCTTTCACCTTGGCGAGCCCCCAGTCGAGCACGACGGTTTCACCGAAGTCGCCGAGCATCACGTTCTCGGGCTTGAGGTCGCGATGGATGACGCCGCGGCTGTGGGCGTAGGCCATCGTGTTGCACAGGTCGGCCACGTGCGGCAGGAGGGCGAGCCGCCCCGCGAGGTCGGCGGTGTTGAGCGCCTCCTCGAGGGTGCGGCCCTTCACGAGGCGCATCGTGTAGTAGACGGTGTCGTCTTCCCGCCGTCCGAGCTCGTAGACGGGGACGATGCCCGGGTGCTCGAGCTGGCCCGTGATGCGCGCCTCGTTGACGAAGCGCAGCTCGATCGGCGTGCGCTGGTGGTTGGCCAGATCGGGCGGCCGCATCGACACCCGCACCTCGTCGAGCAGCTCTTTGAGCGCGACCTGACGGCCCAGGTGGAGGTCGCGTGCGAGGTAGACCTTGCCGATCCCCCCCTCTCCCAGCTCGCCGACCACCTCGTAGCGACCGGGATGCGCCCGAGTGAGCCCTTCGTCGTCGTCGGTGACGTGGATCTCGGGACCCACGATGCTGTCGGCGGCGAGCGTGGCGCCTAGCGCGTCGTGGGTGTCGGCGAGGGCCTCGGGGTGGTCGGACACCGGCCGGGCTCGGAGCCCAGACACCTCGGCCCTGTCCGTCTCTTCGTGGGGAATGGGGGCTTCCCCTGCACGCCGCGTCACCGGCGCCACCTCGGGGGCGGCGCCGGTGTCTCGACCGGCCCGGGGGCGGGACGGCGCCAGTTCTGGCGACTCCTCCGACATGTCCACGCTTTCCGCGGGGCAGTGTAACCCGCGTTCCCCCGCGTGGCCCCACATCAGCTCACACTTCGACGATCGCCCGACTGACCTCCTCCAGCGACTCGCCCGTCGACTCGACCCGGCGGAGCGCGGTGTCCTCGAGACTGACCTCGGCCGCGCGGGCCTCGTCGGCGGCGGTGTAGATGCGGGTGAGCGCCGTCACGTGGGCGCCGATGCGATCGTCGAGCCGGCGCCGGAGGGCGTCCCCGTGGGCGCGCTGCTCGGCCGTGGTCGGCTTGCGCTCGAGCCGAGCGCGCGCGGTGGCGAGCTCGAGCAGGCCACGCCAGGTCTGGGCCGCGTGACGACGCGAGTCGGCGTCGAGCAGCCCCTCCTCGACGGCCGGCCCCTCCACGGTGCGACGAAGCTGGGCTCCTTCGTGAAGGCGCTGGCCCACCTCCCCGGGAAGCTCCACCGCGAGCAACTCGAGACCGTGCGCCACCGGGTCGTCGGCCTCGACGAGCAGCGGCAGCGCCACGAGCACCGCGGCGACGACGATGACCACGGCCCGCACGGTGAGGGTCGCGTCGGCGTGGTGAGCGGACACGGCCCCCGCGAGCGCTCCCCCGAGAACGGCGAGGCCGAGGTGAAGCGCGCGGGCCGAGCTGTCGCGCACCCGCAGGCTGCGTTCACCAAATCCGAGCGCGACGACCGCCGCACCGGCGGCGCCGGCTGACAAGGGGCTGAGCAAGCCGAAGGCGAGGGCTCCGGCCGCGCCAGCCGCGACGGCGAGGGCATGGGCGCCGCTCGCCGCGACGGCGAAGACGACCCCGGCCACAACCAGGAGGGCGGCGCTGGGCAACGTGCCCCAGGTGCGGGACAGCGGCTCGAGACCGAAGAGGAAGGTGACGGCGACGAAGAGGGGGATGCGCTTGATCATGGTGGGACTCCTCAGAAGGACGGGCGGGCGAGGTTGCGGGCGTCGTCTTCGGCCATCTTCTTTTGCGTGCTCTCGGCCGCGGGACTGGGGGCCCCCCGGAAAGCGTCGGCCGTGGCCTCGTAGCGACGGCGCTGGGCTCCGAGGCCAGCCTTGGCCTCACCGTCGACGTCGGCCGCAGCCTCGTCGAGCATCTCTCGGTTGTCCTCGAGGATTTGCAGCGCGGTGGTCTGGTCGCCGCGGCGGAAGGCCGCGTTCGCCTCGATCTGCTGCAACGACGCCAAGGCGCTGATGCAGCTGGCGTAGACCTGGGGATCGCGCGAGGCGTGCACGGCGTTGCGGTCGTCCACGGCCTGAAGCCGCAGATCGTCGAGGTAGAGCCCCGGCTTGCCCGCCCCAGCCAGAGACCAGGAGAAGTAGGCGCGCGACAGCACGAGGTCGGTGTGGGCGGCCGCGTCGGCGCGAAGCTCGACCACCACCCGTCGGGTGGTGCCGGCGGGGATGGCGCCCGTACCGAGCACGAGCTCGTCGCCACGGACCCGGGCCGTGGCCCCGATGGCCCGCACGAAGCTCAGGCCCCGCGGAAGGGAGATGTTGAGACTGGCACGCTGGACCCGCGTCTCGGCGGTCTCTTCCAACTCGCGGCCGAGGAACTCGGCGAGCGCCCCCGGCTTCTCGACGAAACCGAAGTTGCCGTGTCCTGCGCGGGACAGGCCAACCATGTACCCCTCGTCGAAGTCGAGCCCAATGCCCAGCGACGACACGGTGACCCCCGCGTCGGTGCCCCGTCGGGCGAGGCCTTCGGATTGCTCGCGATGGCTGTCGAGGCCATCGCTCACCAGCACGACCCGGCGCACGCGCCCCGCGTCGGCCGACTCCATTTCCCGCATGGCCACCGCGAGGGCGTCGGGAATGTTGGTCCCACCGTCGGCCTCGAGACCGGCGACGATGCGCGACAGGCGGCGGCGCACGTCCCCGACGCGGGCCATGGGCTGAAGCAGCTGCGCGCGTGTATCGTACTGAACGAGCGCCACCTGGTCGTCGTCGTGCATCCGGTCGAGGAGGCGAGCGACCGAGCGGCGGGCTTCGACGAGCTTGTCGCCCGACATGGAGCCCGAGGTATCGAGGGCGATGACCATGGCCAGGGGAGCACGCGCGGTGACCCCGGTGTCGTCCGCAGTGACCCGGAGCTCGGCGAAGACCCGCTGAGGTCCGTTGGCGAGCACCTGACCGTGGCTGAGGGCGAAGGTGCCGTGAAGGCCCTCGCCAGCGAACTGAACGCCGTTGGCCAGCTCGACCGGAGCCATGGGGATGGTCGGGCTGGCGCTGGCCGGGGCCCGGTACAGCACGAGGCCGCCGAGCGAGAGAACGATGGCTCCGGCGGCGATGCCGCGGCGGGCCCGAGGGGATTGGAACAAGCGTCGAATCGTCATCATGCCTCCGGTCTGGCGGACCCTTCGCGATCCGCTCCTCCATCAGACGCGCTCGAAGGCCTCCTGCGCTTCACGCCTTCATCACGAAAGTCGGTCGAATGTCTGCGTTCCGTCATGGCCCGCGACGACGGCGCGCTATGCTGCCGCCATGTCCGAGGCACCTCGGTCCGACGCCCCCCCTTCGCTGCCGCCACCGTCGATGGAAGTGCGGCCGCGTCGTTGGGTCATGGGCCTCGTGATCGGGGCTTTGCTGGTGGGGGCCATCGCGGCCGGGGTGCTCTTCCTCGCCGTGCGACGGCGCCTCCAGCCAGAGCTGGCGCGAACGGTTCCGCAGGACCTCGACGTCTATGCCGAGATCCCGAAGGTGGACCGCCTGCTCATGGGCCTCGACACGATGAAGGCCTTCGATCCGAGCAAAGGCGACATCCAGCCCGCGCTCGAGGAGGTCGCACTGCCCGTCGCATCGTCCCTCGGCTTGCCGCCGTCGACGGTCGCCGCGCTCGCCGAGCACGTGACGAGCGCAGCCCTCGGCGCCCGACTCCTCGCCCCGCGAGCCGGCTCCGACGACGTCGAGCCCCTCCTCGTGCTCCGCCTCGATGAGGTCGGTGCCGTGGCTCCCCTTCTCGACAGCAAGCGGCTCAGCGCCCCCACGGAGCTCGAAGGCGGCGAGCGATACGACCTCAGCGGGGGCCCCATCGAAGCGATGGGTTGGTTCCCCTCGGCGCGCCTGCTGCTGTTCGGGGACCGCGACCTCGTCGACGAGGTGGCCGAGGTCTTGGCCGGTGAGCAGCCCAGCCTGGAAGAGAACGAAGCCTTCGTCGCCACGCGAAAGAAGCTCCCCCGTCACTACGTGGCCTACGGCTTCTTCGACCCGCGTGCCCTGCGCCGCCTCGGCGAGCGAGAGCTGCAAGAAAAGCTCTTTCGCGACACGGCCCCCGTGACCGCCACCGTCACCCTGGGTGACGCCGGCTTGCGCCTGCACATCCAAGCGCCGACCACGGGCCCCTGGGCGCTCGACCCCAAGCTCGCCGGCGCACCGGGCTCGCTCACCCTCACCGAGAGGCTCCCGGCCGAAGCCCTCGCCTACCTCGCGTTCCGCACCGAGGTCCCCATGTCGGGCGAGGAGTTCGAGGACAAGATCCTCGACGGCTACCGGGATCGCGACGCCGACGCCGGCAAGCGACTCAAGCGGCTCAAGCGCGACGCAGAGCGAGAGGTCGGCCTCAAGCTTCGGGAGGTCATCGACGCCACCGGCGAGCAAGGCATCGTGGCCCTGATGCTGGCACCGACGTACCGTCCCACCGCCCCTCCCCGCTTCCCCACCGATCTGGGCTTCGTCTACGTGCAGCACGTCGGCATCGAGAGCGATGCCAAGCGACTGCTTCGATACGCTCAGCGCGAGTACCTCGACGACCGCAAGCGCGTCGACGTGGCTTGGGACGACGACAAGCTCGGCTTCAACGCCAAACCCAACGACCCGAGCCGCGATCCTTTCGTCAAAGCGAGGATCGAGGATGGGCACCTCTTCGTGGCCGCCGGTCCGAGCGCCCTCAACGACCGCTTCTGGCAGGCTTTTCACCGCAACGGCACGCGGCTCTC
Source organism: Polyangia bacterium (assembly GCA_030426145.1). Classification (GTDB taxonomy): domain Bacteria; phylum Myxococcota_A; class Polyangia; order Polyangiales; family Polyangiaceae; genus JAPYTK01. The sequence continues at coordinate 11,805 of JAUHZF010000073.1, forward strand.
CGAGGACCCCGCCCATGCCGCTGCCCTCGACGCGCTGGGTCCGGGCCAGCGTGTGCTCGCCTGGGTCGACACGGGCCGGCTTCTCGCCGATGTGCTCAAGGCCAATCCCAAGCTGCGCACCGAGGCGTCGGAGCTCGGTCTCCCGCCCGACACGGTGCTTCAGTCGGGTCCGCAACGGCTCACCAGCGCGGCGGGCCTGGGCTGGAACGGCACCGATCAGACGTGGACCTTCGAGGCCGACGGTCTGAACGCGCTTTGGCCCGCGCTGCCGGTCCTGCACTTCGAGCGGATTCAATCCCTGCGCAAGCAGGCGACCAAAGAGGCCCGCGAGGCGGTGGTGGCCATCGCCGCCGCGGCGCAGTCCTCCTTCCAAGACAGCCGCCGCGAGATCTTGGTGCCGGCCACCGAAGAAGAGGACGCCCACTACGAGAACACCCAGCGGCTCTGCAAGAGTGCCCAACCCGTGCCCGCCGAACCGCCCCGCCGTCGGCGTCATACGTTCTCCACCGACGCTGGCGCCGACTTCGGCAGCGGCGACGCCGACACCGGCTGGCGCTGCCTCGGCTTCACCCCCAAACAGCCGCAGCTGTTCCGACTCGGATACGTCGCAGGTGGTCCCTACCTCACGGTGAAACGCGGAGGTCCCAACCCGGGGCACGACGGTTTCGAGGCCACGGCCGAAGGTGATCTCGATGGTCACGGGGAAGATCGACCCCAGCACCGGAGACCTCGTGCTCAACCCGGGCGTGTTCTCAGAAGACGAGCTGGAGTGATGAAACGGGTGAATGCTTCGCGCACCGGAGCAACACAATGCAGGTGCGCGCCCTGCTCCTCACGCTATTCGTCGCTGGCTGCACCCCCGCGTCATCTCTCAGCGCCGAGCGTCAGCGGTGCATCGAGTGTGCGCTGAAAGCGCACCGGGCACCTGAGGCGGCGGCCGAAATGGCCGAACGCCTCACGGGCGAGTGCGAGGACGGCGATGCCCGCGCCTGCTCCATTCTGGGGGTGATGTACGAGCGCGGAACGGGTCGCATGCATCGGCCCGACATGGCCGCACACCTCTACCGGCGGGCTTGCCAGGGCGGAAATCTCCCGAGCTGCGTGCACTTGGGTCGACTGATGGAGCAAGGCCTCGGGGCCCCGCGTGACGCAGCGGCGGCAGAGATGACCTACGAGCTCGCCTGCCACGGAGGCGAGGCCGAAGGCTGCGCGGGTTTGGGACGACTCCTGCTTCTGCGGGGAGAGCTTCGTCGTGGGGCGATGGTGAGTCGACGCGCCTGTCGTGAAGGCGCCGGCGAAGGCTGCTTCGCCATGGCCAGCCTCCATCGCCAGGGCGCCTCGAGCGCACGTTCGGCCGACCGAGCCCGGCACTACGACGTGCGCGCCTGCGGCCTCGGCGTCGAGCGTGCATGCGCACGCGCCACCACGCCCATCGGTGCCCACCCGAGCGACGCGCGCTTCGGCTACGAGCGCTCGAGCTCGCGGGCCACGGCCCCCCAGTAGCGCAGGCTGGCCCGATCGCAGAGCTCGACGGCGCGACTCGCCTCTCTGCGGCCGGACGACGTTCCTCGTTCATGACACAGCGCCAGCTCGAGCTGGGCGGAGGCCGCCGTCCACACCAACCCGCGGCGCAGCGCAAACGCGACGGCGCGCCGAGCATGGCGTCGACCGCGGCGGGGCGACCCCTGCACACGCAACCAGCCCGCGCGGTACATGTCGAGCGTGGGACGTCCGAGGCCAAAGACGCGTGTGTAGGCGGTGAGCTGCGCGAGTCCCTCCTCGAGCAGCGGCGCGAAGCGGTTCCACTCGGCGCGGTCGTCGGTGGCCTCGAGGTGTTCGAGGAGGACCGTCAGGGCTCCCTTGAAGCCCTGGATGCTGTGAAATGCCGTCGGTGGCTGACCACGACCGAGGGCGATGGTTTCTTTGGCCACCTCGAGGGCCCGGGAGCGATCGCCGAGACGTAGATGGGCCGCCGCCCTCATCCCGTTGGCGAGCCGCTGCGCGCGCTCGTGGGCCCTGGTGAGCCTCACCATCTCTTCGAAGTGTTCGAGGGCGGCGGCAAAGTCCCCCTCCACCATGGAGGCGAGGGCGAGGTTTCCTGCCGACCAAGCCCGCCCTTGGTCGTTCCCGCTGCGCTCGGCCAGCTCGCGCACCTCGTGGGCGAGCGCCACCGCCTCACGCCTGAGTCCGAGCTGATGCATCACGTTGGAGAGGACCGTCATCGCTTCTTGCGCCGCGCGTAGCTCACCCGCTTCGAGGGCGTCGCTCACCGCGCGTTCGAGGTAGATTCGTGCCGCGGTGGGGTGACCGTCACCGTGACGGCTCAAGCCGCGGAGGAAGCTCACGTAGGCGCGAGCGTGGAGGTTGCCGTCCTGCTCGGCCACCCGTTGCGCGAGCACCCCGTAGCGCTCGACCAGTACCGGGGCTGGCACGAAGCCCATGGCGACGCTGATGCTCGCGTAGCTCCGCGCCAGCTCGGGCGACGGGCCCCAGCTCTCGGCGTGGTGCAGGCAACGGAGGGAAGCGAGGAACGCCCGCGTACGCTGGTTCTGGAAGAAGTAGACCTGGCAGAGCCGCTCGGCAGCGTTGGCCGCATCACAGCTGATCGATTCGGTGACGTGGTTGGCACGCCGCGATGGCGATACGCCCCCCCAGCGGGAGACCTGGCGAACCGCCTCTCTCACCCCCACCAGAAGATCGTCGAGCCTGCCGCCGCGTCCTGCGCACGCGAGGCAGGCTTCGAGGTGACGCTCGGCCGCCGCGAGGTCTCCGAGACTGTAGCTGGCCTCTCCGAGGCGACGCTCCCACCGAACCCGCTGCGCGACCGACGGCCCTCCAGGGAGGTGCCGTTCGGCCAGCTCGAGCAGACGCGCGTAGTGCTGCCGCGCGTCGTCGAAAGCGGCCGTGAGCATCGCGTGTCGACCCGCCTTTTCGAGGTACACCATGGTCTCGTCGTGGGCCTCGGCCGCGCCGAAGTGCCGCACCAGATCTACGTAGCGACGCGCAGGCTGCTCCTCGGCATCAAGCCCCCGTTCGATGCTTCGAGCGACCTGGAGGTGAACCTCTCGACGGGCTTCGTCGGACAGTCCCTCGTAGACGACTTCGCGCAGCTTGTCGTGACAGAAGCGCAGGTCGCCCCGAGGGGCGTCCTCAAGCACCGCTCGGGCACGGAGTTCCTCGATCGCCGGCCGCCACGTCGCCTCTCGGGCAACGTGGGCGGCCAGGACCTGGGCGACCTCCCGCAGGGTCTGCTCGGAGACTTGGCGACCCGCCACCGAGGCGAAGCGAACCACTTCGCGGGCCGGTTCCGAAAGCTGGTCGAGACGCCGACGAACGAGGTCGAGGAGCCCTCCCGGCATGGGTAGCGCGCGCTCTAGGGCATCGACGCTGAAACCCTCAGGCCCCACCCGCCAGCGGCCCTCGCCCGACCGCCAGAGCACGTGAGCCTCGACTGCGGTGCGAAGGTACTCGGCCACGAAGAAAGGAATGCCTTCGGTTGCGCGCACCACGAAGTGAACCAGTGCCGAAGGTGGCTCCGGGAGAGCGAGCATGCCCGCCACCATGTCGGCAACGGCGCCTTCCCCGAGCTCGTCGAGCTCCAGGTGGGTGATGTGGTCGGCGCGGCGCATCGGCATGAGCCACGGTGCGTGCTCCTCCGTACGCAACGTCCCCACGATCTGAAGTGGCGTCTGGGCGAAGTACTCGGGCGTGAGCGAGTCGAGAAAGGCGATCGAGAGCTCGTCCGCGCCATGCAGGTCATCGAGCACCAAGAACAGCGACTGCTGCTTGGCCATGCGCGCGACGACACGACCGAGGGCAGTGAAGAGCTCTGGTCGGTCGATGTCCGTCGTGTCGGGAGGCGCGCCGAAGCGTGGCTCGAAAGCCGCGAGAAGCTTCCCGTCTGTGCCGAGCAGCTCCTCGGCGAGCGTCGGGTTGGCCTCGCAACGGTCGGCGATCGCGAGGAGCAGCTCGGTCAACAGCGACAGCGGGGCGCCGCGAAGACCGGCGGCGGTGCTCTCACTGCCGCGACCGACCACGACCCGCACGCCCGTGCGGGCGGCACGATTGGCGAGCTCGGTAGCGAGCCGGGTCTTGCCCATGCCACTTCGTCCGGCGATGAGGGCGAAAGCCCCCTCTTGCCACGGGGTCGGCTCGAGTGCCCGCTCCAGCCGAGCCAGGGCTGCACCGCGCCCAGCCAGGGTCGGTCGATAGAGGTAGGCGCCCGGCGCCGGCCCTCGCCGCGGCGTGCTGGTCTTTGCGATCTGGTCGAGCTGCCGCGCAACGTCCTCCGCGTAACCGATTCGCTGCTCGGCGCGCTTCTGCAACAGCTTCATCACCAACACGTCGAGGGCACGAGGCACGCCACGAACGAGCTCACCGGGCGACCGCGGGTCCTCGTTGAGGTGTCGATTGAGCACGGTCACGGTCGACCCCGAGAAAGGAGTCTGGCCCACGATGCACTCGTAGAGGATGCACCCCAGGGCATAGAGGTCAGCACGGGCGTCCACGAGGTCACCTCGGATCTGCTCGGGTGCCATGTATGCAGGGGTTCCCAACGCTCGTCCTCCTACATCGAGTACGTCGCGGCTCTTCTCACCGAGGGCCATGGACGCGAGCCCGAAGTCCACGAGGATGGGCGCACCCGCGCTGTCGATGACGACGTTGTCGGGCTTGAGGTCGCGGTGCACGATGCCTCGCCCGTGCACGTAGGCGAGTGGCTCACAGAGTGCCGCGACCACGTGAAGGATCTCCTTCAGAACCGCCGGTTCGAGCTCGCTCGACCACGACCGCGGCAGCGACGAGGGAGGCCGCGACGAGGGCGACGGGGCCCCGGGGCGAAGGGTGTCGTCGGTGGGGTTCGCCATCGGCTTGGTCGGGCTCTCCGAGATCGGCTTCACATGCGATGTCGCCTCGTCCGACTGAGCCGTCTTCGCCTCCGCTTCACGCCTGCGGGCGCGAGCCACGGCGTTGTCGCGCCAGCTGTCGATCCGACGATCGAGGGGCTCGCCGACGAGAAGCTCCATCGCGTACCAGGGTCGGCCGCCGTCGACGCCGTGGTCGACGATCTGCACCACCCCAGGGTGATTCATGGTCTCGAGCGCGTAGATCTCGCGTCGAAAGGTCGCGAGCAGCCCTTCGTCCACATCGCGCACCAGCTTGAGCGCCACCGGCTCGGACCGGCCCCTGCGCTGCGCGCGATAGACCACCCCCATGCCCCCCTCGCCCAAACATTCGCCCAGGCGGTAGGCGCCGATCCACCCCGGGCGGGACCGGGGGGTGCGGTTGCGCATCCCCATCGACAAACCGGGCTCAGACTATCCCCGCCCGTCGACCAGGGGAACCCTTCGGGCTTTCGCGAGGCGCGGCGAGGTGCCATAAGCGGCGCATGACGGAGCGCCTCCACTACGCGGACTCCCTCTGCCTCGCGTTCGAGGGCCGGCTCGTCGGCCAGCACCACGACGCTGAGCGGGGCCCAGCCCTCGTTCTCGATCGGTCCGCCTTCTACCCCGAGTCCGGGGGCCAGATGGGCGACCACGGGCAGCTGTTGTGGGGCGACGTCACCATCGCGGTGCACGACGTGCAGCTCGACGGCGACCGTGTCCTCCATTTCGTGGACCAGATCCCCGAGGGGCTCGTCGCCGGCGCCGAGCTCGGGGGTCGCATCGACGAGCGCCGCCGACGCCTGCACATGGCGGAGCACACGGGCCAGCACATCTTGTCACGGGCCCTCGTGGACGAGGCGGGCGCCGTCACCGTGTCGTCGCGCCTCGGCGAGTCGGGCTGCACCATCGACATCGATCGCGAGACGCTGTCGGACGAGGTCCTCGCCGCCGTCGAGGCCCGCGCCAACGAGGTCATCGACCGCGACGTCGCCATTCGCGCGCACTTCCCCTCCCCCGAGGCCCTGGCCACCATCGACCTTCGCAAGGCCCCCAAGGTGGAAGGCGCGGTGCGGGTCGTCGAGATCGGCGCCTTCGATGCCACACCGTGCGGCGGCACCCATTGCCTGCACAGCGCGCAGGTGGGCCTGGTGTCGCTCCTCGGTACCGAGCGACGCAAACGACGCCTTCGCATCCACTTCGCCGCCGGCAGCAAAGCACGCGAAACCCTCGGCACCCAGGCGGCGACGCTGCGCAACCTCGGCCGCGAGCTCTCAGCGGCTCCGCTCGACGTGCCGCAAAAGCTCTACCGGCTGCAGTCCGACCTCAAAGAGGCGCTGCGCCACACGAACGACCTCTGTACCGATCTGAGCCAGCGCTTGCTCGGCGAAGGCGAGACCCACATCCTCGATCTCGGCGACGCCCCCGTCGTGCTCGTGCGCGAGCTCGGCAAACACGTCGCGCAGCTCGCTGGAGCCGTCGTCATCGCCGGCACGCGCAGCGACGATTCCCTCACCGTGCTCGCTGCCCGTGGTGAAGGCGCCACCTTCGACTGCGGTGGCTACATCAAGGCGCTACGCGAACGCGCCGGAGGACGCGGAGGCGGCCAGGCTCACCGCGCCGAAGGAAAGTTCCCCCTCGACGCCCCCTTCGAGAGCCTCGCGCGCGAGATGAGCTCAACCTAGGGAGGCCATCGAGGTTCGAGGTTCGAGGTTCGAGGTTCGAGGTTCGAGGTTCGAGGTTCGAGGTTCGAGGTTCGAGGTTCGAGGTTCGAGGTTCGAGGTTCGAGGTTCGAGGTTCGAGAGCGAGAGCGAGAGCGAGACCGAGAGCGAGACCGAGAGCGAGACCGAGACCGAGACCGAGAACGCCTCAGGGCTCGTTGAGGCCGAGGAGGGCGGCGATGGCCTCTCGGTCTTCGTCGGTGTCGGCGATGAGGTAGCCCACGCCGGCGCCGGGGGGCGCGGACTCTCCTGGCCTCAGGTGGATCACGCGCGGGTGCTCGTCGTCCGACGAGGCGAGCAAGGCGACCCGAAAGCGCGAGAAGGAGGTCATGGTGTTGGAGGAGACGGCCGCCGGCTCATCGCGCAGCCCCTCTGGGATGCGCAGCTCCTCGAGGGTGTCGCGTACCGCGGGGCGACTCACCACCGTGGGTTCGTGGTCGGAGGACGACGGCGCGAGGGGCTCGTTGGTGCCATCCGACACCGCCCTCAAGCGCATCGTCGCTTCCATGACCATGTCGTGGGGCGTCGACACCACGGTGGCCTCGTCGTCGACGTCGAAGCCACTCGTCGAGGCCGGTCGAGGCGAGGCGACCGTGGTCGGGTTCGTGACGATGTCCTGTAGGGTCGGAGCCAGTGCGCGGGGCGGCGGTACCGCCGTTTGAAGCGCGTCTCCGCGCTCGGTGCTCGGCACGACGTCCTCGGACAGCACCTCGTTCTCGATGAGCTGGGCAACGCGGTCGAGCTCGGTCGCTCGCTCGATCTGGTCTTGCTCGAGCGCCGCCGACACCGCGCGTCGGAGCCAGCGCACGGCGGCCTCGCGCTCGCCGGACGATGAGAGCCGTTGGGCCGTGGTCAGGGCCCAACGCACGTCTTCGCTATCGGCGTCGACGGGCTCGGGGATGCTTTGGCTGACCATGGGGTTTGCGACCGGGTTCCATTGTCGCGTCCGGCGCGACGCGGATCAACGTCCACGCGATTTGGGCGCGGCGAGAGACCGAACGTAGAAAGGGGCGCAGACGCCCATGTTGAAGCGCGCCGCAGCCGCCAGCGAGCGCTTGATCCGCGCCGTGGGCGCGACGTCGCCGAGGACGGCCATCGCCCCGAGGGCGTAGTCCGAGCCGCTGCCGATGGCATCGAAGCCGTCGGCCTGCTGCTGCACCTGGAAGTCGCTCTCGATGGCGTAGAGACACCCGCGATAGCCGACCAGGAACTGGCCCCCCGACTCGCTGTTGCTCTCCACCTTGGCGAAGCCCTTCTCCTTGAAGAGTTTGCGGGCCGACTCGACGAAGGTCGTGACCATGAAGGTCATGTCGGCCATGCCCGGCGGCTGCTTGGGAACCTCGAGGTGATGCTCGAGCAGCTGTCCCATGCGGAAGCTCGTGGTGTAGCCGATGAGGAAGGGCCCTCGTCGAAACACCTTCTTCACCTCCGTGACGCGACGGGTCCACCCGGCGACGGCCGCCGAGTCGACCCCGATGTAGACGCGATCGGTCGCAACCAATCCGATGACGCAGGTCATGCTCAGGTCTCTCCTGGAGGTGGTGGCGGTGGCGGGTACATCGAGTGCGACTGAGCCCCCGCGTCGCGGAGCCCGCTGAGGAGGGCACGCAGCGGTGCGAGATGCGCATCGTTGGGCACCTCGAAACCATCGCAGTTGAGCAGCGCGCGGGCCGCGTCCCTCAACTGTTGATTATGCACGTCGACCAGCGCGCTCTGCACAAGTCGCACGAGGATGGATGAGAGCCCTTGGCGCGCGGCCACGATGTCGTTGGGAATGGGCCCAGCGTGACTCAACACGCGGACCGACGCCGAGCTCCATCCCGCGCGCCGCACGCGGTCGCCATCGAAGTAGGCGAAGGTCGCGCCGACCTCTGCCCGGCCTTCGACGACGGCGTCGGCGACCGCCGTGTGGGAGCCGACGAAGAGGTCCTCACCGAAGAGCTCCGCCAGGTCGTACCCTTCACGCTCGAGATGAGCCCGAATGATGAGGTGCCCCGCCGCGCTGTGCGGATCGACCCAGGCCGCGGTGACCTTTCTCAGGTCTTCGAGCTTCTGATAGGCCGACCCCTCGCGGCAGAAGAGCGCCGCGCGATACGACGACTCACCGTCGCGAACGGGGAGCGCGATGGGGGTGACGTGCGCCTCCGCCGTGGCCCGTAGCGCGGGGATGGGCGGGAGCCAGACGAGGTCGACGTCGCCCTCCTTGATGCGCTCGATGAGGTGGCCGTAGCTCGCCACACCGCGTGGGCTCACCCGAATGCCCGTCGCATCCCCGAGGGCGAGGCAGAACTGCTCGAGCAACCCGCGGGTCATCTGGGGGTCGGTCGTCATGGCGATCCCCACCCCGAGTGAGCTCGGGACCGCAAGGTCTCCCACGTCGATATCTTCGCCCGCCATGCGCTGCGCAAAGGGTCGCAGCCCCGACCGAGCCGGTCAAGACAAGGGTGGCGCGACCGAGACCACCACCCGGTCCATCGCGTCGCCTACGGCCACGCTATGGGTCTGCTGCGCCTGCCACCGGGGGTCGCGTCGCAGCGCCGTCACCATTCGTCCGTCGAGTGGGGGTCGATTCTGCCACGCCGTTCGATGGGCGAGGTCCATGAAGGCGAGTGCCGCCCCTTCGAACGCGAAGGCGCTCGGCTCGGCGTTGTCGACCGCGCAGGACTGGTAGAGGCTTTCGTGGGTCCCCGGACTGCGGAGGATGAGTCGTTCCTCGGGCACGAAGGCCTCCACGCACCACCGCCCGAAGCCCCATGCGCGCGCGATGGCGAGGGCGCTGAGCACGACGTACAGGGGGTTGGCGCCGTGCTCGTTGCTCTGAAGCGCCCCCGCTTGCATGACCTGCCCGAACCCCACGTAGGCGTGGGCGTAGCCCGACTCGACCAGCAGCGCCTTGGCCGCGGGCAGCGCAGCCGGCTTCTCTTCTGCCACCGTCGAGAGCAGGTGGTGCGCGAGCGCGTTGAAGTAGTCGCTGGGAACGAATGCGATGCGCCCGCCAAGAGGACGAATCTCCCCCTGCTCATCGCCGGTGAAGCTCGACACCTGGGTCAGCAGACCAATGGTCAGCTCGGCGATGCGATCCTCGTGCAGACCTCCGAAGCTCGCCGGGGCCGACTCTCGGATCTGCGCTTGGTGGGGAACGCGGACCTCGCCTGGCGTCCCCATCGCCTCGAGCTGGTAGCTGGTCGTGGCCCCGAGGTCGCGCGGAACGACCGATATGGTCCCCGCCGCGAGGTCGTAGGCGACCTCGGTGGCGGCCGCAGCGAAGCCCCCGGCAAAGGCGTCGAGCGGCCACGGGCGCTCGGGGCTGCCCGTCGTCGCGGGTTCGAGGGAGAGACGGTAGAGGTTCCTCGCTTCGACCTGACCGCCGTCGGCCGTCACGTCGATGGACAGGTGGCCGAGGCCCAGGCCCGAATAGAGCGCGCGCGCGATGTCGAGCCGCTGCCTCGGGCTCGTGGGGAGCATGCGGTGGAAGAGTCGCTTGAGCAGCGGATGGCAGGCGTCCTGGGCGCTCCGGAGCCGACTCGCACGACCTCGTGACGGGCCGAGGGCGTCGTCGACGGTGCGGTCGAAGAAGGCCATGTAGATCGGGTGCTGCACCACCACCGAAGAGCCGGCGAAGAACCGAAGGTGATGCTGCGGGAGTGCGTCGCGATGATCGGCGAGAAGCGACATGCCTACATCTCCAGAGGACGGCCGAGGATGCGCCGTACGGAAGCGGCGACGAAGTCGACCTCGTCGTCCGTGAGGTTCTCCGGGTCGCGGAGCGTCTCGACCGAGAGGCCGGTCTGAAGAGAGACGCGCAACAAGGCGAGGTGGGCATCCTCGGCGTGGGCGTCGAGATAGGCGAGGATTCGCACACCGCGCGCCGCCGTCTCCGTCGAGGCTTCGGTGAGCGTGGTCGTGGGTCGCGTCGCTCCCGCGACCGGGCCTGCGTACTGCGCGCTGTCCTGCTCGGCCGCCGCCTCGCGATGCACGCGCGTTTCGGGCGGGAGCTCGTCGTTCACGTCTCCCGGCTCGGTCTCGTCGTCTTCGATGGAGCGCGCGGCGACGAACTGGTCGGCACTCGTGAGGGTCGGCGCAGCTTGCTTTCCCTTGTTGGCCGTCGGGGCAGGAACCGCCGCGGGCGGCGAAGGGATCCCCACGCCAGGCGTGGTGGGGATGGGTCCCGCGGACAGGGGAACCGGGCCCGGCGGCAATGGGCTCACGCTCGGGTGAAGGGGCAATGGGCCGGGCGGCGAAGGCGTCGGGTTGCGTGCGATCTCGCCCGGGGGCTGGGTAGGGGGAGGCAGCCCCGGACGCTCATCGGTATCGGACAGGGGCTCGACCGCGTCGTCCTCTTCGGCGCCGACGGGGTTGGAGTCGGAGTACGAAGCGGTGATGGGTGGGCCCGTCGGGCGGGCCTTGGCTCCTGCATTCTGCTCCTCGGCGGGCGCGAAAGCGGCGAGAAGCTGGGGCATGGTTCGAAGAACGTGGAGACGAGCGAGACCGAGGGGCGTCTTCGGGTCGAAGAGAAAAGCGACCACGCGCTGTGCATCGACGGCCTGGAGCACGAGCTTCTCGGTCCCGGTCTCCGTCGTGACCACGGCCGCGGCACTCGAGGCGAGGCTGCGCCAGGCGCGCGCGTAGTGGGTGGCGCGGTCGTCGAGCGTGGAGGGCGCGAGCGTACCTCCCCACGGACCCGCTTCGCTTCGCACCCAACGGTCGTGGGCCGCGGCCAGCTCGAGGTCGATGACCAGCACCCCCATCAGCGGCCGGAGGCTGGCCAGCCATTGCTCGAGCTCCGCGTTCACGACGCCTCGGCCTCCAGCCGCGCACGCCGGCACAGCTCTCGGAAGGCATCGACGATGGCATGCAGCGCCTCGTCGCGCGGTGCCTCGTCTCCCCAAACGATGAGGTACCAGCGCTGCCCCAGCACGGCCGGCACCCAAACCACGGTGAGGGGTCCGGATTCGCGTACCAGCCGAAGCTGGCCCTCACGGATGGCGCCGTCGGACTCGAGGTAGCCGAGCGCCACCTCGAGCGCCCCCCCGAACCATGGCTCGCGGGGCTTCTCTTCCTCGTGCAGCAGTTTCACCGCGAGGGGCAGCCCCTCTTGGTCTGCGATGGCGGCCCCCCGCAGCTCGCCCGCCACGGGCCCGAGCCCGACGCACCATTGCAGCAGCGCCTCGAGCCTCAGCTCGACGGGACCGAGCGGGGCCACGAAGGGCGGCACCTGCTCCGGCCTCGACGAGGCGATGTCGGAAGAGTCGGGGAAGTCGCCATCGAGAGGATCCGACGACGACGGCGGGGCCGTGATGGTCCCGCCCTTCTTGCCCCTCAGTCGAGGCGGCCCCTTCCTCGGGGCACCCTTCTCTGGAGGGTTGAGGGGATCGGTCTCATTGGCATGTGCGCGGTGAACGGCAGCCGCACCACCCCATTCGGAGTGCCGCTTTCGCCTCTCGGGCGGAGGACCGTCTTCGGTGTTGGGGGCTTTGCCGGGCGGTGCCCCCCCCTGCGGAAACGAGAGCGGCGGCGCGGGCTGCCCCGCCGCGAGACGCGTCGCCTTCTTGTCGAAGGCGTCATCGACGCGGCCCGGTGGCATCGGCCCCGGCTGGGTGGACGCAGAGTTCGCAAAGCGACCCGCATCGATCTTCGCCATCGGGCGGAAGCGGTTCTCCACCGTCACCTCGTAGCTCCCCTCCATGTCGAGCCCGGCCGCCCCAGGAGCGGTCATTCGCGCTGCCGGCCGTGGCGCCGCGGCTCGCCGCTCGGGCAAACCCACCTGTTCTAGCAGGGAGCTCAGCGCGTCCCGCTCAAACCAGGAAAGGCTGGGGCTCATCGCTCCTCGCTTGCTCGGTGAGTCCAACCCGATCTTCGAGCTCGGCTGCGATGAGATCGAAGACGTGCGTGACGGGAGGTGCAGGCCGGCGCAACAGACCGACCGGGACCCCCTTGGCCGTGGCCTCCAGGAAGACCGGGTCCCGGGGGACGTTGGCGCTGAACAGGAGCTCCTGGGGAAACTGGTCGAGCAGCTCGCGGGCGACGTCGAACGAGTGTTCGTTCCGCACCTGGAGCATGGTGACCACCAGCCCCGCGAGCCGAACCTGGGCCCCTTCTTGACGAAGCACCTGGACCATTTCGAGGAGCTGGGTCAATGCGCGCAATGCCACCGGCTCGGCCTGAATGGGCGAGACGACGTGGGTCGACGCGCGCAGGACGCCGGTGGTGATGCCCCCGAAGCCGCTCGGGGTGTCGAACATGACGAGATCGTAGTCGGGCTCGGCTTCGGCGGTGAGCCGCTCGAGGCGGGTGCCGTCCGAGAGCGCGGCGCCGAAGGCTTCGGTCTCGTAAGGGCCGATCCGACCGATCGGGAGCAGCGAGAAGCCTTCGATGCGCGTGCGCACCACGACCTCTGCGAGGGCACGGCCCTCGGCGATGAAGGACGAGAATCCGGGACTGGCGTTGAGCTCTTTCGACAATGAGAGCCCGATGGCCCCTTGCGGGTCACCGTCGACGAGCAGCATGCGATAGCCCCGCTTGACGATGGCGTGGGCCAGCTGCAGCGCCACCGTGGTCTTGCCTACGCCCCCCTTGGGGCTCGCGATGGCGATCGACTTCATGCTCCCTCGCTCAGCGTCTCCATCGTACGTTCTGCTCCGGCCGCGACACAGCGTCGCATTGGGCCTTCAGCGACGCAAGAAAGCCCCGACAACCACACTTCGATAAGTACCTACCGAAGAAGTTGCGCAAGCACTTGGGGAAGGAATTGAGGAAGTGGCCGTAAGTACCCTCCCAGAGGATGGTTTTGGCAGGTTTTGGGCCTTGCCGTAACCTTTGGGCCGTCGTAGTTTCGCGGTCCGCTAGGGAGGTGGAAACCTATGATGAAGAAGATGCTCCTGGGCGCTGCCGCGCTCGCCACGTTTGGTTTGGCCGTCGACAATGGTAGCGCTGCTGGCAGCGTTTCGAAGACTGCCGGAAACTGCATGAACGCCCACGCGATCCTGATGGCGTCGATGGACGGCAACCACGATCGCTACTGGCAGGCGATCGAGAGTGCCGTGAAGTCGCAGCCCGGTCGCTTCTTCCCGGTCTCCGACTACGAGCCCGGCGTCGCGCAGAAGGTCAGCTTCCGCCAGTACGACACCCGTTTCCAGGAGGGCGGCACCGCCTACGTCGGCCACTGCGGCAGCGGCGCCACCTGCAACGACCTCGCGGACTACATCCTCAAGGCGTACCCCGAGGTTGGCAGCCCGTCCGTTCACTGCGGTGAGATTCCCCACATCCTGGAGAACCCCACCTCCGCGCCTTTCTGAGCGGAATCGGTTTCGACCTGAGGACGTGCTCCCTCCCCCGGGGGCGCGTCCTCTTTGCGTTTGTGGATCATGCGCCGGGCGTCTTGCATCCGGACCGGGGAGACCTCACACCCGGGGCATGGACGCCAAGCACGACGTGGTCGACCTGCTGCGGGAGCTCGCCGAGCTCACCATCCTCGATGAGGGCAGCCCGCAGGCTTTCCGTGTGCGCGCCTACGAAAACGCGATGCGCGCGGTCGAGGCGACGAGCGACGACATCTCCGCGATGAGCGAGAGCCAGCTCACCAAGCTGGACGGAGTCGGCAAGAGCACGGCGAAGAAGATCCGGACCTATCTCGACACCGGCCGCCTCGACAAGCTCGACCAGCTTCGTGCCGCCTATCCCCCGTCGGTCGTCGAGCTCAGTCAGATCCCGGGCATCGGCCCCAAGGCGGTGAAGAAGCTGCGGACCGAGCTCGGCATCGAATCGGTCGCAGACCTCAGGGCTGCCCTCGATGCGCAGAAGGTGCGCACGCTGTCCGGGTTCGGCGCCAAGAAGGAAGAGAAAATCAAGGAGGCGATCCGTCGGCTCGGCCTCGGAAAGCAGCGGCGTACCTCCATCGCGAAGGCCATGCCCATTGCCCAGCGCCTGGTCGACACCCTGAAGGCCCGCGAGGACGTGCTCGACGCCGCCTACTGCGGAAGCCTCCGACGATTTCGCGAGACCATTGGTGACCTCGACATCGTGGTCGCCACCGAGGGTGACCCGAAGCCGATCATGGACTGGCTCGTGGGGCTGAACATGGTCGACCAGGTGCTCGTGCACGGTGACAAGAAGACGAGCGTCTCCACCCGCAAGGGCCTGCAGATCGATCTTCGGGTGGTCGCGCCGTCCCAGCTGGGCGCCGCGATGCTCTACTTCACGGGCAGCAAGGCCCACAACATCAAGCTCCGGCAACGCGCTCTCGCCCGCGGTTGGACCCTCAACGAGTACGCCCTCGAAGAGACCGAGACGAAGGCGATCATCGCGGCCGAGACCGAGTCCGCCATCTACGAGGCGCTCGGGCTGCGCTTCATTCCGCCCGAGCTTCGCGAGGACAATGGCGAGATCGAGGCAGCCGAAGAGGACCGCCTCCCCGCCGGGGTCGCGGCAGACCAGGTGCGCGGTGACCTGCACGTTCACACCGACCTCAGCGGCGACGGCAGGAGTCCGCTCGCCGACATGGTCGAGGCTGCGCGAGCCCGTGGCTACGCCTACCTCGCGATCACCGAGCACGCCGAGGACATCCCCCTCCAAGGCGTGCTGCGCGAGAAGCTGGCCGCCCAACGGAAACAGATCGACGCCCTCGAAGGGGAGGACATGACCATCCTCCACGGGGCCGAGCTCAACATCGGCAAGGACGGAGGGCTCGACTACGACCACGACTTCCGCATGTCGCTCGACTGGTGCCTCGCCTCCATTCATACCCATTTCGACCTGTCCCGCGAGGCGCAGACGGCGCGGGTCATCAAGGCCATGGAGGACCCGGCGGTGAACATGATCGGCCACCTGACGGCGCGCACCATCGCCAAGCGTCCCCCCATCGAGCTCGACATCGACGCCATCCTCGAGGCGGCCGAGCGCACCGGCACCGCCCTCGAGGTCAACTGTGGGCTGCCGCGGCTCGACGTGAGCGTCGACATCCTCCGCCGAGCGCGCGACCGAGAGGTGGTGTTCATCATGACCTCCGACGCCCACCATCATCGGGAGCTGAACCGGATGGACTGGGGGCGACTGCACTGTCACCGCGCCTGGCTCGACCCCGACCGCATCGCCAACACCTGGGACCGCGACCGATTTCTACGTTGGGCCCGCCAGAAGCGGGACGCGGTAAGCTAGGGGCTACGCATGCCCACCCTTCGCCTCCCCGTCGGCTTCCGCGGCTCGGCCATCGACGTGTCGAGCCAGGAGGGGCGTGCTTTTTTGCAGGAGCGCGTCGCCCTCTTCGCCCGCGCGATGCTCGTGCTGATGGTGGTGCAGATGGGGGTGATGGGGGTGACGACCCACGTGACCGGCGTCCAGCGCCGGTTGAACATGTGGACCTACGTCATGGCCGCCGGAGCCATGACCGGCATGCTCTTGATCTGGCGCTACGCCGTGCGCGGGAAATGGAACGAGCGGGCGGCGAGCGTGATGGACATCGCTTGTGTGACCGACCCCGCGGCGGTCTTGGCCCTCAACGTCTACCTGAACCGCGAGCTGGCCATCGCGCCCTTCATGGGCTTCTTCTTCGTCGCCTTCCTGGTCTTCGGCCGCGCCCTCATCATCCCGAGCTCTGGCGGCCGCACGATGTACGTGTCGCTGGCTGGCTTCGCCCCTCTGGTGGGGGTGCAGATCTACCTGTCGCAGGTTTTCCCCGCCTCCCAGGTAGCACCGCCCATCGCCCAGTCGGTGGCCGTCACCACCGCCGCGGTGCTGTCCGCCTGCCTGGCCAGCTACGGCTCGTGGATCATCTCGGGCCTGCGCCAGGAGGTCGAGGAGGCGCAACACCTGGGGCAGTACACCCTGCAGGAGAAGATCGGCGAGGGCGCGATGGGCATCGTCTACCGCGCCAAGCACGCCATGCTCAGACGACCCACGGCGGTGAAGCTGCTGCCGCCCGAGAAGACGGGCGAGGTGGCGGCGCAACGCTTCGAGCGCGAGGTGCAGCTCACGAGCGAGCTTCACCACCCCAACACGGTGCACATCTACGATTTCGGTCGCAGCGTGGACGGCGTCTTCTACTACGCGATGGAGCTGCTGGAGGGGATCGAGCTCGAGGCCCTGGTCGAAGACGACGGTCCGCAACCTCCGGGCCGCGTCTCCTACATCCTGCAGCAGATCTGCGGCTCGCTTCAGGAGGCCCACGACCGAGGCCTCATTCACCGTGACGTGAAGCCGGCCAACGTGTTCTTGTGCCACCTCGCCGGTATCCCCGACGTGGTGAAGGTGGTCGACTTCGGCCTCGTCAAAGAGCTCGACCGGGGCGACCGAGCGGCGCTCACGGAGGTCGACGTCATCGCCGGCACCCCGGCCTACCTCGCCCCCGAGAGCATCACCGACCCGGATGAAATCGGGCCCGGGGTCGACCTCTACGCGCTCGGAGCCGTCGGCTACTTCTTGCTCACGGGGGAGGACGTCTTCGTCGGAAGGACGGTCGTCGAGGTGTGCAGCCATCACCTGCACTCGAAACCCGAACCCCCGTCTTCACGCATCGGCCAGCCCATCGACGAGGGCCTCGAAGCCGCGATCCTACGTCTGCTCGCGAAGGACCCCGACGACCGCTTCGAGAGCGCCCGTGCCCTGTCCCGCCACCTGGCGGGCCTGCCGGTCTCACAGAAGTGGGGCGAGGGCGAGGCCGAGCGATGGTGGGGAAGAAAACACCCGAAGATGCGTAACACCCGGAACAGCTCCGTCGAGCCCGAGGAGACGACCTCGCGGAAAGCCGAACGGATGGAGGCCACGGCATGAAGAAGATTCTCAGCAGCATCACCCTCACCGCCATGCTCGCCGGCGTGCCCGCCGTCTCCCTGGCCGAGAGCCAGTTCCGGGTGAAAGAAGGCCCCGAGACCTGTAACAACGCCCACGCCGTCATCGTGGCGTCGCGGTCGGGCCAGCACGACTACATCTGGGGCGAGATCGGCAAGGTCGTGAAGAAGAAGCCCTACCGCTACAAGGTGAGCGGCGAGTACGAGCCGGGGATCTGGGGCTCGGTGAGCTTCAAGCAGTACGACCTGGAGTACGTCGAAGGCGGCACCGCCTACGTGGCCCACTGCGGCCACGGCGGCACGTGCAACCAGCTCATCAAGGACTTCTTCGCCGAGCACGACAACTGGTACAGCCCCGAGGTCTTCTGCGGCGCAGTCCCAGACGGACTCGACAACGGCCAGTCCGTCACCCCCTGAGGAACCTCGAACTCGTTCTCGAACTCGAACTCGAGCTCGAACTCGAACTCGAACTCGAACTCGAACCTGGAACCTCGAACCCGGAACCTCGAACTCGGAACCTCGAACCCGGAACCTCGAACCCGGAACCTCGAACTCGGAACCTCGAACCCGGAACCTCGAACCCGGAACCTCGAACCTCGAAGAGGGCGACCGAGGCCCCGTGAGCCCCGGCCGCCCTGCCTGCGTCAGCTGGCGCGTCGCCGCCGCGAAGCGGCGAGCTTGAAGGTAACGGCGACGAGCCGGTCGACCCGGTCTGCGACCTCGGCACCCGCGCCCGGCCTCACGAGGCCTCGTGCTTCGGCCTGGAGGAGCGTGAAGACGACCTCCCGTCCGGAGCCCATCGCGTCATCGAGGCGATTGAGACCTTTGCGTTGTCGTTGTCCGATGCCTTCCCAGAGATTGCAGCCGACGCTGTTGCCAGCCCGGCGCATCTGGTCGCCGAGGTCGGCATCGCGCTTGGAGACCTGGTCTGCCACCCGAGCCACCTCGGGCAGCACCTGCAGTGCGAGTCGTTGAACGTAGAGCATTGAGATGAAGTTCCTCTCCGCGA
>JAUHZF010000478.1 GCA_030426145.1 Polyangia bacterium
GGGCCCTCGGTGGCGAGGTGACCCTCATGGACTTCGGCGCTCGCCGGCACAACCTGCGCTACGAGGTCGTGCACTGCCGGGACGGCCAGCACAAACGAAACGAGCTCTCGGGGCTGCTCGCGGCGAGCTCGGGGTCACGGCTGGTCTATTGCTCCACCACCCGCCAGGTGGAGGAATGTGCCGAACAGCTGTCGCGCGAGGGCATCGACTGCGCGCTCTACCACGGCCGGCTCACGCCAGCGGAGAAGCGGGAGCAGCTCGACGCTTTCTTGGGCGGCACCAAGGAGGTGATCGTCGCCACGAGCGCGTTCGGCATGGGGATCGACAAGCCCGACATCCGACTCGTGGTGCACTACGACATCCCAGGCTCGCTCGAGGACTACGTCCAGGAGACGGGACGCGCCGGCCGAGACGGGGAGTCGGCGCGCTGCATCCTGCTCTTCTTGGAAGAGGACCTCGATATCCAGTTCTTCTTGAAGGCGGCCACACGCATTCGCGAGCGCGACCTGAGGTTCGTCTTCAAGGCGCTACGGCGGCGGGCTCGGCGGTTCCGCCGCGGGGCGCGTGAAGATGGCTGGGTCGACCTGTGGGTGAGTGCCGAGGATCTCTTCGTCGAGGAGAGCCTGCAGGAGAAGCTCGATTGGTCGAACGACACGCTGCGGCACAAGCTGAAGCTGGTCCTCCACCATCTCGAGTCCGACGGGGTGTTGAGGCGTCTCGAGAATCGCACCCGCACCGTAGGGCTCTTTCCTCGTCTCCCAGACCTCGCGGCCGCCGAAGCCGTCTTTCGTGAGCGAACGCCTCGACCCAACCCCGGCGCCCTTCGCGTGCTTCGCTACCTCTACGATCCAGAGCGTCCGGCGTGGGTGAGCGTGCTCGACATCTCAGACACGTGCGGGGTTTCCCCTCGCAAGGCCTTCGCCCACGTCCAGGCCTTCACCACGATGGGGATCGTGGGCCAGGAGCTGACCTTCGAGGTCACGCTCGCGCATGGCGTGGCGCGACCGAGCCAACGCGTCGCCCACGAGCACTTGGAAGTGGCGAGCACGCTGTTCGCTTTGGGGACCGAGCTCGACGAAGAACCCCTGCTTCGGGTTCGCAGCGCTGCGGCGGAGATCGGTCGTCGCCTCGGGCGGCGTGTTCCCCCGCACCTGCTCGTCAATCTGCTGCGGGCGTTGCGCCGCCAGGGCCTGTTGCACTTGTCCAAGATCGGTCCTGACGCCTACCGCGTACGCTTCGACCGAGGGGCGGTGGCTGCGCGTGACGGCTTGCGTCGCGCGCAGAGAGTGGCTGGTGCGCTGTTCGAGTACCTCGCCGATCGGCTTCAAGGCACGAGGGGCCGCGACATCACGACCATCCTCGACATCGTCGACTTCGTCGACCGTCCCACCCTGACCGAGAAGCTCAGCCACGAAGAGACGGTGTCGACCTGCCTGTTGCTGCATCACATCGATGCCTGGCACTTGGCCGACCCACCGGTGCTCTTCGACATGGCGATGCGGGTCCGGGTCGACCCGGAGGCCAAGCTGCAGCAAGTCGACCGCAGTCGCCCGCAGCGCCAGCACCACCACGAGATCCAGTTGGTCCACCTGATGCGCGAGTACGCCGTCACAGCACCGAGTGACCGCCAAGCCTACGTAGACGACTACTTCGGCCTCACGAGCGATGCCCTCCTCGAGAAGCACTTTCGCGGGCGGAAGCGCGCGACCACCCGTCCCGTGAGCCAAGCGACCGAGCGCCGCTTGCTCGAAGGATTGACGGAGGCCCAACGTCTCGCCGTCACCACGGAAGAACGGGCCGTGCTGGTCGTGGCGGGGCCGGGGAGCGGGAAGACCCACACGGTGGTGCGTCGGATCAGCCACATGGTGCGCGCCCGCCAGACCCGCGCGGAGCACATCCTGGTGTTGGCCTTCAACCGCTCCGCTGCGACCGAGCTTCGCCGTCGATTGAGCGAGGCCATCGGCAGCCGTGCAGGCTGGGTCGAGGTGCGAACCTTCCACAGCCTCGCCCTCAAGCTCACTGGCGCCGAGCTTCTCGACACCGATGATGCCGACGCGCGACTCGAGCAAGCCATGCTCGACGCCGCAGCGCTGTTGACCTCGGAGGACGACGCAGATCAGGAGCGGGCGAGTCATCTCCGCGAGCAGATCCTCGGCGGGGTTCGCCACGTGCTCGTGGATGAGTACCAAGACCTCGATCCCACGCAATACCAGCTGCTCACGGCTCTCGTGGGGCTCAAGCCCTCGCGCCGCGGCATCGACCGTACCGAACGCAGCGTCTACGTCGTCGGAGACGACGACCAGGCCATCTATGGCTTTCGAAACGCTTCCGTCGCCTTCCTGCGCAGGTTCGAAGCCGAGTTCTCGGCGCGCCGGGTCTGCCTTCGTGACAACTTCAGAAGCAACCGTACCATCGTCGAGGCCGCCCAATCCTTCATCGCGAGGGCACCCGACCGGCTCAAGACGAGTCCCGACGAGCAAATGCGACCCGCCCCTCTCGCATCTGCGGGCGATGAGAGGGCGGTGCGGAAGCTCGTCTTCGGTTCGGACGCGGAACTGGCTGCCTATGTCGCCTATGCGGTCGAGCGACGTGTGAAGCCGCCGTGGCGGGGGTCTGTGGCCGTCGTCGCCCGTCACTGGTCGGAGCTCGACCCGGTGCGCTTCATGCTCGAACGGGCGGAGGTAGAGGTGGCGGTCCACCATCGGGACCATCGGCTCCCATTGCACCGTCGTCATCCGGTGGCGTTCATTCTCGAGCGGTTATGGCGCCGCGCAGAGCCGCTTCGTGCGTCGGCGGTGGCGCTGATCGAACAAGAGGTGGCGCGCTTGAAGCGTGGGGCAGAAGAGCCCACCGTGAGGGAGCTGTTCGATGTGGCCCGTCAGATCGACGACGAGCGGGAACGAACCGGGCGACTGCCCTTCTTCGGGGCGCGGCCCAAGGCATACTCCGCACCTGATCGCGGCCAACTGCAACTCGTCGCAGCGGAGCCAACACCGCTGCTCGACCGAACGGCGCCCCGCGCCATGCTGGCACCGATGAACACCGCGGAGCTGGCCGATGCCATCGTCATGGCATCGAGGGGTGACGCGCGCCAAGGGGGTGCCCGTCGCGAGGCCCAAGTACACCTCTCGACGTTGCATGGGGCGAAGGGTCTGGAGTTCGACGAAGTGCTCGTGCTTCCGTGCCCCCGTCGTCGGGACCCGGAGGAGCGTCGCCTCTACTACGTGGGCATGACACGCGCTCGAGAGGCCCTGAGCCTCTGCTGCGTCGCGCCGGAGGGCGAGTACGCCGGGGAGCTATCCGCACCCGTGCTCGACCTTCGAGGAGTAATGTCCAAGCTCGGGACGGTTCATGCCAGCTACTTCGACGCATCCCCGGCCGATGTTCGGCTCTCGAGTCGCATCCTACGTCGCGCTCAGCCGACGATCGCGCGGCTCGTAGAGGGGGATTCGCTTCGGATCGACGAACGAAGAGACGACGTTCATCTCCTCGTGGGCAGTACCATCGTTGCGACGCTCTCTCGTGCGGGACGCGCGCGGCTCCGCGTCATGCGCGAGACCCACGACTTGAAGGCCCGCGTCCGCGAGGTCTACCAGCACCTGGAGCGCGACGACGACCGGCGTGTGGTGGGGAGCTGGTTGGTCGTCTTGCCTACGTTTCAATCAGGCGTCGTTCGGCGTCCCCCAGGGGCGGGATGAAACGCGTCAGGGCTCAGATGGCCTAAGTAGTTGCGCCATGGCCCCGAACAGCGAAGCCAAGGCCTCGGCCGATTCAGGAGGTGCCTCGAGCACGAGCCCTCCCTCTGGCGTCTTCTTCACCGAGAGCGACCCGAGGAGTTGCGGGACGGTCGGCGCGGCTGGCGCCGGGGATGGGGGCTCGGCGGTCTCAGCCTCGACGTCGTCATCGAGGTCGTCGAGCGAATCATTCAGTGCGACCATCTCCCCCTCGGGGACCTCGACCAGGGTAGCGATTCGTTCCAGACTCGAGCCGGACGTGGTGTAGCGAAGCTCGTCCGTTTCTCCGTCGAAGAGACCATCGAACAGCTCGCGCTTGTTGGATACCGCGGCGGCCACCCTCGACTCGATGCCGCCGCGACTCACGAGGTTGAACACATCGACTGGCTCCGTTTGGCCTAGGCGATAGATGCGGCCGATCCGTTGCTCGAGAACGGCCGGGTTCCAGGGCAGCTCGAGGTTGATGCACACGCTGGCGGCACGCTGGAGGTTGAGCCCCACGCCGCCTGCGTCTGAAAGGAACATCACCGGCACGCTCGAATCGTCGTGGAACTCCACGACGCCGCGGGTGCGCTGGCGCTGGCTTTCGGCGCCAGTGAAGAACACGGCGCGCTGCTGACTGGCGGCCAAGACGTCGACGATAGACCAATGGGCGAGGCGCAACATGTGCCGCCACTGGCTGAAGACCACGATCTTGCGCTGCTGTCCGCCTACCAGTTCCTCCACCAACGAACGAAACTCCTCGAGTTTCGGGGAGAACAGACCCCTCAGCTCGCGCTGGCTGCGAGGTCCCTCGGGCGACAGCGTGGGCCACACCTCTTCGAAGTCGACCTGCGCAA
Source organism: Polyangia bacterium (assembly GCA_030426145.1). Lineage (GTDB taxonomy): Bacteria > Myxococcota_A > Polyangia > Polyangiales > Polyangiaceae > JAPYTK01. The sequence continues at coordinate 4,574 of JAUHZF010000478.1, forward strand.
GGCCGTTGCAGATCATTCGCTGCGTGGTCATGAGGCCCATCAGCCGCAGGAACTCGGTCTGTTTCAGGGGGCGGCGCTTCGCGGTCTGAATGAGACGTGCGATGGGTTGGTTGAGTTCGTCGTGGGCGTGCAGCTGCTCGCCCGTGAGGTCGACCGGGATCATGGTGTCGGTGCGCGCGGGCAGCTGCGCCAGCACTTCACGGCGGACCCGTCGCAAGAAGGTCGGTGCAATGCGCGTGCGGAGCGTGTCGAGGTGCCGAGCTCCGATGACCTCACGCCGGCGCTCGTCGTGCTGCACGGTGAGGGCGTGTTGTGGGACCAGCCTCCACTTGGGCTCGAGCGCGAGGTCGTCGACCCAGTCGTAGATGCTTGCCAGCTCGTCGAGCCGATTCTCCATCGGTGTGCCCGTGAGCACGAGTCGATAAGGTGCCCTGAGTGACTTGACCTCTGCGGCCGTCTTCGTCGCCCAGTTCTTGATGCGCTGCGCCTCGTCGAGCACGACCATGTCGGGGGCCATCGCACGTAGGGCTGGCCCATCTCGCAGCAGCAACTCGTAGTTGAGGATGAGGAAGCCGGGGCGATTCGACGCATAGAGCGCTTCTCGCTCGGCAGGTGCTCCGTCGACGATGGTTACGGGGACGTCGGTGACCTCCAGCCACTCGCGCTGCCACTGCCACTTGAGGCTCGCGGGCGTGATCACCAGCCCCCGCTTGACGTGCCCGGACTGAAACAGGGTAAAGCAGGCTGCTACCGCTTGGGTCGTTTTGCCGAGCCCCATGTCGTCGCCCAGGAGGAGGCGTCCGGTCTGGAGGAAGCGCCGAACTCCTTCGCTTTGGTAGGGATAGAGGTTTCGCCCGAGGCTCTTCTTGGGAATGGGGAGCTGGCGCGTGCGTGCTCGCCATGCCAGCTGGGTCTTCTCGCGTTGGAGCAGCGCAACGAGGGCGGGGTCGACGTGGCGGCGCTGGCGTTCACTCCGAGGGAGGGTGCCCAGGAGGTCGTCGACGAGCTTGGCGCGCTTGTCTGGGTGGTCGGCGTGGCTGTGCTTCAGGAGCCCGGTCTTGCGGTGGAAATGGCGCTGGGCCTTGGTCTGTGCAGACGAGAGTTTCGAGGGGGATGCCCACTGCACGCGGTCCAGCCAATCGCCCGAGCCAAGCAGTGGGCGCACGCTGTCCCACGTCAGCGGCGACGACGGTTGCAGCTTTCCTTCGCTCCGTGCTTGCGCGAGCTTGCGTGGACTCGCGAAGAGGTGCTCGAGAACGGCGAAGAGGTGCTTGCACAATCCCAGCGAGCTGCGCGCGAAGTCGGCACAATCGCAGCTGCCGGAGAAGGGTTCGACACTCCACAGCAGGGTGCGATAGGGCCGTTCGCCACCGCGACCTTTCACGCGGGTTCCGTAGGCGCCGAGCCGCGCACCACCCTCCGGGGCCTTGGACACGCGTAGTCCATCCCGACGGGCGACGCCGACCCGGCGAAGGATGGCCTTCGTGGCTGCCTCGACGACCGGCCAGTCTGCGCCGTCGGTGATGGCGAGGACGTGCTCGGCGATGAGGACCGAGGGCACGGGGCGCGCCGCGCGCCCAACCATGGCGTCGAGGGTCGCCAGGGCTTCGCTGCGGGGAAGAGGAGTGGGTTGGGTCGCACGGGTGAGCACGCGTTGCTGGTACTGGCCTTGCGGCACGGTGACAACACGCGGACCAGGCATCGGTTTACCGTCGCGTGAGAAGGACTAACATCCGTCGCATGGTGCGTCGTGACGCAGACGAGGTCCGGGACGCCGGGGTGACGTTTGCTTGCTGCGCCTCTCCAGTGGGTGCGAGTCCCACCCCGGTAGGCGTCGGAGCGCCGGGTAGCAGGGTCGCGGCGGGGGGTGAGAGCAGCTCCGTCGAAGCCGACCGTCGAAAGCCCC
>JAUHZF010000479.1 GCA_030426145.1 Polyangia bacterium
GTTGAAGTCGAAGCACTCGGCGTTGCCTTCGATCTTCTCAAAGACGTGCGATATGGAGTCGAAGGGCAAGGTGGCCGAAACCACGTCGTGGTTGCAGGTGCCCGTGTCACCGTTCATGGGTGCGTTCTCGAGCGTGCCAAGGTCAGAGACCACCGAGAAGGTGGTGCCGTTGAGCATCATCACGGTTTGCGCGTAGCACTGCGTCGCCGAGCCGAAGTTGGTGTTCTCGTCGTACCCGTTGGGGTGCGACGGGATGTCGTTCCCGGTCATGGTGAGGGTCTTGCCGTCGAGGTAGGCCTCGATCTTGGCAGGCGTCGTCAAGTCGGGGGCGCCGGCACCCGAACCGCCCATGCCGCCCATGCCGCTCGTGGTGGATGCGCCACCGGTACCCGCCATGCCGCCCATACCGCTGCTGGTGGTCGTCGTGCTCGACGAGGTGCTGGGGTCCGGGTCGCCCGGATCACTTCCGCAGGCCACTGCGCTCGCCGCGAGTCCCACCACCACAACCATCGAAAGTCCGTTCAGCTTCATCTGTCTACCTCATGCAATCGACGCCCACGGCGTCCGTCCACTCGAGCCCACGGAGCCGCTAGCCGGCATCCGCTGTCCAACGCAGGAGCGAAGCCGCCATGCTGACGCCTCCGCCGCTTGCGCAAAAAACCACGTGGTCACCACGCTTCACGCGCCCCTGAACCACCGCATCGTCGAGCGTCATGGGGACGCAGGCCGACCCGACGTAGCCCCACTTGTCCATCGTGCAATGGGCGCGCTCCCAGGGCAGCTCCAGGGCGTCCATCGTCGCTTCGATGACGCGTCGGTTGATCTGCGTGAAGACGAAGAGCTCCACGTCCGTGAGGGCGTGGTTGCATTGGTCGAGGAGTCCCCGAACGAGGCGCGACCATTGCTCGACGTTGTAGGTGGGGGGGAACCGTCGGGCGAATTCGACGCGAGGTGCACCGTGGGCGGCCACGGTCTCGGCCGTGGCTGGCCGCGCCGTGCCGCCGGTGTAGATGCCGAGCGCGTCGTGGAAGGAACCATCGGCGGCGAGACGGCCCGCGATGTAGCCGGGCTCGTCACTCGCGCCGAGCACCACCGCCGCCGCACCATCGGCGAAGAGCGTGGCCGTCTTCTTGTCGGAGAAGTCGAGGAAGCGCGACATGCCATAGGCCCCGATGACGAGGACCCGCTCGACCTGGGGGTCGGCTTCGATGGTGCGGGCCCCGACGTCGAGGGCCGTCACCCAACCCGAACAAGCAGCGTTGATGTCGAAGCAGCCCGCGCGGGTAGCCCCGAGGCCATGCTGTACGACCGCGGCCGTGGCCGGGCTCAAGTAGTCGGGAGTGTCGGTAGCGACGATGACGCGGTCGAGTTGCTCGGGAGCGAGCTGGGCGCGTTCGAGGGCCTGGCGCCCCGCTGCGATGGCCATGTCGGACGTGCGCTCGTGCTCCGCCATGAAGTGGCGGTTCTCGATGCCGACGTTCTCGATGAGCCACGGGCCAACGTCTTCGCCCACGATCTCGCTCATCTCGGCATTGGAGACCGAACGGGCCGGAACGTACCGACCGGTGGAGAGGATGGCGGCGTGACGGCTCACGACTTCTTGCCCTTCGTCTTCGAGGCACGCGCTTTCCGCCGCGGCGAAGATTGCGGTGGTTCGGCCACGGCGAGGCCGTGCTGAAGAAACTTCACGGCCGAGTCCAAGGTGCGCTCGATGTCGTCACCAGCCTGCTTCCACAGCACCCAGCGCATGCCGAGGAAGTCGGCGAGCCCCATGAGGCAGAAGGCCACCGTCTCCGGATCGAGGTCGCGGATCTGGCCCTTGTCCATCGCTCGGGACAGCGCCTGGGCGTAGCCCTCGGCGAGGGATGTGTAGTAGCGACGGTAGGTCGGCTCATCGACGAACTCGGCCTGCCGCACGATGCGGTACAAGCCGCGGTGGTCGGTGGTGAAGTCCAGGAAGGTCCGGAGCCCAACGCGCTCGATCTCCAGCCGGTCCTCGAGCTCTGCCGTCGCCTCGCGTAGCGACGCCCGAAGCTTTCGACCCAGCTCATCCACGAGCTCCGTGAACGCCGACTTCTTGTCGGGGAAGTAGATGTAGAAGGTGCCCAGGGCCACCTGGGCCTCCTTGGCCACCTCCGCGATGGAGCCGTGCTCGTAGCCCCTCTCCGCGAAGACGGTCTCCGCCGCGCGAAGGATCTTCGCGCGCGTCTTGGCCCCCCTGGCCGTGGCCGGCTTTCGTTTCGCCGACGAACCTGAATGGTGATTCATGATTCAGGTTGGTGTCTACGCGACGCCTGTGAGACGCGTCAAGGAAATCTGCACGACACAACCGAGCTTCGGTGTTCGGCCAGCGCGCAGGCGTGCACGCAGCGCGAGCCCGCGCCTGCTCGTTGAACCGCCCCGGAATGGATGAACGAGCATCGATCCAGTGGGCTCCGCGTTCACCGCCTCCGGGTTTGCGCTGACGAAGCTCTCAGAACGAGAATATCCCTCGCGATATCAAGCTCATGGCCACCTACTTTCAAAAAGAGTGCGACGAATGAGCCATAGGCGACACGGCCCCAGCTACGACCCCATGGCCCGACATCTGCATACCCACAGGGTCTATGCCCAATCGTGCTGCACGGACGCTGTGGGGGATGTCGGCGATGGCGGTAACGCTCGGTGCTTGCACCGGCAACATCGGCGGAGACGGGGGCGACCTCGCCGCGCCCACGGTGGACGCCTTCGTTCACGCGTTGCCCGCCTTCGACCTCCCGCCGGAAGAGCCCAAGACGGAGCTCGATTGTGATGAGCTCTGTCCCGCTCCCGAGCAGGAAGGAGACTTCCTCTGCGAGTACCGGCGCTACACGGAGACCAGCCACAAGTCGCATTTCGTTGCCTTCCAACCCAACTCGGCCACGCTGTGGCCGGGCGCGGTGGTGCGCGGTGACGACGCCCGGGAAGGGCTGCTCTCCCCGGTGGGCGTTCCGCTGGGCGCGATGTCGTTCAGCATCTCGTTGGAGACGCTGAGCGGTGACCCCCGGGGCGAGATGGCTGCGCCGAGCCTGTCCGCCTTCCGCCAAGCACGAAACGCCATCCTGGCCGAAGGCGTGCGGGGCGCGACGCCTGCTTCGACCACCTTCGAGGTCGAGCAGATCCACAACGCGTCTCAGTTCGACTTCAAGCTCGGCGTCAAGGCCAAGTGGCCGCGGGGCGGGGTCGAGAATCTGTTCTCGTTCTCGAACCGCGACACCACGACGCGGTTCCTCGTCGACTTCACCCAGGCCTATTACACCATCGACCTCGACACCCCCGTGTCGCCCTCCGACTTCTTCGCCGACGGCACCACGGTGGAGGACCTCCAGCCCTACATGGACATGGAGTCCCCACCTCTCTACGTCCAGTCGATCACCTACGGTCGACGTGTGCTCTTCGCGTTCGAGTCGTCGACCCAAGCCAAGGCGCTCGAGAACGCTCTCAAGGCATCCTTCAATGCGTGGGTGGTCAAGGGCTCGATCGAGCTCGACATCGAACAACGCAAGGTCATCGAAGAATCGAGCGTGCAGGCCTTCATCCTGGGCGGCTCTGGCGCCTCGGCATCGAAGGCGATCACCGTGACCGACGTGGAGAGCTTGCAACGGCTCCTCGTCGAAGGCGGAGACTACGACGCCTCCTCACCAGGGGCGCCCATTGGCTACAAGCTCGCCTACCTCGACAATACGACCACCCACATGGCTTTCGCGACCGACTATGCGGAGAAGGTCTGCACCAAGACCCGGGGCAGGCTGCGCGCAGAGCTGACGCGGGTCGAACAGAAGGCGGGCCAAGACGAGAACGGATACTTCCTCGAACCCTATGGTGAGGTCACGGTTCGGGTTCCTCAGCCCAACGACCCGGTCGTCGATTGCGATACCGGAGGCGTGGTGCAAACGGTACTGGCCCTCGACCGCGACCATTACATCAAGTTCCCAGAGACGTCGGCCTGGCAGCCCACATCACCGCCTTACACGACGTTCGATGCCATCCCGTTCGGCCCCGGGGAGCGGCTCTGCATCCGCGCCACGTTCACCGACCGCGACAGCAGCGGCGGCGACGACGACCTCGGCACCTACGACCAGATCCTCACGTGGGAAGACGGTTGGTCGGGCGAGCAGGTGCTGAACCTCTTCGGGACCCAAGGCAGCCACCTCGAGGTGGCCGTCAACCTGACGGCAGAATGATGCGTCGCACTTGGGCCTTGCTCCTGAGCGGCGTGGTGGCCTGTGCTACCCCGGCCCCTCCCCGCGACGACGCTGCGATCGATGCCCACGTGGCCGCACTCGACCGCCTCGAGCTTCCGCCGGAGCGGTCCGAGGTCGAGGTCGCGTGCGATGCCATGTGCGAAGCCGTGACGCTCCCGTCCGACCAGGCCTGCGAGCTTCGCCGCTACAGCGGCCTCTCCCACGAGGAGCAGCTCGTATCGCTGGTCCGTCAACCCGCCTTGTGGCCCGGCGCCCTGGTTCGTGGGGGGGCGGCCGCCGAGGGGCAGCTGTCGCCGCTGTCGTTGGCGCGTGGCCCCATGACCTTCAGCGTCTCGCTCGAGAACCTCGACGGCAACCCCGCCGCCACCATGCAGGAGACATCGCTCTCCGCGTTTCGCACCGCGCGGCAGTCGGTGCTGGCGCAGGGACTCGACGGTGCAACCGCCGCCTACGTTTCGTTCACGATCGAAAGGGTGCACAGCAGCTCGCAGCTGAAGGCCACCCTCAAAGCCCAAGCCTCCGCGGACGACGACGGGCTCGACGGTGCTTACGACTTCGACGGTGACGCGAGCAAGACGCGGGTGCTGGTCGACTTCACCCAGGCCTACTACTCGGTCGACATCGACCTGCCCACGCGACCGTCCGACTACTTCGCCCCGGAGGTCACGCTGGCCCAGGTGCGGACGGCGATGGGTTCATCGCCCCCCATGGTGGTTCAGTCCGTGACCTACGGCCGCCGCGTGCTCTTCGCGGTCGAGAGCGAACGCAGCTTCACCGACGTGCAAGCGTCCCTCGAAGCGGCGATGACGGGATGGCTGAACGGCCGGGCCGAGCTCGACACCGCTGACCAAGAGCTTCTGTCGTCGGCGAGCATCAGCGGGCTCATCATCGGCGGCAACGCCGAGGATGGCGCGGGCGCGGTCAGCGTCGACGACCTCGACGACATCGTCGACCTCATCGCGCGCGGTGGCGCCTACGGCCCCGATCAACCCGGCGCTCCCATCGCCTACCGCCTCGCCTACCTCGACGGGCGTCCCGCTCCGCTCGCCTTCGCCACCGACTACGTCACCAGCGATTGCGCCCCCTCTCGAGGCTCGGTCGTCGGTGCGCTGCATCGCATCTCGCGCATCGGCGCCACCACTGACGAAGACGTCTACGGGCTCGTGGCGCTGCGCATGCCCACCGAAGGCTCGCCGGTGACGGGTTGTGGTCAGGGCGGCACGCTGATCCCCGTGCTCGAGCTCGATGCCCAGCTCGACCAGTTCGTCACCATCCCCGCGGGTTTGGGGTGGACCCCAGCCAGTCCGCCATCGGTCACCGTCGATGACGTCGGCTTCACCGGTGACCCCTTGCTCTGTCTCGAGGTCGAGCTCCACCAACGGGGCGGGGGCACCTTGGGCTCTGCGACCCAGCCCCTTCGCTTCGGGGACTGGTTCGGAACGCACGTGCTCAACGTCTTCGGTCCTGGCGGGCGACACACCGAGGTCGAGCTCCAGCTCGACCGCTAGCGCACCGATGCGTTGACCGTCCCCGCCGGCTCGCCCATCATCAGCGGGCTCCTCGACCCAACTGGAGCTCGCGACATGTTCGTACGACGCTGACACACACATGCCTCGGCGGCGCCGAGGCGCAACGCGCGTCCCGACCTCTGAGCTCATCGTGCTCACCCCGGCCGGAGACGCCGCGGGAGACTGACGATGAGTGAATCCAACGAGACCCTCGTGATGGGGGCAGTGGCCTACGACCCCAAGGTCGTGACGATCTGGGACGGCTTCAAGCGTTTCTTCGCCGAGCGCGGACTCGACTTCGACTTCGTCCTCTACGAAAACTACGAGCGTCAGGTGAAGAGCCACCTCGACGGCCATCTCCACCTCGCGTGGAACTCGCCGCTGGCTTGGATTCAGACCGTGCGCGCCGCCAAGCTGCGAGGGCGAAAGGCCGAAGCCATCGCCATGCGCGACACCGACCGCGACCTCACCAGCGTCATCGTGACCCGGAAGGACAGCGGCATCGCGAGCCTCGCCGACCTGAAGGGCAAGTCGCTCGGCGTGGGCGCGGGAGACTCTCCTCAGGCCACCCTCATTCCTCTCGAGCACATCGCGGCCAGCCAGGGTTGGAAGCCGGACGAAGACTTCAAGGTCCGCCGGTTCGACCGCCTCGTGGGCAAACACGGAGACCACATCGGAGGCGAGCGCGATGCGGCCAAAGCGCTCATGGCGGGAGAGGTCGACGCCTGCGCGATG
>JAUHZF010000480.1 GCA_030426145.1 Polyangia bacterium
GCAAGCCTTCACGTGGCTCACGTGGTTCTACCGCAGCTACTTCGACGTGCACGTGCACGGTGTCGGGCACGTGCCCAAGCACGGTCGCGCGATGCTCGTGGGCAACCACTCGGGCGGCGTGGCCCTCGACGGTGCGATGGTGCTCGCCTCCATGTTCTGGGAGATGGACCCGCCGCGCCTGGCCCAGGGCATGGCGGAGAAGTTCATGGCCAAGGTGCCCTTCTTCTCGAGCTGGACCAATCGCTGTGGGCAGTTCACGGGCCTCCCGGAGCACGCCGAGCAGCTGCTGCGCGACGACCGCTTGCTCATGGTCTTCCCCGAGGGTGCGCGCGGCACGCAGAAGCTCTATCCAGAGCGCCACAGCCTGGTGCGTTTCGGCACGGGCTTCGTGCGCCTCGCGCTCAAGACCAACACCCCCATCGTGCCCCTCGCCTTCTTGGGCGGTGGTGATGCCATTCCCACCGTCCACAACAGCGAACGCCTCGGCAAGATCCTGGGCGCCCCCTATGTGCCCATCACGCCCTATGGCGTGACCTTCCCGCTGCCTGTCCGACTGGACGTGATCTACAGCGAGCCGATGCGGTTCGAGGGGAGCGGCAACGAGGAGGACGAGGTCATCTTCGGATACGTGCAAGAGGTGAAGGGTCGCATCGCGGGCCTCATCGAGGAGGGGCGGCGCCTGCGCCGCCAGAGCTGACGCCATGAGGGTGCTCATTCCCGGGATCAGTGGCGTTCTCGGCCGCATGGTGGCCGTGACGCTGGCCGAGCAAGGCCACGAGGTGGTGGGGATCGACAAGCGTCGCTTCCCCGATGCACCGGACACCATCGAGGTGCACCACGTCGACCTGCGCAAGCGGGCGGCCGAGGACGTCTTCCGCAAGTTCCGTCCCGAAGCCGTCATCCACATGGCGACGGTCAGCCACTTCGCCGCCCGCGGGCACGAAGAGCGCTACCGCATCAACCTCGGTGGCACGCGCGCCGTCTTCGACCATTGTGTCACCTACGGCGCCAAGCAGTGCCTCTTCGTCGGTCGCCACACCTACTACGGGGCTGCCCCCGACGCGCCGCTCTACCACTCGGAGGCCGAGCCCCCGATGGGGCTGGCCTCCTTCCCCGAGCTGGCCGACCTCGTGAGCGCCGACCTCTACGCGGGCTCGGCACTCTGGCGCTTCCCCAAGCTGGACACTGCAGTTCTGCGCATGTGTTACACGCTCGGCCCGAGCGGCCACGGCACCCTCGCGACGTTCCTTCGCGGCCCCCGCGTCCCCGTCATCCTCGGGTTCGACCCGCTCTTTCAGTTCATGCACGAGCTCGACGTGGTGGGCGCCATCGTCGCCGCGTTCGACGCGCGGCTGCGCGGGGTGTTCAACGTGGCCGGCCCACAGCCCGTGCCCCTCACGGTCCTCGTGCGCGAGACGGGTCGAAAGGTCGTGCCCCTGCCCGAGTTCGTCTTCTCGCAGAGCCTAGGTCGCTTCGGCCTCCCCAAGCTGCCACGCGGCGCCCTCGACCACATCAAGTACCCCATCGTCATGGACAGCACCCCGTTCCGCGAGGCGAGCGGGTTCGAGCCGCGCATCGACGAGGTGCAGGCCATGCACGAGTACAAGCAGGCTTACCCCTGCCGGCAGGGCTAACTCATTCTTTGGAGGGCAAGGGGTCTTCGGGGGGCAAGGGCGGCGGCATGAGCCCTCCGCCGAGAGCCTCGACCGAAACCTCGCCGACGTGAAGGTCGTGGTAGGCCTCCTCGTCCACACCGAGAGCCGCCGCGACCTCCTTCAGGTAGGCGTCTTCGTCGAGGTCCCAGACCTCGTCGGCGTCGTGAACGGTGACGACCAGCTCGAGCAGGTGCCGCTTGTCGTCGTCGGACAGTCCAGTCATCGACGCCACCGTCGCCTTCACGTCGTGGGCTTGCGGGTCGAAGTTGCGCAGTCGCGCCTCGAGCGCTGCCGACAAGACCCCGCGGCCAGTCGCCCTCTGCAAGGTCTGGCGCACGATGTCGAACTCCCGCCCATCGAGGTAGCGGTCGGCGTAGGCGGCCCCCATCAGGAGATCCGCGATGGCTTCGGTGTGGTCTTTCATCGACGGGCGGGACGTTACTCGCGGTCTCTGCGGGTGTCGAAGACTTGGCCCTCGAGGGTGCCTGGTGGCACCGCAAGGAGGCCATGCGTGCGCTCCTCCCCGCGGTCCTGTCCCCTCTTCTCTTCGGTTGTGTGGTGGGCGAGGACGCCAAATCCATCGGTCGGTTCGAGGTCCAGGCCGAGCTCGTAGAGAGCTGCGGGCAGGACACCTATCTGGCCGCGCCCGAGGCGTACGGCTTTCAGGTCTTCCTCCGGCGCAGTGGGGGCAGCAGCCTGCTCTGGGACGACGGGTCCAATCGTCTCCTCTACGACCTCGACGCGACGAGCGGCGCCTTTGGCGGCTCGACCATGATTCAGGTCGACCTGCGCAACGCTCCCCAGGACCTCACGGCCTATGGTCTCGAGCCCGAAGACTTCCTCGACGGCGACCCCTTCGACGAGGAGACCCCCGCCGACGACACCACTCCGCCGTGCGTGATCCAGCGCGTGGCGCGCGTGGAGGGTGTGCTCGACGAGACGACATCGGCCGCAGGCACCACCATCCGGGGTTTCGAGGGCACGCTGAGCTACCGCTACGATGCGACGGACTCGAGTGATTGCAGCGACTTCTTGGAGCTGCCGGTTCCCCTCGCGAGCAGCCTCCCCTGTGAGGTCCGCTACGCGCTCGACGCCGCCGCCAAGCGCTGAGCGTCACACGGGAAATCGACCGACCAGGCGCTCGCCGGCGCGGCTGAGCGGAGCTCGCTCGGCACACTGCGTGCAGAGCGGCCCACCAGCGGTCCCAAACCCAAGCACGGGACGGCGCGGACCTCAGGATGGGCCTGGGGTCCGCTTGTTCATTTGGGCCCCTCAGCGAGAACGCTAGGCCCCTCGGTCAGCGCCCGCGCGGTCTCCGTTTGTCGCTCGGCCCCCACAATCTGCTGTAGGCAATTGACGACAGCTGCTTGCCCGGCACGTCTACGTCACGCATAAGCGAGCCCGATGTCCGACGCTTCTACCGCCGCGCTCACCATCTCGGCCGCCGCCGTGGCCGGGATCATCTCCCAGTCGGTGGCGCGCTCGATCAACCTGCCCGGCATCGTGGTGCTGTTGGCGGTGGGTGTGCTGCTCGGTCCGGACGTCGCCAACCTGATCCAGCCCGACACCCTCGGCGCAGCGCTTCCCGAGGTGGTGGGCTTCGCCGTCTCCGTCATTCTCTTCGAGGGAGGCATGCACCTCGAGCTGTCACGGTTCGGCAAACACGAGAAGCCCATTCGGCGACTCGTCACCACAGGGGCCCTCATCACGGCTGTGAGCGGGGCCCTCGCCGCTCACCTCCTCATGGGATGGGACTGGCGCTTCTCGGCCCTCTTCGGCTGCCTCGTCATCGTGACTGGCCCTACCGTGGTCACGCCCTTGTTGCGGCGTTTCAAGCTCGTGAGCGCGGTTTCCGACGTGCTCGAAGCCGAGGGCGTGCTCATCGACGCCGTCGGCGCGGTCATCGCCGTGGTCGCCCTCGAGGTCGCGCTCGAGCCGAGCACCGAAAGCCTGGCCAAGGGTGCGGCCGGCATCGCCATCCGCCTGGGCCTCGGCTCGCTCTTGGGGTTGGTCGTCGGATTCATCGTCTCGTCGCTGCTCAACCTCCGCAACGTCATCGCCGAAGGCCTCGAGAGCGTGTTCACGCTCGCTTTCGTGTGGGGCCTGTTCAAGGTGAGCGAAGCGCTTGTTCACGAGAGCGGCGTCGCCGCCGTCACCGTGGCAGGCCTGGTCCTCGGGAGCACCAAGGGCCACAAGCACCAAAAGCTGCTCGACTTCAACGACCAGCTGACGACGCTCCTCATCGGCATGCTCTTCGTCCTCCTCGCCGCCGACGTGCGCATCGCCGACGTGCAGGCGCTCGGATGGCGCGGCGTGGCCACCGTCGCCGCGCTCATCTTCGTGGCCCGGCCGCTCAATGTCCTCATCTCGACCTCGGGCTCGAAGCTTCGCCTCAAACAGAAGCTCTTCATCGCCTGGATCGGTCCCCGCGGGATCATCGCGGCCGCGGTCGCCTCTCTCTTCGCCACCACCCTGAGCGCGCGCGGCTTCACGGGTGGCGCTCAGCTCAAGGCGCTCGTCTTCCTCGTCATCGCCATCACCGTCGTGCTCGCCGGTCTCACCGGAGGTCCCCTCGCCCGGGCCCTGAAGCTGAGCCGCCCACCCACGGGGTGGCTCTTCTTGGGCGCCAACGACCTCGCCCTGGTCTTGGCCAAGCTCCTTCGTGACACCGGTCAACGGGTGCGCCTCATCGACCGCTCGATCGACCAGTGCAACCACGCTCGCAAGAAGGGATTCACCGTCATCAAGGGCAACGGCCTCGACGACGACGTGCTCTCCCGTGCCCACGTCGAGCGCTTCGCCGGGGTCGTCGGCTTGACCCCCAGCGACGAGACGAACCTCCTGTTCATCCAGAAGACGCGCCGCGCCGGCCATCACGGCGAGCGCTACGCCGCGCTCCGCAGCGTCACCCTCGGCGCCTCGGCCGATGACGTTCATCAGGCGGGGGGCGCGGTGCTCTTCGGGGACGAATACGAGGTCGAGCGCTGGTCCACCCTCATCCGTGACGAGCGCACGCGCCTCGTACGGCTGGTGGCCGGCGACGACACCCGCTTCCGCCACGATATCCAGGGCAGCCGCATCGCCGTCCCCATCGCCCTCGTTCACGACGACGCGATTCGCCCCTTCTCGAGCCATGTAGAGCTCAAGAACGGCGACGAGGCCTACGTTCTGGTCGTAAGCGACGACGAGAGCGCCATGACCTGGCTCTACTCGCGCGGCTGGTACCCGGTCGACGAAGACGAAGACGAAGACGAAGACGAAGACGTGAGCTGACTTGAAACGTTCGCGGCGGGGAGTCAGCGGATCCGGTAGGCGATGGTGCGAGTGGCGCCATGTCGAACCAGGCTGACCGACCAGCGGTCGAGCTTGGCCATTCGCTCGTAGAGGGCCATCACCTTGCTGGGGTCGTCGAGGGCCTGACCATTGATCGACTCGAGCCGGTCGCCGGTTTGCAGGCCGAGGGCGTCGAGGAGCGAGCCGCGCCGGACACGAGAGAGCCGCAGGCCCACGGTCCGGTCACCTTGGCGCTCGGGTCGCATACGCGCCGCGCCCATGAGCGTAGCTGGTGAGGCGGCGATGGCCTCGGCCGCCGCGCGCTCGATGACGACCTCGCCATCGTTGAGGCGGCGGATCTGCTTGGCCCAATCGGTCGCGTCGGCCACCTTCTCGTCGCCTGCCGCCTCTGCGGCGGCCGAGCTGCCCATCTGCAGGAAGCAACGGCGACCGTCCTTCTTCAGCCAGACCCGGGTCGAGGTGATCTCGTCGACCGTGTAACCGTCGACGTCATCCCCGAGGCGACGCATCTTCACCTTGCCGTCCTTGCCCGCGATGGAGGCGAAGGACCAACGTTCGTCGTCCGATGAAGTGATGAGGACCACGCGCCCGAAGTCACATGCGCTGCCATCGCGGGCCTCCTTCTCCGGCTCGTCTTCTGGGGGCTGGGCCGAAGCGGCGGGTTCGACCGAGGAGGAAGCCTCGGGACCGAAAGGGTTACGGTCGAGGATCGGCGCGCCATCCCGACCGGTCGCCGTGGCCACGGGCGCCGCACTTCCGGGTGGCGAGGCGGAGGTCTCCGTCATCGACGAGCCGAGGAGGTGACCGATCCCGCGCGCCTGGAAATAGGCCACGAGGCCCAGCGCCCCGAGCACCACGAAGGGGAAGGCGCGCTTCAGGTGGCGGTCCATGCTCATCGCGGACTCATCCTGTCGCATGGGCCGGCTCGGCGCCAGACCCTCACGCCAAGAGGGCCATCAAGTCGTCGCGTGTGAGGCCCGTCGCGCGGTCGGCCTCGCCGAGGACAAGCGTCGAGACCGCGGCATTGTCAGCCCGGTGTTCGCTCTCGCCGATCCGGGCGCCCACGATGACGGCCGCGACGTGGGGCTGGTCCAGCACCCACCGGGTCGCGACGTTGGCGATCGAAGCGCCGTGCGACCGGGCGACCCGGTCGAGGACCGGATCAACCGCCTTGCCGTGCAGGCCATGTTCCGCGAGGGCTACCGTCTGCAACCGCAGGAAGACGGCTCGGTCGTGCTGGCGCTCGGCGCCGATGGCTGGCCCTTCCCGGTCCCGCTGGCACGGATGGACGATGGCTGGGCGTTCGACGCCGCCGCCGGCGCAGCCGAAGTGCTGGCGCGCGAAATCGGTGGCAACGAGCTGGACATCATCGACCTGATGGATGCCTATGGCGACGTGCAATTGGCCTTTCGCCTCGTCGATCAGGATGGCGACGGCGTGATGGAATTCGCCCGCCAGATCATCTCCTCCGCCGAGGACCGCGACGGGCTGTTCTGGCCCGG
>JAUHZF010000481.1 GCA_030426145.1 Polyangia bacterium
GCGGGCGGCGATGTCACTGCTGCTGCCGGTCGAGAGGGCGAAGGTGCTTCCGAGGGAGAGGTTCACCACGTCGAGACGGTCGGAGAAGTTGTTGTCGTCGTCGGGGTCGACCGCCCACTCGAAGGCCTGGAGCAGAAGTGTGGTGCCGCCCGAACAGCCGAACACCTTGAGCGCGTAGAGCTCGGCCTCGGGCGCAACACCCGGCGCCACCATGAATTGCGATGGTTCGAAGCTCGCGTTGTAGGGACCTGTGAACGCGGTACCGTTCAGCAGCACGCCATTGCCACCCGCGATGCCGGCGACATGGGTGCCGTGCTGGGCCGCGCTTCCGTTGCGACAGTCGAGAGGGTCGGGATCGGGGCTGGGGTTGTTGTTGGCGTTGTAGGCGTCCCCGGCGAAGTCGAAGCCGCCTACCACCCGCAGGTTCGGGAACGTCCCTGGCTCGAGGATGTCGGAGTCGTTGCTCGTGTAGTCCGCGGGATCGCCCGAGCCCCCGAAGTCGGCGTGCAGGTAGTCGACGCCGCTGTCGATGATCCCGAGCCGAACCCCCTGACCGGTGAACGGCGTGCCGCCTCCGTTGTCCCACGCCAGCGGCGCCTGCACGGCGGCCAGCCCCGTCGACAGGCTCGGGTAGTAGACGGGCGAGCGCTCGACCGCGACCACGCCCGGTAGCGTGGCGATGCGTTGTGCCTTCGCCGCCGTCGTCATGATCTGAAACGCGTTGACCACCTTGCGGAAGTCACCGATGACGGTGGCGCCGTAGGCCTCGAGCTGGGGACGAAATGCCTTGTGGCGGGTGCTCAGTTCGGCGAGGCGACGTGCGATCACGGCCTTCCCGGAGGCGCTGTCGACGGTTTGGCCCGGGCCCAGTGCACCGACGGCACTGGGGCCGTCGAGGCGCACGAAGAAGGCGTATTCCGTCGGGTCGCCCGGGTCGCCGAGCCCCAGCGGCGCTGAGGCCTGGCCTGCCGCGTCGTCGACGCGAGGAGCGGGATCGTCCGAAGAGGTTACACACCCGCTGAGCGCCACGAGCGTCGCGACCGAACCGAGAAGCCGACAGTTCATCGCTTCGCTTATAGCCGGTCGCAGGCCGTTGGCCATGGATCACGAGGCTTTGTCCATCTCCAAGAAGCGACGAAGGGCTTCGTCGAATCGTCGCCAGGGAATGTCATGGGTCGTTCATGCGGGGGCGGGCATCGCCAGTGCAAGCGGGTCGGCGGTGGTGCTGGTGTCGGCCTGGGTCACCACGAAGACCTCCCACGGATGGCCGTCGGGGTCGGAGAACCAGACCTTGTCCTGCACGGCGTAGCAACAGCCCACGCCCTCTTCGCTACGACCGGGGTAGCCGAAGGCTTCCATCACCCTGCGCCTTGCGACGACCTCGTCCGTCGACTTCACCTGGATTCCGAAGTGTGCGGGCAAGCGTGGGACTTGCGGGGCTTCGGTCTCGTTGAGGGTCAAGTTGATGGGGGGCTCGTGGACCTCGAACTTCACGTAGCCGGGCCGAACCTTCGTCGCCGGCGTACCGAGCAGCCGCTCGTAGAAGGCGCGCGAAAGGGCGACGTCACGGCAGGCGAGAGCCACGTGAACGCGGTTGCGGGTGGGAAAGTCTACGGCACTCGTCTTGGGTTCCATGACAGTGCAGACGCAGCCCTCACCAGATGGACGCAAGAAATCGCGAGAAAGGTCGCGGGCGGAGTAGGCCTGCAGCGACCCGACTCGGCAGTCGACCGGCTGATGGGAACCATGGTCCCGGCAAACGAGCGGTGCTCACCGGCGGTGTCGAGGTCGACGTCGATGCTCTCTACGCAAGTAGAGTGAGCCGTCCTAGCATTCGGCCGAAGCTCGCGAGGTCTCATTGCACCGTCGTGACGGTGTGCACGTCGTACAGCTCTCGAGCACCGAGGGCAGCGTGACCCGTCGAACCCATCGCATCGAGCCGACGGACCATCTGGACGTATCCCGGTTCGCTGGGGCGGAACGTTTCGAGGCCATCGGGTATCTCGGGGAGCGTCACCTGCTCTGCCGTCGGGGGGAGATAGACCTCCCACAAGCATGGGCGGATCTCATCGTCGTCGAGGTTGTTGTACCACTCGTATTGGGCCTGGATGCCGTCTCCGTCTTCACCGGCTTGACCGATGAACCAGGAGAGGGTGGGTCGAGCCACGTTGGTGGCGTCCCACGACGGAGAGCGCAATGGCTTGAGCGTCGCGAGACTTGCCCCATCCGAGGCCGGTAGGGACGTGAGCGTGCGCTCTCGCGTGCGAATGTAGTTGGGGTAGTTGAGCGTGTGACGTACCTGATAGACCTCACCCGGGAGCGGGAGCACCAGATCCACGATGTTGGTCGAAAAGGCGCGGTTCAATGCAAGGTCTCGCCGCACGCCGGTCGAGCCGAACGACTGGATGAAAAGGTCGATGCCGCTGTAGCCCAAGGGGCCGCCGAGCGAGTGGGACCCGCCGTCGAGGGGCTCGAAGGCCGTCGAGGGTACATTGAGCACGACGTCGCCGTTGGCCGCGATGGGCAAGTTGAGGAACCGCGCTTGGGACAGAACGCGCAGGAAAGGGTCTGTCGCAAGGATCGAGACGTCGATGGTCGATGCGCCCGGACACGCGTTGATCAACCCCGTCACCTCGAAGGTGCTGCTGGTGAGCTCGAAGCCGTTGTACTTGAATTGGCTGCAGCTGGCGCTCAACATCACGCGGGCGGCGCCCGTGGGGGCTTCGCCTGTCAGCACGAGTCTGGCTGGGGGCGCCTCCGCCAAGGTGCCCCGCTGTGGCACCACGAAGGGCACCTCGCCGTCCGTCGTCAACGACAGCGTCGACCGTAGGAAGTGCCGACTGAGCCAGTCCGTCTCGCGGAACGTCCAGGCGACGGTGATGCCCCCGCGGGGGGGGACCGTGGTGGGTACGGTGCCGTCGGCACCGGTGGTGAGGTGGTCGACCACCCCGCCGTCCGCGTCGTGGACCAGCACGTCGACCCCTTGCGCAGGGTTGGCCAGCCAGTCGGTCACGCGCACCGTCTGAAGGGTGGGTCCCACACCGCCAGCGCCGCCGTCAGCCCCGCCTCCAGGACCCAGGCCGCCCGCGGTCTGCTCGCCACCACCCGCTCCACCGCTGCCTTGGGTCGTCGCGGACGATGCACTCTCGCTTCCGCATCCGGCGGCTGCGGCCACGACCACGGCCGCCATCGACATGCCCATCCAAATCGACGTTCTCATCCCCATCGTGCTCGTCACACGATGGGCCTCGGCAAGCACTGTGCCGTCCGCGAGTGGGAGGGGCCTCCCGCTCGCGGACGAGCATGTGGGCGAAGTCTATGGCCCAGCCGGCGGCCCAGCCGGCGGCACAGGTGCGCGGCGCACCTCGTCCATCGTTCTGGAACGTTCTGCGGAACGTTTCGCGACACGTACCCCGTAGGGGCGAGTCGAGTGTCGCGAACCCTGGGAGCGCACTCAGGGCGCGGCGTATACGGGAAGGGTGTTGGCAACCCCGATGGTGTCGATCGTCATGCCGTTCGACACGAGGTCGATCCGCATCGTCGTGTCGGCGGAAGGCGTCGCGTAGGCTGCACTGCCTGGCGCATTGAGCGGGGGCGTGGTGAATGTGAAGGTGGTGTCGCTCGATGCGCTACCGAAGGCCGCGAACTGCTCGTTCTCCTCGAAGATGCCGTCGTGGTCGTAGTCGATCGATACCACGACTTCCTTGTCGGCCGCCGACGACGAGAGCGGTCCAGCGAGCGTCACATCGAAGGTGAGCACGTCCCCGACCCAGAGTGCGGAGTTCAACATCGACTGGCTTCTCGCACATGGCGATACGTTCGCCGGACAGTCGCTCGAGTACTGCAGGAGCCCGAGCGCGTAGGCTTGGTTCTGCCACTCGAACTCCTGGGTCACGTTGACCGTCTCGAAGAAGGCATCGCCTGGCAGCAAGGTCGATGGTGCAACACCAAAGACCTGAACGCCCGCGAGCGAGAGATAGTTCGAGCCGTTGAGCTGCACCCGCACGTAGCGTCCTTCCGCACCATCGGGCACCACCGTGACGTGTCGCCCCGCCTGCCCGGGGTGTTGGGCGCTCCACACCGGGTTGTGCGCCCCGTCGAGCACGTCGACATGAAAGTTCTTCAGTCTTCCGAGGCCTGATTCGCGTCCCGTGCCCACGTCCCCGATGCGATTGCTCAACAGGATGGTCTGAATCGCGGTCACCTGACCGAGATCGACCTCCCACCACGCATTGGCATCGTATTCCGTGTGAGAGAACGTCTGAGCCCGGCCGTCGAGCGCTTTGGCTCCGGTCCAGGTTCCGATGTTCTGGTAGAGCGACGACATGCTCACGTTGCTGTTGGCGAGGGTCACGGCAGGACCGGCCTGACGCTCGCGACCCCAGACCTGAAGCTCGTTCAAGTTCAGGACGCCCCCATCCGCGCGCCGAACGCGCACATATCGAACATCCTGTTGGCCGAGATGGCGATACCGCCACTGCTCGGCGTCGATGTTGACGTTGGCGGGATAGCGATGGGCGTCCGCGTCGTTCGACGCTACCGTACGCAGGAGTTCTCGGGTCTCGTCGTAGAGGTCGAGCACGAGGCCATTCATTCGGTCGCCGCAACAGTCGGTACGGTTGAAGGCGGCCACCTCGTCGACGAAGTATGGCGCGGTCAGGTCGACCTCGATGTATTCGTTCGTGCCGAATCCCGTGTGCGCGAACGAGAAGGTATCTCCAATCTCGCCGTCATTGAGGAACCCAGAGTGCAGGCTGTTCGAGTAGGTGCTCGACTGCGCGATCGGTCGACCGAGGGCCAGGTTCGTCGAATAGGGAGCAAGAGGCAGCGCACGCACCTGAATCTCTGCGAGGCTCAGTTGAGGGCCCGCGTCGTGGGTGCTCACCCGGACTTGGTCGACGGAAGCACCGACGGGACAGGTGGATAGATCGACGTGCACGATGGGACTGTCCCAGTCGAACGACGTGGGCACGAGAATCGCGTCCGGCTCGCAAACGACACTCGAGCCGTCGAGCAGGGTGACGCGGAGCGCGCCCATTTGTGAGGCGCACGTCGTGCCTCCGCACATGTCCGAACGAAGATACAACACGACGCCGGTGACCTCCCGATCGTCCAAGAGGTCGACCGTCAACGCGTCGGGCTGTGTTGTGCCCCCTGATGTTTCGGAGACCGAATCCGCGTACTTGTCACCCGAGACCACACCGTCGACGGCGCGCCGAGCGCTTCTGCCCCATGCAGTGGAGGTCTGCGATGTCGGCCGCCCCAAGGCTGCATTGACCGAGTGGGGATACTGCACGACGCGAAGCTGCTCGAGGAGCTCTTCGATGGCCTGCCCGAAGCGCTCGCGGCGCCATGTCGAACGCAGAGAGGTGCCTCGTTTGAGCTCTTGGCTCCGGAGAGCCGCACCTCCGTCCTGGGCCGTTGCCCAGCACTCGTGCAGAGGGGTGGCTGCCGAGCGTGGTGGCCCCACGTAGCTCTGCTCCACCCCGTTGTAGTCCACGAAGCTCGTCCTGCAGAAGTAGCGTGGCAGATACCACGGTGCCTCCGGGTCCCACCACCAGTCTTGGTTCGTGACGGGGCCAACGACACGCGCGCGATCGTCATGACCCATGAGGCGTACGATGTGCTCTTCCATGGCTCTCGCCGCGTCCGCGCACGCGGTGCCGACACAGGGCGTCTCGTCTCCAGGCGGGTCGGCGAGCGCGACGAGGTAGACGGTCGCCAGCGACACGTAGACCCTTGCAGACAGAACGGCGTGGCTGCGGAGGTGGCCAGACTCCATGCCCCTCAACTCCGACAGCGAGGCCGCCATGCGTTGCATGAAGTCTTGGTATGCAGCCTCCTGGGTGGGGTGCTGAGGGGTCGGCCGGCGGTAGCCCGGGGTGCCATCCAGAGCGGGTGTTCGCGCATCCTCGAGCAGGAGCAGGGCCCTCTCCACGCGGTTCCGTGCCTCGCCTGCTTGCAGCATGGAGGCGATGTTCTGCTCGAGGTCGAGCTGCATGGCCGCGAGCTCTTCGCGCATGGCTCCGCGGATCTCTTCCAGGCTCGGTCCGGGCGGCTCCGAGCCAAGACCCAGATCGGATCCGAGTCCGACGATGGAGCTGACGAATCCGACCAGATGAACTGCACCGCTGACCGCAGCCTTGGCGGTAAGTTCTTGCTGCACCTCCGCAAGCTCGTTCTCGTTGGTCTCGACGTCGGATGAGGGGGATGCGCAAGAGGCGAGCAACAGACACGACACCCAAGCCGACCGCGGTAGGTTTCTTGCAAGGTCGAAGCGGGGACGATTGGGACTCGATGGGGAGGGGGCACGAAGCTTCATAGGGTTCTCCTGTTGGCGCCGATGTCGGCGATTCATGCGAACGCCATGAAGCTAGGTTCTCGGTGTGGCCCCCGGTATGGGCGAGAGATCGAGATCGACGTCGAAGAGATTCGATTCGAGCCTC
>JAUHZF010000074.1 GCA_030426145.1 Polyangia bacterium
TTTCCCGTCGTAGTCCCCGCGCCGCCGGCGAACACCAGTGACGAGGTCGCGACCCCACGGGCATCCCGCACGATGCGCATTCTTCTCGTCGAGGACAACGACGCCATCCGCAACACCTTCGCTCGCGCACTCCGAGCCCGAGGCTACGAGCTGGAGATGGCGCACGACGGTCGGGATGCGCTCGCGGTCATCGACCAGCCCTTCGACCTCTTGCTCACCGACGTGGTGATGCCCCACGTGGGCGGGGTCGAGCTCGCCCAGGCCTTCCGTGAGGCACATCCGGGGGCGCCGGTCGTCTACTGCACCGGCTACGCCGACCAGGACCTCGACCTCCACCTTCCCCGCACCCACCACGTGGAGAAGCCCGTCGCCCTCCGAGACCTCTGCGCGCTCGTCGACGACGCCCTGCGCGCCGTCGAACCAAAGCAACCAACGTTGAGCAAGAGCTCCGCTGCGTCGTGAGCTCCTCATCCGACCAAGGGTGGCCGCGGCGTTCGCGCCCGGGTGTCGGACGGACGCCCGCGCGGAGGACGATCCGACCGAGGGTGGCGGCCGCGGGAAGTTCGAGGTCCTCGAGCCCGAGGACGAGACCGAACTGTTTCCCATCCAACGGATGGTGCGTCTAGGGTCGCAGCTGTGTCGTGGCGGCGTGGTCGGCGGGCGTTCTTAATGAGCTTGGGCAGCTCGGTCGCGGCGTGCGGCCCGGCCCTGTCGCCCCTCGACGACACGGGGCCGCAGGCGCTCGAACGCGACCTCGGAGGGCGCGTGGGGGTGTACGCCCAGGACGACCTGGGGCGCGTGCTCGCCCACCGCGCCGACGAGCGATTCCCCATGTGCTCTACCTTCAAGTGGATCCTGGCTGCTGCCGTCCTCACTGAGGTCGACGAGGGCAGGCTCAGCTTGCAGGCTCTCGTGCCCTATCGTGAGGCCGACCTGCTCGACTACGCCCCGACCACCCGTGAGCATCTCAGCGATGGCGCCCTTTCGATCGAGGCTCTCTGCGAAGCGGCAGTCACCCTCAGCGACAACACCGCAGCGAATCTACTGTTGCCTCAGGTGGGTGGCCCTGCCGGGCTCACGGCCTTTCTGCGGAAACACGACGACACGCTCACACGCCTCGACCGTGACGAGCCAAGCCTGAACGAGAACGTCGCAGGGGACCCTCGAGACACCACCACTCCGCGCGCCATGGCCGGCGACCTTCGAGGACTTCTCACCGGCGACGCCCTGTCACGCACGAGTCGAGACAGGCTGTTGGGTTGGCTCGAGGCGTGTGCGACCTGCGACAGGCGCGTGCGCGCGGGGCTGCCAGCTGGCTGGAAGGCCGCGAACAAGACGGGCACCGGTCCACGAGGCGCCAGTGGTGATGTGGGTGTGTTCAGAGCGCCCGGCGGGCACGCGGTCTACCTCGCGTCCTACCTCAGTGATGGCGACCTCGACATGGTGCGCCGCGAGAAGGCGCACGCTGCCATCGGTGGCATCGTGGCCGAGCTCTTCGCCTGACACGCCGAGTCATGCCCCCAGGGTGGCCGAGGTGTCCCGCCCCATGGGAGCGCATCCGAGTCGCCGAGGTTCACGGCTCAGCACATCGCGCTCATCGATCGCTTTCCGGCCGTCTGTGTGCACGCACGAGATCGATGATCGCTTGGTGGGCTGGAAGCGTGCTTACGTCAGCGCGGCCAGGCGGCGGACCAGCTCCTCTTCGCGGGTCGTGAGCGAAGGCAGCGCTCCGTAGCGCGCGACCCATACGGCGTGGGCGGCTCGGGTCTCGGGCCCATGCCCGGCTGCCCGTGCCGCGAGCAGCGCGACGCTCACGCGCTCCGCTGCGTCCTCGTCGAGCGCTTCGGCGTCGCAGACCTCGGCGAGGGTGGCTTCGTGTGCTGCTTGCCACCCCACCTCCTCGAGCTGGACGCGGCCGTCGGGCAGTCCGATCCAGATCGCGTCGTCCCACAGGCGGCCGCGCGCCCCGAGGCTCCGCAGACCGACGAGTGGCTTGCGGGGCAGCCAGGGTGCCAGCGCTTCCCAGCGCGCCAAGTCGTGCGCGAAGCCCGTCGGCAGGGCCACGGGTGGAAGCCGACGCCAAGCGTCGAGCTCGAGCGCGACGGCGCACCGAAGCACCTCGAGCGCATCGTCGCTGGGGAGAACCGCGTCTCGCTGGTCGACGCGGTCGAGCGCGGATGTCGGCACGTCTTTCAGGGGCGAGGTCGTGCACGTGCGGGCCGCATTCGGGTCTGCGAAGACGCGGGCGTAGCGCTGGAGTCGAATCGCCCCGGCGTGGGACTGGCCCGCGAGCACGGCGACGTCTTGGCCGAGCGGACGCGCGCTGGCGGGGCCGAGGTACCCAGCCACCCATTCGACGTAGGCCGGGTCGTAGAGGCTGGAGGGCGCCGTGCACGGCACGTGGGCGAGCACGTGGAAGACGAGCTCGGCGTGTGGCGATGCGAGGGCGACGTGCACCGCACGAACATCGCACGTCGGGACACAAAAAGGCGACGCGGCGCCCCCACGAGAAGGGCGCCGCGAAGCTTTCGAAAGAGGCGTCAGCCGATGAGCGACAGGGCCTGCTGCGGCGACTGGTTCGCCTGGGCGAGGATCGAGGTCCCCGCCTGGAGAAGCACCTGGCTGCGCGCGAGCTGGGCCGTTTCCTCGGCGACATCGACGTCACGAATGGCGCTGTTGGCCGCCTGGAGGTTGGTGCGAATCGTCTGCGAGTTGGCCACCGCGATGTTGAGCCGGTTGGTCGCCGCGCCGAACTTGGCGCGGTTGGTCGAGACCGTCTGGAGTGCCGCGTCGAGGGCATCGATGGCCGCCGTCGCACCAGCCGCGGTGGCGCCGGAGACACTGGAAGCGCTGATCCCCAGCGAGCTGAGGCTCACGCCTCCGAACTCGATGGCGATGGTATCGAAGCTCGTCGTGTTGATGCCGACCTGGAAGTTCATGCTCGTGGCGGTTCCCGCGAGCAGCTCCTTGCCGTTGAACTCGGTGGTCTCGGCCAGGCGCGTGATCTCTTCCTTGAGGAGCTGGAACTCGGTGTCGAGGTAGCCCCGGTCGGTCGAGGTGAGGTCGCCGTTGGCCGACTGCACCGCTAGCTCACGCATCCGAATGATGATGCCGCTGATCTGGTTGAGACCGCCCTCGGCGGTGTTCGCCATGCTGATGGCGTTGTTGGTGTTGCGCTCCGCGACGCTGTAGCTGCGGATCCTGCTCTTCAAGTTCTCGCTGATGCCGAGACCGGCTGCGTCATCCGCTGCGCTGTTGATTCGGAAGCCGCTCGACAGTCGCTCGAACGACTTGTGAAGCGCTTTCTGTGTCCCCTGCAGATTGTTCTGCGCCTTGAGGGACGAAACGTTGGTGTTGACGACCATGGGCATGACGGTTTTCTCCTTCTTGGAGTTGAGCGCGACGACGTCTTGTCGGCGCGTGGCGGTTTTTTTTTGGCTCGCCCGGCATCGGTGCCGGGTCACCCCCGAGCGTCACCCGGGGGAGAATCAAAAGCGCATTCGCCTCAGGACCGTCCGAGACCGCCGCTTCGTGCGAAGGTCCCGAGGCGAAGAGAGCACGTCGAGCTCCGCAGCCCGTGGCTGCGGCTGGCTTTGGTTCGGTTCCCGCATCCCTCGGGAGCCGATCCGCCGCGGCGGTCTCGACATTCTCTCGTGGTCGAGTTGCCCATCCCTAAGCATCTCAACCGGCGTCTCTCGTCCCGTCCCATCCCTTGGCGGGACGACAGACGCCCTCTGGGAGTCGTCGATGCGCGGCGACGACTCTCCGTAGCTTCCACGCTTCCCCGGGCCTGTCGTCCGGTCAGGGACCGGAGGGCCTGAGGCCGCGCGCGCCACCACCCCAGAGGGCGACACGCGCGGCCCCGGTCAGGGAGTGGTGGGTGCGATTATCCGAGCAGGCTCAGCGCGGTCTGCGGGGCCTGGTTGGCCTGGGCGAGGACCGAGGTCCCGGCCTGGAGCAGCACCTGGCTGCGGGCCATCTGGGCCGTTTCCTCCGCGACGTCCACGTCACGGATGGCACTGTTGGCGGCCTGGAGGTTGGTCCGGATGGTCTGCGCGCTGGACACGGCGATGTTGAGTCGGTTCGTGGCCGCACCGAACTGGGCGCGGTTGGTCGATACCGTCTGCAACGCGACGTCGAGCGCGTCGATGGCCGTGGTGGCCGCGGTCGCGTTGACACCGCTGACGCCGACGGCCGCGAGGCCGAGCGTGCTCAAGCTGACGCCACCGAAGCCGATGCTGATGGTGTCGTAGCTCGTCGTGTTGATGCCGACCTGGAAGGCGATGCTGGTCGCGGTGCCCGCGAGCAGCTCCTTGCCGTTGAATTCGGTCGTTTCGGCGAGACGCGTGATCTCGTCCTTGAGGAGCTGGAACTCCGTGTCGAGGTACCCACGGTCGGTGGAGGTGAGGTCACCGTTGGCCGACTGAACCGCCAGCTCGCGCATCCGAATGATGATGCCGCTGATTTGGCCGAGACCGCTCTCTGCGGTGTTGGCCATGCTGATGGCGTTGTTGGTGTTGCGCTCCGCGACACTGTAGCTGCGGATCTTGCTCTTCAGGTTCTCGCTGACCCCGAGGCCGGCGGCGTCGTCGGCGGCGCTGTTGATGCGGTAACCGCTGGAGAGGCGCTGGAAAGACTTCTGAAGTCGGGCCTGGGTATCGGAGAGCTCGTTCTGAGCCCGTAGAGACGAGACGTTCGTGTTGATGATGAGAGGCATGGCGGGAACTCCTTCGTAGAGTTATTGAACGAGCCCTCCGTCGTCATGACGGTAGTGGCGGGTTCGAGCTCGTTCCCCCCATCCGACGGCCCTTTTCGGAATCCCTTGAGCCCTTCCTGACGACTTGTTCGCCTGCGACGCGGGCGATGTCGTCTCTCCCCCTACAGCTGCTATATTGCCGGCATGGCGGGTCTGGTCGCAGGCGAAGACAACACCCGTGGGTTCAAGCGCATCATCCTGCTGCTGATCTGGCTGGTGATCGTCCCCACGGCGCTCCTGTTGACGATGGCCATCCTGATGCTCGTCTTCTATCAGAGCGAGCTCGACGTCCTGTACGGTCTGCTCGCCATCGGCCTCGTGGGCATGTTCGTGACGGGGGCGGTCTTGTCGCTCGTCTTCCTCCGGCGGGAGGCCAAGCTCAGCCAGCTCCAGCTCGACTTCGTGTCGAAGGTCAGCCACGAGCTGCGCACCCCGCTCACGAGCATCCGGATGTTCGTGGAGATGCTCCAGCAGGAGGGCCACGACCCCGAGGAGACCAAGATCTGCCTCGAGGTGCTTCAGAAGGAGACCCTGCGGCTGAGCGACCGCATCGAGCGGCTCCTCGACTGGGGGCGCATGGAGGCGGGGCGCAAGGTCTACGAGCTGCAGCCGGTGAAGCCGAGCCACGTGGTCGACGAAGCGGTGAAGCAGTTCGAAGCGAGCCACATGGGCCTCGACCTCAACGTGAAGGTCGACGTGGCGCCCGATCTCCCGGAGGTCGCGGCCGACATGCACGCGATGACGGACGCCCTCCTGAACCTGCTCAGCAACGCGGTGAAGTACGCGGGGAAAACCGCCAACATCACCCTGCAAGCCCGGCGGGGCTCGAGGGGGGTCCGCTTCACGGTCATCGACGACGGCCCCGGCATCCCGACGGGCGAGCACAAGCGCGTGTTCCAGAAGTTCTACCGCGCCAACGACCTCCTCTCCCGCGAGGTGGAGGGCTCTGGGCTCGGACTGGCCATCGTGCGCCACGTGGCGCAGGGTCACGGAGGTCGGGTCGAGCTCGTGAGCGAGGTCGATCAGGGCGCGGCCTTCACCATCGTGCTCCCACTGCCCCAGAGTCCAGAGCCGGTCACCGGCGACGTCATCACCTCCGCCCCCAAGAAGGGCGACGAGCTACCCCACGCCACCTCATGACGGACAATCCCCAGATCCTGGTCGTGGAGGACGATCCCTCCATCCAGCTCGGGCTGCGCATGAACCTGCAGCGGGCCGGCTATGAGGTCACCCTGGCAGGAGACGGCCTCGAAGCCCTCGACCTACTTCGGCGGGGAGACTGGTCGCTTTGCATCCTCGACATCATGCTGCCCCGGCTCAACGGCCTCGAGGTGCTCGAGCAGGCGCGCCGTGAGCAGCTCCCGGTCCCCATCCTGGTGCTGAGCGCACGCGGCGAGGAGCACGACAAGGTCGTCGGCCTCGACCTCGGGGCAGAGGACTACATCACCAAGCCCTTCAGCGTGCCCGAGCTCATGGCCCGGGTCAGGGTGGCCCTGCGCCGGCAGCCGATCGCCACGGGCACCACGGTGGTACGAACCGTCTACCGCCTCGGCGACGTAGAAGTCGATGGGGGCAAGCGTGAGGTCACGAGAGCCGGCGAGCTGGTGGAGCTGACGGCAACCGAGTTCAACATCCTGCACGTGCTCGCGCGTGCCCAGGGGACGGCGCTCTCCCGCGACGAGATCTTCGTTCAGGTGTGGGGCCACGACCACCACGGCACCCGCCGCACCATCGACAACTTCATCGCCCAGCTGCGCAACAAACTCGAGGCCGACCCGGCTCACCCCACGCTCCTCAAGACCGTGCGCGGCGTGGGCTATCGCCTCGACCCCGAGGGCGCGCCGCACTCCGAAGACGGCCTCGACTGACGCCGCTCAGGTGCCGGGGTCAAAGCTCTTGATCACGTCGAGCAAGAGCTGCCGAGGCGCCCCCGCCTTCTCGGCCGTCCGGGCCATGAACATCACGAGGACGTAGTTGTCGTCGCGGCACATGACCGCGCTCGCGCTTCCCACGAAGGGCTGCTCGTCGGTCGCGCTCACCCCTTTGTGCATCGCCTGCCCGAAGAGCACGTCGTGGCCATCCACCTTCACCACCTCCGCCGACTGCTGCCGGCGAAACTGTAGGCGCTTCTCGTCCTGGTCGCCCTGAGCGGCCTTCATCTTGGCCTCTTGCTCCGCGATGAGCGCCGCACAGGTCTTCCCTTCCATGTCGAGCTCGTTGACCATGAGCAGGCGCTTGTCGTCGCCGAGCTCGAAGACCTTGGCCTGCTTCACGATGTCGGGCAGGCGGTCGGTGGCCGTCGTCTTGGCCTTCACCCGCACTGGGGGCGGAATCGTGATGCTCGCACCCGTGGTGAAGCTGAGCTTGGCTGGCTTGTCGCTGTAGGCGGTGCTCGCTGGCGCGGCCGTGGCGACCGGGCGCGATGGCGCCGACGCCACCGGTCGCGTGGCGGGGAGACCCGGGTTCGCGCTCGGCTGGGCCGTGGGCACGTCCTCCATCGGTGGAGGTGGCGCCGTGGTGTCACAGGCCGAGATGAGAAGGGCGAGGGCCGTCGCAATCACGAAGCGGGACATCTCTCCCAGGGCACCCCTGCGGCGTTGCGGCGTCAACGTGGATGTCGTATGCGGGCACACGTTGGGGCGGGGTGTGCACGCTTGCACGCCCCGGAGGTGAGGACATGGGGAGAGCTGCCATCCATTGGATCGTGGCTTCCGCGGCGATGTGGTCCGCGGCGGCTTGTGGGAGTGAGACCCACCAGGATCCGGGCTTCGAAAATCTGAGCGGAGCCGGAGGCGCCACGAGCGCCACCGGGGCCACCACCGCCACCACGGGAAGCACCAGCGGCGGCACCGGCACGGGTGGGGCCCCAGCCGGCCTCGGTCCCCCCTACCCCATCGTGCTGGCCCACGGGTTCTTCGGCTTCGACCAGTTCGCCGGGCTCGACTTCGCCACCTACTTCTACGAGGTCCAAGAGCACCTCGCCGAACACGGCGAGGTCTACGTCTTCACCCCCGCGGTCGACCCGTTCAACAGCTCGACCCATCGTGGCGCCCAGCTCGAGGCGGCCATCGAAGACATCCTCGCCACCACCGGACACGACAAGGTCAACATCATCGGGCACTCGCAGGGCGGGCTCGATGCGCGTGTCGTGGCCCACGACCGACCCGACATGGTCGCGTCCGTGCTCACCCTCCAAACCCCACACGGTGGGGTCTACATCTCCGACATCGCGCTGGAGCTCATCGAGAACCCCGGCCTCAGCGACGTGCTCGACTGGGTGGTGCAGACCTTCGGCGCTGGCCTCTACGACGCCATCGACGGCGATACGAGCATCAGCGCGGCGTTCCAACAGTTCTCCACGCCGGCCATCGAGGTCTTCGACCAGAACTACCCCGACGCGCCCGGCGTCTTCTACGCCTCGATCGCGGGACGCAGCGACTACAGCCTCGGAGGAAGCGCATGCGACGTGCAGAACCCGCCCCCCTTCATCGGCGCCTGGGAGAACGAACGCGACCCCATCGATCCCCTCTTCAGCGTCACCGAGGCCATCATCGACGGCAGCATCATCAACCCCTACCCCAACGATGGCTTGGTCCGCGTCGTCGATGCCAAGCACGGCCTCTTCCTCGGCTGCCTCCCCGCCGACCACACCGACATGGTGGGGCACCTCTTCGGCGACAAGCCGGGCGTCAACAACGACTGGGACTACAAGCAGTTCTACGTCGACCTGGTCCTCTGGCTGCGCACCCAGGGCTACTGACGTCGGGTCAGCGCAGCGCGGCGAGCTGATGCTCGACCCAGGCCTCGTGGCTCGCCTCGTACGAAAGCCCCGCGTAGAGAAAGACGGGGGGCACGGGCGCGGTGCTCAAGCCTCGTTCCGCGTCGACGTCGTAGGTGCGCTGAGCCACCCGGAGCTGTCCGGCCAGCAGGGGCTCGCCCCAGTGACGGCGCCCGGCGATGACGTCGGCGAATGACGACGCGACGATCGCATTGAGGAGGTCGTAGTCCGCATCGAAGCCACGGCCGCGACCTTCATGGGTGAAGGTGTGGTGTTCGGTCGCGTCGGCGTAGACGATCTCGAGCCCGAGCCGGCGCTCGCCGAAGGGCCCGAGGGCCGGCACCAGCACCTGGTCGAGCCAAGGCGTGATGACCGCACGGTGCTCGGACGGAGAACGTGGGTCGCGATCCACCAGGGGAGGCATGCCCCGGTGGGGCAAGAAGGCCGGTGGCGGCTTTCGCTCGGTGACTTCGACCAGCGCCGAGGCCTCCCGGCGAACCCCACCCGGTGTCACCACGAGCACGTCTCCGGTCGTGTCGCCGAGCAGCTCGGCATGGGGCCGCCGACGCGCCAAGTCGCGGAGGAATCGCGTCTCGTCGACGGGGTAGACCCCGTCGTTCATGGCCTCATAGGCCGGCTGATGGCGCAGCCCCCCGGCCGAGGGAACCAGCACGCGCGCGGGCAGGGCGGCGACCTCGTCGAGCAGGCGACCATAGGCCCGCGCCGGGAACCCCGTGGCCCACCCCATGGCGGCGTGGATCTCGAGCGCGGGTTGCCATCTCACGAGCGCGAGGTCGCAGGTCGCATCGGCCGCTGCGCCGAGCTCCGTCAGTGCCGCCCGCACGGTCGTCGTGGCTTGCTCCGGACTGCGCAAGACCGTGTCGACTTGATTGAACACCCGCGTGGCGCCGACGGCGACAACGGCCCCCCACTCAACCTCTTCGCCGAACGAAGGCGTCGTACAGATCTGCACCCCATCGGCGAGGGCGACCCGGTGGCCCGGCGCGACCCGCGCCACCTGACGAAACCCCAAGCGTCGTGCCGTCTCCTCGACGAGGGCGTCCGACGTGAGAACCACGCTGTCGGGGTCGCGCATGGCGAGGCGATGGAGGCTCGGCACGTCGAAGTGGTCGGGGTGACGGTGCGAGACGAGAATGAAGTCGGGCCGAAGGGCCGCCTCGTCGACGACCCGCGGTGGATCGAGGGTGAAGAGGTCGCCGAAGATCGGCTCCCCGGGGCCAGCCGGAAGCAGCGGATCGAACAGCAGCCGCAAGCCCGCGGCCTCGCCGAGCCACATGGCGTGGCCGAGCCCGTGCCAGCGTTGCACGCCCTCCGGCATGGTCCGAGGGTCGTCGATGCATGGGGGGCGGGCAAGCCCACATGTCGCGCACCAGTAAACGCATCCATCGTGAACGGTCGACCTTGACCTCGACCCGCCACCTCCGAGACCATGAAGCATCATGGTGCGCTTGTGGGTCTCGCTGGGCTTCGTCGCGATGACGGCCTGGTCCGCCCCGTCCTGGAGCCAATCGGCTGAGAACGGCGACGCGGCGGAGGCCCCGGCCGACCCGCCGGCTGCGCCCGTCGCTCCCGAAGAAGCCCCCACCGAAGCGGCGCCTGCCGTCGAGGGAGAGGCGGCCCCGGTGCCTCCGGGTGCGGCCGACGAAGCCCTCATCGACCTCACGGAGGCGGACGAGCCGAGCACCATCCCCGACGCGTACCCCGCGGCCGCGGCACCACCAGCGCCGGCCTACGTGCCTCCTGCGCGTTCGGGCTTGGCCCCGCCGATCCCCCCCGCTCCCCTCACCGAAGACGATCTGCCCCGGCGTAGCATCGGCATGATGGTGACCGGGATCGTGCTGACGAGCCTCGGTGCGGTCACGGCCCTCACCGGTGCCGCCATCGCAGGCGAGGCTGAGAAGTGTGAAGAGGAAGAATGCCGGCGGGTGAATGGCCACCGGTTCGGGGTCGGGCTCGGCATCGGCGGGCTGGCCGTCATCGGCGCCGGGATCCCGCTCCTGGTGGTCGGTGCGCAGCGCGTGACGCCAGAGGCCGAACCTTCGGTCTCGCTGTCGCTCGGCCCCGCCGCCTTCCGACTGCGCTCCGTCTTCTAGCTTCGCTGGTTTTTTAGCAGCGCAGGGTTTTCTAGCGGCGTAGGACCGAGCCGCGCGCGCTCTGGACTTCCTCGTCGGCCGCCGCCTCGAGCTCGGCTTCGAGCTCGCGACGAGCGTCGGCACCGAGACTCTGCTCGGCCTGGATCCGCCAGCGGATGGCGGCTGTCGAACCGAAGAGGTAGAGGAGCTCTCCGTTTTCATCGAGGTCGACCCCGACGTTCTCCTCGGGGGTCTTGGCGAGATCGGTGAGGATGGCGTCGGCCTGCGCCTCGGAGATGCGGAGCGAAGCGGCGACCTCTCTCGCCTTGACCACCCCGCGTTGGTGGCGCGCCATGCCCCGAATGGTCTCGAGTTGTGCCGCCGCGACCTGCTGCCGTCCACGCTGGCCGAGGCGCCATCCTCCGAAGAGCGCCCCGCCGCCCACCACGAGAGAGAGCAGCGCGATGGGGATCCCCACCGCGTAGCCGAGCCAGAAGGCGGGGAAGATGGCCTGGAGCACCAAGCCGAGCAGAAGCGCGGTGAAGAGGCCGCTGACGAGAACGCCGACCCCGAAGACCTTGGCCGCAATCCCTCCAACCTTGGCCGGGGTGCCGGCGAAGTTGAGGGGCGTGGAAGAGAGCGCGTCGAGCGTCGGGCGCGGCTTGCCGCACACGGTGCAGAAGGCATCGATTCCACGCAGCACGATGGGCGCACGCTCGCCACAGCGAGGGCATTTGGGCGTACCGCTGCCGTACCGCTCAGACCCGCTCACGCCGGCTCCTCTGGCCACCGCAGGGCTTCATCGTGGAGGCCATCCTCGCCATGAATGACCGAAGCGTGGCCTCCGCGTTGAGGAGCGTCAAACCGAGCGCCCTGGTCAAAGCTGGGGTCGTTGTGCAAGATGGCCGCCCATGTCCGACGAGAAGGAGCCGGAAGCCATCATCGAAGACCTCGAGAACGCCTCGGGAGGACGTACCCCGGAGACCTACGTCGACGCCAAGGAGCTCGGGCTCACCCCAACCCAGCCGCTCGACTTGTCCACGTGCAACGACTTCTCGGACCTCCTGCGTGCCATGCGCGACACGTCCTTCGGTGGTCGCCAGCTGGGCGAAGCGGCCGACGTGCTCGAGACCATGGTTCGCGACCCGAAGTGCTTGGTCGTGGGGACGTTCTCGGGGGCCATGACCGTCGCCAAGCAGGGGCTCATCCTCTGCGACATGATCGACCACGGCATGATCGACGTCATGGTCTCGACCGGTGCCCTCATGACCCATGGTCTCATCGAGGCCGCGGGCATGCGGCACTTCAAGGTCAACCCCGAGATGGACGACCGCCAGATGTACTACGCCGGGCTCGATCGCGTGTACGACACGCTCGAGCTCGAAGCGAACCTCGACGACCTCGAGGTGGTGCTCGACGAGGTGCTCTGGAAGTGGCCCGAGGGCGAAACGGCGAGCTCGCACACGATCTGCCGTGCGCTCGGCGAGCACCTCACCAAGACGACCGAGGGTCGAGGCATCGTCAAGAGCGCCGTCGCACGCGACGTGCCCATCTTCATCCCCGCCTTCAGCGACTCGGAGCTCGGCCTCGACTTCGCCATTCACAACCGACGCCGGCGCAAGAAGCAGAGAGCGCCTCTCGCATTCGACCCCTTCATCGACCTCGAGAAGTACACGCGCATGGTCGCCGACGCGGACCGGATCGGCATCTTCACCATCGGCGGAGGGGTTCCGCGCAACTGGGCTCAGCAGGTGAGTCCCTACCTCGACCTCCTGCATACGCGCGCGGGGGAGCCCGACGAGCTCCGGCGCTTCCGCTACGGCGTGCGCATCTGCCCCGAGCCCGTGCATTGGGGTGGACTGTCCGGCTGCACCTATTCCGAAGGCGTCTCCTGGGGCAAATTCATCCCCGCCGCCGATGGAGGTCGCTTCGCCGAAGTCCCGGCGGACGCCACCGTCGCTTGGCCCCTGCTCGTGAAGGGCGTGCTCCAGCGCCTCGGCAAATAGCGCCCGGTTCTTTGGCCGCTTCCCACCAGGGAGCACACAATAACCTACATGTGTGTGTCCCCTGCCGTCGACCAGCTCGCACGACGTGCGCTTCGCCGCGCCGTCGAGCTTCCCTGTGAGGTGGTGAGCCGCTACCTCGACCAGCCGCTCCTCTACTGGGCCTCCAACCTGACGGCCTACGGGGTGTGGCTCGAAACCCCAGCCCCCATGGAAGTGGGCGAGAAGGTGGTCCTCTGCTTCCGCCCCGCCGTGTGGTGGGAGCACCGCGAGCTCATGGTCTTCTCCGAGGTCACGCGGGTCATGTGGGCCCGCGACCCCGAGCAGCGCGGTATGGGGCTAGAGTTCATGGACATCACCGTGCACGAGCAGCGCGCCCTCAATGCCTGGCTGCGCGGCCGTCCGCCGCCCTTGCCCCGGCGCCGCTCGCGGTCGACCGAACGCGAGCTGCCGCAGCCGCGGTTCCTGCGCACCGCCTGAGCGGACCGGCTGCTACGCTCGGGGCGCGCCCCGATGGTCGACCCGCTCGAGGAAGATACTCACGCTCCCTACCTGCCCTCCATCGAGCGGGCGCGCGGCGAGGGCGTCACGGCCCAGCGCAAGGTCTTCGGCATCCCCTGGTGGTCGGTCGACCTGCTCTCGGCGACCCCTGACGAGGTCGAGCCGCTCGCCATCGTGATCGTGGAGGCGCGCATCCAGCGGCGCGTTACGGAGCTGAAAGACGTGCAGCTCACGGCGCGCCTCCTCGACCAGCTCGCCACCGCGGCCCCACCCGAGCCCACCGAATTCACGGACGCCCGCACGACCTATCTCCTCGAGCGCTCCGACATCAGCCCCTGCGTGGCGTGCGAGGGTCGCCCCGGGGAGATCGTCTGTACCGCATGCGCGGGCACGGGTCGGGTCGACGTGACCGACAGCGAGGGCAACGCGGTCATGGTCGCTTGCTACCTGTGCAAGGGACATCGCTACATCACCTGCCCCACCTGCGAGGGCGCCGGCCACGCCCATTGGGCCCGCCTGATGCAGGTCGAGGACAGCGCGCCCGAGCTTCGCTACGCCTACGTGCCCTCGATGGTCGACGCGCTCGACCTCGCGGTGGGAGAGCTCTTCGACGCTCTGCCCGACGCCTTGCCCTCGTGTTTGCGCTTCGACCCCACCCCGCGCAAACACGAGTCGGCCTACCGAGGGGAGGTTCGCCAGATGGACCGCGGCTTTCACGGCCACGGCTTCGGGGACGCGCTCGAGCGCGCCATGCTCGGCATCGAGGCGCTGCGCGGACCCGGTGACGTGGTCCACCAAGAGCTCGCCGCCTATGCGTGGCCCCTGTTGTGGTTGCGCTACGGGTCGGTCGCCCGCCGGGCCGAGGTCGGGCTCATCATTTCGCCGGCCGACCAGCGGCATCGCGCGCTGGTCGTGCCCGGCACCTGACCCTCAGCGCTCGATGGCGGCGAGGCTCTTCTCGTCGTAGCCGAGCTCTTCGAGCAGCTTCTTCTCCGACGCCCCACGCAGCTTGCACGGCATCGAGAGCACGAGCTTCACCGTCGTCCCCTCTTTCACCTGGGACGGCAATGCATCCTCGCTGAAGTAGTGTGTCGACCCCACCTCGATCGGCGCCTGCGCGTCGAAGGTTTCGAGCACCTCCGGCATCTCGGGGTTCGACTGGTAGTAGGTGTCGTAGACGTCGAGCACGGCGAAACACTGTCCGTCGGCCGGGAGCAGGGTCTCGTAGAAGCCGCTGTCGACCTTGGCTTCGTGGGTCGTCGTCTCACCGTCGCGAATGATCTTCACCGCGTGGGTTCCCTGCTCGACCTTGAACACGCGATGGCCCCCCGGTGACACGCGCTCGCTCTCTCCGCCGTCGATGGTGACCTCGACTGGCGTGTCCAAGGGCGCCACCACGTGGAATTCCCCCGCTCCGTTCGCGTACTCGTCGTACCCCGCGTAGGCCGCGAAGCCAGCGATCGGCACCCCCACCACCACGGCCAGCCCCAACTTGATCTTGCTCAGCACGCTCATGCGGGGGTGATACGCCCCCCCGCGCGAGAGCTTCCCGAGAAGGTCGACTTCTACGCGCTGGGCACGAGACGCGCCCAGCGCCGGCGGAGCCGATGCAGCACCAAGGCCATGAGGCCGAGCGCCGCGCCGGCGTACACCAGGTGCGGCAACACCGGGGTCGAGAGGGCGGCCGCGATGGCGTCCACCGTCAGCAGCAGGGCCACGAAAGCGACCACGGCGACCCGCTTGAAGCCCCGAAGGGCCACGCGATTCCACGCGCTCGGTGGCGTGCCCAAGGCCTCGGCAGGCAGCGTCACGTCGAGCGGCTCATCCGCGTCGGCCACGCGCCAGGGCAAGGCCGGCTTTCTCGGTAGCTCCGCCGGCGGCTCGAGCCGGGCCAGGGCCTGGCCCTCCGGGTCGAGCCGCTCGATGGCGGCCACCCAGTTTTCGTTCAGGTCGTTGGGAAGCCACTCGGGGTCCACCTTCAGGTGCTCGCCGAGGAGTTTCCGCCGATAGCGGCTGATGCAGCGCTTCACGTCGTCGCGACCGCGCGCCTCGAGCACGAGGTTGCACTCGGTATCGAGACCCATCGATCGACGGCTCAGATTGGCCGAGCCCAGCGTGATGAGGGTGTCGTCGACGATCATCACCTTGGCGTGCACGGACACGGCTTCCCCCCGCGCCAAAGGCGCGCCGACGTGGAGTCGTCCGTGGCCATCGGCATCCCGGAGTTGGGCCAGCCAATGGCTTCGGAGACGCGCCATGGGAAGATCTTCGAGCCGCCCCTCCTGGCTCTGCGAGCTCACGATGACCACCTCCGGTCCATCGGCCTCCGACAGACGAGCGGCCAGCGCCTCGAGGATGGCGGGCGAGGTGAGGTACTGATTCTCGATGTAGATGAGGTGACGCGCCTCCGCGATCGCGCCCTCGTAGAGGGCGAGAATGCTCTTCCGCGCGGGCTGCCCGTCGTAGGCGGCACGCGTTCGGGCGATGCCGACCGCTACGTCCTCGAGGTCGGGGACGACCGACGGGGGCCATGCCGCGGCGCCACCCACCTCGAAAGCGTCGTCGTCGCGCCCCGTGGCGCTCACCCAATGGTCGACCGCCACGTCGAGCACACCACGCGCAGCGGCCCCGTCGACGACGAAGGCCAAGTCGTGGAATGGACCGTAGGCCTTGCCGTCGGGGTCACGTCGCTCGGCCTCGTGGCCGCAGACATCCCAGCGCTCCGCTGCGAGGTCCAACCCACCGACGAAGGCCACCCCACCGTCGACGACGACCATCTTCTGGTGATGCGATGCGCCGAGCGGGTGGTCGGCGGCGTAGACGACCTCGATTCGCTCGTGGTCGAGCCGCCAGCTCGTGAGCAGCTCCCGCTCTCCCGTGAGGACGATGCTGTGATCCCAGAGGAGGACGCGCACCTGGACGCCACGCTCGGCCGCCTCGACCAGCGCGTCGTCGAGCCGAAGCTCATCACGACCCCGTCGTAAGCGGATTCGACTGTGAAGCTCCCAGCCGACGATGACGATGGAGTGCCGCGCGCGCGCGAAGGCTTCGGCGACCGCCTCGAAGTAGCGCTGGCCGTCGACGAGCAGACCGATCCGAGGCGCGTGATGCCGACTCTCGATCTCCGTGCCCACCGAAAGCCCAGAAGTAGATGTCGTGGTCATGTCCCCATGCCGACGCAATGCTCGTGCCGGCCTCGGCACTGGCACCGTACGCGCCTTTCCGCCCGCCATCAGCGCTGAAGCTGGGTTCCGATCTCCCATCGGCCGGCCACGTCATCGAACCGCACGAGCCCGCGCGCGAGGAGGCGGTCGATGGCCCGCTCCGCCGCCAGCGCCGACCCTTCGAGCTGCGCCATCGCCTCGTTACGCAGCCTCGTCTTGCCAGCGACGTAGTCGGGCGGGAGCTGCGTGCCGCGCAGACGCGCGGCGAGCTCGGCGAGGGTTTGCGGAGGCGCGCTGCCGTGGTCGTCCGTGGTGGTCTCGTGGCTGAGCATGTCGATGGTGATCTGCATGGCAGAAGGAGAGTGCAATCGACGTTCCGTCGACAACGGCGACACGAGATGCCGTGTCGGGGCGCGTTGCCCTGCTGCGAGGCAAAGTGCGACATCGCACGAACCGTTCGATGCGCCTCATCGGCTTCGAGGCGCAGAAGCGCGCCTGGCACCGAGGTTGCAATGTCGTTGAGCATGACCCGTTTCAATACCCAAGTTGCCCTGAAGGATGATGTCCGCGAATCGATTGTGAACCAGCTGAATGTGGTGCTCGCCACCGCGACGGACCTCACGAGCCAGATCAAGCAGGCGCATTGGAACATCAAGGGCCCCGAATTCGTCGCTCGGCATGAGCTCTTCGACAAGCTCGCCGACCGCACCCGTGCCATGGTGGACGACATCGCCGAACGCGCATCGACGCTCGGCGGCTACGCCGAGGGCACGGTCCGGATGGCGGCCGAGAAGTCCGTCCTCGAACCCTATGATGCCAATGCCGTCACCGGTCGCCGGCACATCGAGCTCCTCGTGAACCGCTTCGGCGCCTACTCGGCGCTGCTACGCAGCAGCATCACCCAGCTCGACGGAAAGGACGTCGTGACCGAGGACCTCTACACCGAGGCGCTGCGCCAGGCCGAGCTCGACCTCTGGTTCCTCGAGAGCCACGTCAACGGCCAGCGCTGAGCTCAGCTCATCGACGAGAACACCACGACCAGCTCCGACGCCGGCGACGCAACGACCGTCGCCCGCGTGAGGCGAGCATGACCACGGGCCCCCGACAGGGCCCAGACGGCTTCGGAGGCGACCTCCGGGGCCGTTTCGCGTTTTGTGACCACGAGGCAGAGGTAGGCACCCGGCGCGAGATGTCGCCCGGGACGCTCATCGAAGGCGCGCATCTCGAAAGCGAGGCTCGCCGCTCCTCCGAAGTGATCCACCATCGCCCATGCGGCCCCCACCACTTCGTCGAGGTCTACGCTCAGTCGTGTCGCGCCGTCGACCCTCACCTCGACCTCGGTGGTCAGCGAACGCTCGATGTGTTCGACCACGGTGGCGAGGTCGACCGGCTCGACCGACGGGTCGGGTATACGCTCGCGCGCGGCATCGAGTGCGAGCAATAGCTTCTCGACCTGGCGCCTCATCGCCGCGGCGTGGGCTCTGACTTCCTTCATGTCGTCGGCGTCGTCGAGCAGGTCGAGACGTCCCGTCAGCACGTTGAGCGGCGTGGCAAGAGCGTGACCCAACTCACCCAAGGTGTAGATGGTGGCGCTCCTGCGCAATCGTTCGCGTTCCCTTCGGTCGTCGCTCTCGTCATCCATGTCTCGAGGTCCTCCACACGCATATCGCCCGCGACGATGGGGTCGGCGCGCAGGCGATATGCCTCATTCGAGTCATTGCGCCACGCTCCGAAGCCGCCATGGCCCGGTAGAGCCCGGCACACCCATTGCAATCTTCCAGGGCATGGAACTCACGACCTTTCGCTTCGACGCCCCCACGCCTCCCGACCTGCTCGACCGGAGTCTTCGCGGCGAGCTGGCGGCGGCCGCCACTTACGAGCAAGCCATGCACCACGTGCAAGGCCCTAGGCTCCGAACGCTCGTCGAGAAGAACCGCCGAAGCCACACGACGCGCGCGGTCGCGCTGGCGCAGATGATCCGTCGCCAGGGCGAGACGCCCTCGTCCGAGGCCGGTGCCTGGGGCGCTTTCACCCTCCTCGTGGAGCGAGGCGCAGCCCTCATCAGCGAGACGGCCATCCTCGAGGTCATCCACGAGGGCGAGATGTTGCTGACCGCGACCTACGAGGCCCGCGCGAAGGACCTCGACGAGGCCTCGGCGCAGTCCTTCCGTCGCCACGTCATCGAACCCCAGCGCCAATGTCAGCGTCGGCTGGCCGAAGCACTCCCGTCCTGAGGTCGCCGTGGTTGCCATCGTACCCCTACGCGCCTCCGCCGGCGGCCCAGTGGTCGTCCTCACCCATGACGAGGACGACGCTCCCGTCGAGCGTGGCCTCGATTGGGCCCAGCGCATGAACGCGCCCATCCAGCTCGTCGAAGCGCCGGAGCAGTCGCCAGCGTCCCTCCTCGAGCTCTTGACACAGCACGTTCCTCGGCCGCAGCTTCTCGTGTTGAGCCAGGCGTCGTCGCTTTGGCGACGATGGCTCGGCCAAGACCCGCTCGACGAGCTCATGCGCGTCGCGCCGATCTCGGTCCTCGCGGCCGGCCCCACGGGTCCGGGACCCGTCGTGGCGGCAGGTCGCGACATCGACGACCTGCGCATTGCGGCGCACGCCGCTGCGGCGGAGGCGACGCGACGGGGCGTCCCCCTCGAGGTCGTTCACCTCGGTGGCGTCTTGCGTGACATCGGCTTGCCACCCGCCTCCACGGCCTTGGGACTGGCCCCGTCGCTCGCGCCTCGTGAGGACGAGGCGCCAGCGGCCGACCCGCTCGCCGAAGCGCTCAGCCGGCTCGGTCGGCCCGTCGACGTGGAGGTCTTGGGGGCCGCGACACCGAAGCGGCTGGCGGACCACCTCGAGGAGCGAAGCGCTTCGCTGTTGGTGATGACCGAGAAGGAACGCTCGAGCTGGGAGCACCTCTTCTCCCCGGCGGAGGCTCCCGCCATCGCTCGCCAAGCCCCCTGCTCGGTCTTGGTGGTGCGCCCCGAGCTCAGCCACTGATCAGTCGTCGTCCTCGCCGCGAGCCTCTTCGCTCCAGCGCTGGAGCTTGCGGTAGAGGGTGCGGCGGTCGAGCCCGAGCACGCGGGCCGCCAGGGTTTTGTTCCCTCCCGCAGCCTCGAGCACGCGCTCGACGTAGCGACGCTCGACCTCGGAGAGGGGCGCCATCTTCTCCACGTCGTCTTCGGAGGTGAGGGAGAAGGACCTTCGAACGTGCTGGGTCACGCGCTCGGGCAGGTCATCGACCCCGATGACCTCACCCCGGGTGAGCGCGACGGCGCGCTCGACGGTATTCTCGAGCTCGCGAACGTT
The DNA here is from genome assembly GCA_030426145.1 of Polyangia bacterium. Lineage (GTDB taxonomy): Bacteria > Myxococcota_A > Polyangia > Polyangiales > Polyangiaceae > JAPYTK01. The sequence continues at coordinate 19,602 of JAUHZF010000074.1, forward strand.
GCCGGGCCAGTCGTAGTCGGTGAGCTTCTTGGCCGCCGCGACATCGAAACCGCTCACGTTCTTGCCGGTCCGATCTCCGATGCGCTCGAGGAAGTACTGCGCGAGGACCATGACGTCACCCGCCCGCGAGCGCAGCGGGGGGATGCGGACCGACACGACGTTGATTCGGTAGAAGAGATCTTCGCGAAACTCGCCCTTCTCGACCTCGTCTTCGAGGTCGCGGTTCGTCGCGCATACGATCCGAACGTCGAAGGGAACCTCCTTCGTTCCCCCGACCGGCCTCACCTTCCGCTCCTGCAGCACACGGAGGAGCTTGGCTTGCATTTCGAGGGGCATTTCCCCCACCTCGTCCAGGAACAGGGTGCCACCGTCGGCTTCGACGAAAAGCCCGGCGCGCCCCTCCTTGGCGTCGGTGAAGGCGCCCTTCACGTGACCGAAGAGCGTGCTCTCGAGCAAGCTGGCCGGCACCGCGGCCGTGTTGATGGCGACGAAGGGCTTGCCGTTGCGGTCGCCCTGCTCGTGGAGGGCGCGTGCCACCAGCTCTTTGCCGGTGCCGCTCTCGCCGAGCACGAGGACGGGGACGTCACTGTCCTCGATCCGCGACAACAGATCGTACATTCGCCGCATCGCAGGCGAGTTGCCCACGAGCTTGCCGTACCGGCGGGGGCGGCCACCCATCTCGCCGTGGCGGAGCTTGCGCACCTCGACCTGAAGCCGATGGTGCCGAACCGCGCGCTCGATGATGAGCCGGAGAGGCCCCATGTCGACGGGCTTGGTCACGTAGTCGTAGGCGCCGGCGCGCACCGCCTCCACCGCGCTCTCGAAGCTTCCGAAGCCGGTCATCATCACGACCGGAATGTCGGGGCGTCGCTCCTGAAGCCTACGGCACAAGGTGAGGCCCGAGTCCTGGCCTCCGAGGTTGAGGTCGCACAGAACGGCGTCGAACCGGCCGTCTTCGAGCTTGGCCTGGGCCGCGTCGAGGTGCGTCGCCGTGCTCACGTGGAACTCAGCTTTGGTGAGGCTGAGCGAGAGCATGTCGAGGAAGTCGGGCTCGTCGTCGATGATGAGGACCCGAGCCCTCGGCGCGGCTTCTTCTTTGGCGAGCGAGGGGTCGAGTTCCTGGGTCGATCCCGTGGATACGGGGGTGGGCGGCTCCATGGAGAGCGTCATACTCGGCACTTAGGCAAGAAGCATGTCATGTCAATCCAGTCCGTCGTGGCACGCGCACCACGTGAACCGGGGCAAATTGCCCCGCCCCCTGCCTCGACGCCACACTGCGATGGTCGCACAACGGGTGCACACGGGTCAGAGGGCCCCGGCACGGCATCTGCAACTCTCCGTAACATGCCGTTTCCCCAACACGTTCCAGAAGCCGTCCCCAGCAACGACACCGTCGAGAGGTTGAACGAGCTCATCGCCCACCACCGCGCGTCGCTCGAAGTCTGCGACGCCGCAGCGCCAAGGCTCGACGACATCGTCGAGCGCGGCGAGGTCCGCGAGATGGTCACCGACCACCTCCGCCACCTGGACCAGCTCGCGCGCTGCGTGGAGACTCTGGGCGGACACCCCACGCGAATCAAAGCCGACCTCCCGCTCGACCGAAGTGACGTCGTCGACCTCGTCGTCGATGAGCGCCTGCTCACGGCCATCCTCGTCGATGAGGAGGCCATGGCGCAGGTCTACGGCAACGTCGTCGACGGCCTCCACGCCTCCGACAGGGTCGAGCGAACCGTAGACCGCGGTCTCGAGCTCATCGACAAACATCGCCACTGGCTCCGCGACGAGCTGCAAGCATCCGCGTGATGGTCAGTCGGCGCGGTAGTCGACCTTGTCGAGACCGAGGCGTTTCATCTTTCGCAACAGCGTGCGGCGACTGATCCCCGCGTGCTCCGCCGCCTCGCCGACCCTCCCCCGCGTGGCGCCCAAGCAGGCCTCGAGGTACTCGCGCTCGAGCGCATCGACGCGGGGCCCTATCGCCTGCGCCATCGGGAGACGGGTATCCAGCCTCGACGACTCGCTACGCCGCGGCGGCGGGATGTCGGTGGATTCAGCCTTTCCTTGGAAGGGCAACATCTCCCGCACGGTGTCGCCATCCGCCCGCTGCCCCGTTCGGGTGAGCACGAAGCGCTCGGTGAAGTTCTGCAGCTGCCGTACGTTTCCCGGCCACCCGTAGGACACCAACGCATCGAGGAAGTCGTTCGTGACGTCGGGCCGCGACACGTTGTACTGCTCGGCGACCTCCCGCGCGAAGTAGCCGAAGAGGTAGATGATGTCCTCCTTGCGCTCGCGCAGCGGAGGCAGCTCGAGCCGAATGACGTCGAGGCGATAGAACAGGTCCTCACGAAACGACCCTCGTTCCACGGCCTCTTCGAGCCGGTTACTCGTCGCCGCGATCACGCGGCTGTCCACCGGCTCCTCCGACTCGCCCCCGACGGGCCGTACTGCACCCTCTTGCAGAACACGCAGGAGGCGGTGCTGGGCCGACAAGGGAATGTTGCCGATCTCGTCCAACATCACCGTTCCGCCGTCGGCGTGGCGAAAGAGGCCCTTCTTGGTGGTGGTGGCGCCGGTGAACGCCCCCTCCACGTGTCCGAAGAGCTCACTGTCGATGAGCGTGTCTTGTACCGCACCACAGTTGACGGCGACGAAACGCCCCGGCCGTCCCGACCGCTCATGGATGGCGCGGGCGAGCAGCTCTTTGCCGGTTCCCGTCTCACCTAGGATGAGCACCGTGGCGTCCGCATTGGCCACACGAACCGCGGTATCGAAGAGATCCCACATCCTCGGGCTGCGCGAGACCATGCCGGAGAAGGTCGAAGGGGTGGTGCGCGAGTCTTCGCCGAGCTTGGCCGCGCGCGGTAGCAACTGCTGATCCTCGAGGACCGTCACCACGCCTCGGGCGGCGCTGTCGGCCGACGTGGTGGTCATCACGTCGCGAGCGCCAGCCCGAAGGCAGTCGCGCACCAGGGCGACGGAGGACCGCCGCGACCAGACCACGACGTCGACGAGGGGAAACGCTCTCCTCACCTCCTGAATGGTCCGCGCCACATCCTCGCCGGCGAGGATCCCATCGCTCAGCACGACCGCCCGAACCTCTTCGATGTCGGTCGACTCGAGGAGGGTGCGGATGCTCCTCAACGACCGCACCGCCCAGCGCAACCTCCGCAGCGCTGACCGCAGCTCGGACGCGCCGACCAATAGAACCGTGCCTGACTCCTGTGGCACTTCGCCCCGGTGTTCGTTCATCGCGCCCGGAGACCTGCACGGTTTGGGCCAACGATGACCCAGAAACCCCAAGGGAGACAAGAATGTCCCAAAAGTTGCGCCACGTATGTCCCACCGCTCCGTTCTTTTCGACAAGGTTTCGGACGACGAGCCTTCGTCGAAGCCGGCACGGCACTTGCTTTTGCGCCAGGGCCCATGACCCAAGCTGAAGCAAAGCAGGCCAAGAGGAAGGATATGCCCTCCGCCCGTCACCTGCGCGTCGGGATCTACGGCGCAAGCGGCACGACCGGGACCGAGCTCACGGGACTGTTACAACGCCACCCCGCCTGTCGGGTGTCGTTCGCGACGAGTCGGTCGCACGCCGGCGAGGACCTGCGCAGCGTCGAGCCCTCGGCGCCATCGGTGACCCTACGCAACCCCACGGACGTTTCTCTCGACGAGATCGACCTCGCTTTCGTCTGTCTCCCGCACGGCCACGCCGCCAACCTCGTCGCCCAGTGCGTGCACGCCGGCGTGCCTTGCATCGACCTCTCGGGCGACCTCCGGCTCCGTGACGAAGAGCTGCACAGCCGCGTCTACGGAAGTGCGCGTCCCGCCGGTCTCGCCGAGCGCGCGGTCTACTCCATCACCGAGCTGTGCGATGCCTCGCTCGATGGGGTCGACGTCGTATCGAACCCAGGTTGCTACCCCACCTGCGTCGGACTCGCGCTCGAGCCCCTCGCCCGTGCGGGCTGGCTCGAGGGCACCGTGGTCGTCAACGCGCTGTCGGGGATCAGCGGAGCGGGACGACCCGCGACCGCCGCCACCCACTTCATCGCCGTGCACGACGACGTGAAGCCCTACAAGCTCGGGCGCAGCCATCGGCACACCGCCGAGATGGAACAGTCGATCGATCGTTGGATGCCGGCGGATCAGCCGCGTCCCACGGTCATCTTCAATCCGCACGTGGTGCCCATGGAGCGCGGCATGCTCGCCACCACCACCGTGCATCTGCCCGGCAAGTCGGCATCCGCCGTGCACGAGCAGCTCGCCGTTCGCTACCGAGACTGCCCGTTGATCGAGGTGCTCCCGTACGGACAAGAGGCACGCATCCGAATGGTGGCTCGCACGCCACGGGCCGTCATCGGTGTGACCGATGTCGCCGGCAGCGACCACGTGGTGATCACGAGCGCCATCGACAACCTCCTCAAGGGCGCCGCGAGCCAGGCCATTCAGAACATGAACCGCCGCTTCGGCTTCGAAGACCACCTCGGCTTGAGCTGATCCCATGATGTTCGCCTCTCACCTCACCCTCCCCGGTCGGGTTCCGCCGCCCGAGCCCAAGCTCGGCGCTGAGCCCGAGCTCGACCGGGCGCGCTACGAAGACCGGTCCGAGCTGCTCGCCCTCCTGTCGAGTGCGATCCCTTCGTGCTCGCCCGAGACCGTCTGGCAGCTGCCCTGGAATTGGACCTCCTACCTCGTCCTCCGTGACGCCAATGACGGCATCATCGCGGCCGGGTCGCTTCAGGAGGTCGCAGGGGATCGCGTGGAGCTGCGCGGCATCGTGGTCGCGCCCCATCGCCGTAGCGAAGGCCTAGCCTCCCGCATCATCGATGCGCTCATCCGCCGCGCCGAACGCCTCGAGAAAGATCTCCTGTGCGTCACCAAATCCCCTTCGTTCTTCACCCGCTTCGGCTTCGAGACGACCCGACTCGATTGGCTCTCGCCGCAACGCCGCGCGGTCCACGAGGCCGACGGTCGCCCCCGCACGGGGATGGTCCGTCGCGCGTTCCCACTCCCGCTCGGCACGCCGAGCTCCACCCCTGCCCCGAGGATCTCGACCCCATGACCATGACGCTCACCCATCACCAGCCCGGTCGCGTGGCCCCGCAGCTCCCGGTCGGCGCTGGCCTCTTCGCCGTGCCCGGCCTCCGTGGCGCGGGCGTGGCCACCGGCGTCAAGCCCTCTGGGGCCCTCGACCTCGCCCTCATCGTGGCCGACGAACCCATGGCCTGCGCCGCCATGTTCACCACGAGCGAGGCCGCCGCACCACCGGTGCACCTCTGTCGCGAAACGCTGGCCGAGCACGACGCCATCTCCGCCATCGTCGTCAACAGCGGCAACGCCAACGCCCTCACCGGCCGTCGTGGACGCGCCGACGCCGAGGCGATGCAAGAGGCCGTCGAGACCCACGTCGGTGGGCCCGCCTTGGTGCTTTCCACGGGGATCATCGGTGTGCCCCTTCCCATCGAGAAGGTCCTCGGGGGCATTCAGGACGCATCCCAGCGCCTGAGCAAGGACGCCGACGCCTCCGTGGCCCACGGCATGATGACCACCGACACCCAGCCGAAGACGGCCGCCGTGCACTTCGAGCTCAGCGGACGCCGCTACACCCTGGGCGGTGTGGCCAAAGGCTCCGGCATGATCCACCCGAACATGGCCACCATGCTCGCGGTGATGGCCACCGATGCTCCAGTCGAGCCCGCCCGACTGAAAGGGATGCTCCGCCACGCCGTCGACCGCTCGTTCCACGAGATCACGGTCGATGGCGATACGAGCACCAACGACGCCGTGATTCTTCTCGCCGCGCGCGGCAGCACGCCCTTGGCCCCCGAAGACGACGAGAAGCTCCAGCGAGCCGTGACCGAGCTCGCCCGCAACCTCGCGGGTCAGATCATCGAAGACGGCGAGGGCGCGACGCGGATCATGGAGATCAACGTCCGCGGCGCGCGCAGCCGCGAGGTCGCTCAGCGCGTGGCCAAGGCCATCGCCACCTCCTCTCTGGTCAAGACCGCCCTCGCCGGCGGACACCCCAACTGGGGGCGCATCGTCGCCGCCGCCGGCACCGCTGGCGTCGCGCTCGACACCGACGCCGTCGGCCTCCACATGGCTGGCTACGAGGTGCTGCGCCGTGGCCTCCCGCTCGAGGTCGACGAAGACGCATTGCGCACCGCGGTCTCGGGTCACCGCGTCGAGGTCACGCTCGACCTCGGCGATGGCGAGCACGCCGGCCGCATGCTCACCACCGACCTGACCCACCGCTACGTCGAAATCAACGCCGAATACACCACTTGAAAGAAAGCTGAGGATTCACAGATGACGCTTCAACACCACCAGCCACCCCCCCGTAAGACCACCAAGAAGCCCCAGCTTCAGATCCTCCCCGCCCAGCGGGAGGACATGGACACGATCGCGAACTTCGTGCGTTCGACGGCAGATTGGTACCGGCCCTTCCTCGACGAGAAGGACATGGCCGAGCACGACGTCGACGACACGTGGGGCGAGATCAACTTCCGCCGCCGCGACTTCTACGTGGGCTACCACGAGGGTAAAGCCGTCGGCACCATCTCGCTCCAATACTTCGGGCGTCACGCCTACCTCGGCTACATCTACCTCGACTCAGAGCAGGTCGGTAAGGGCTTCGGGGGGCAGCTGATGCGCTTCGCCGAGCGCATCGCGCGCAAGATGGGCATGGTCGACATGGTGCTCATCGCCCACCCCAAAGCACAGTGGGCCAAGAAGGCGTACTTGAAGTACGGCTTCGAGATCATCCACAAGAACCGCGAAGACATCCTCGACTGGGAGGGTGGCGTCATGCGGCCCTACTACGAGGAGGGCTTCGAGCTCTACCGATACGCGTTCGACGACCTCATCAAGCACTACCAGCCCGACGACATTGGACCGGGGGCTGCCAGTGCCTGATTCGAAGATCGCACTCCTAGGTTTCAGTGTTCCGGCGATGGAGGGGCTCGACAAGATCGGCCGCCCATTCGTGGCCGTGGTTCCTCCGGGCTTCGAGGCCCACATGGAGGAGAACGAAATCCCCTACGTCGCGTGGGACTTCAGCCGGCTCAACGAGCAGTCGAGCGAGCTGGCCGAGCGCCTCATGAGCATGGGCGTCAACGTCGCCGTCCCCCTCTTCGAGGAGACGGTCGAATGGGCAGGCGCCCTCAATGGTCGCTTCCGCGAAGATCCGCGGCTCTTCACGCGCTACCTCCTCTTCCGTGACAAGGCGATGATGAAGCGTCGTGCCCAGATGTTCGGCATCAGGGTGGGCGTGTTCGAAGAGGCGGAGAACAAGGAGGACGTCACCCGCTTCCTCAACCGCGTGAAGAAGGCCATGGTCAAGCTCGACACCGACGAGGCGGCCATGGTTCACCTCAAGCCGACCGATGCGGCCGGCGCGATGGGGCACGTTACGTTGCGCTCCCTCGAGGACGTCGACAAGAAGCTCGGCGACGACAACTTCCCCTGCCTGCTCGAGACCCACCTCGAAGGCCAGGAGTTCTCGTGCGAGGCCTTCATCCACAAAGGCAAGGTTCGCTTCCTCAACATCACCGAGTACATCAAGCTCGGCCACACCAACTTCGTGCCCGCGTCGCCCCGATTGGAGAAGCGTCGTCCCGTCATCCTTCGCGCGATCGAATCACTCGTGAAGGCCTTCGAGATCGAATACGGGATGATTCACCCCGAGTTCTTCATCACCGACGACGACGTGGTCAGCTTCGGCGAGGTCGCGGCCCGCGTGCCAGGCGGCCACATCTTCGAGCTCATTCAGGAAGCGTGGGGTTTCGACCCCTTCGCTGCCTTTGCCCTCTGCTGTGACCCCTCCACGACGGACGAAGAGCTCGACGCCATCTTCCCCGACCCCGGAGACCACGACGGTTATGCGGGCTGCGTGATGGTGTACCCACGGAAGAAGAAGGTGAATCGCGTCAAGGTGCCCGACGCGCTGCTCGAGCATCCCTACTACACGCGCCACAATCTCTTCGTACCCGTCAACAGCAAGGTCGCCGAGCGCGTCGCCTTCGGCAACCATTACGGCACCGTGTTCTTCAAGGGTGCCGACCCGGAGCGGGTGCGTGATCTCCTCGTGGAGTACGACAACCACGACTTCTACCTCGGGGAAGACGATCCCCCCGATGATGAAGCCGCTCCGGCCAAGCCGCCGGAAGCCTCCGCTTCTCCCGCCTAGCTACCGCGAGCATGACCTTAGAAACCCACGCCGCGCCCCTCCCCCTGCTCGAGCGCATGGCCCAGAAGCTGGACCAAGCGCTCGACGCGGTCGAAGGAGCGAAGAAGTTCGCCAAGAGCAAGTACCAGACCGAGGTCTTCCAACTCGCCGAAGCGCTCATGGGCACGGAGGGGGGCCACCGGCTTCTCTACGACCACGCCCACCGTTTCGACACCTGCGGGGTTTTCGCCGGCGGTCCCTGGGAGAATCCAGGCCGGCTCCAGCCGCCGTTGGTGGCGGGAAGCCTCGCGGCCACCGGCGTCTACCCCGTGGTGGAGACGCTGAGCGAGCTGCGTGTGCTCGCGATCGCCAACGGTCGCTCCGAGCACGAGAGCATGTCCGCCGGGGACGCCCACTCGTTCCTCAACGAGACCATGGCCCTCAATCTCGGCTACCTCTTTCCTCGCGACACGGAGGAGGAGCGCATCTCGGGGGGGCCGCACCGCAAGGCCAACGTCCGTCTGTTTCAACTCTTGGCCGAGGAGCTCGACCTCACCAACCTCCGCGACGTCGTCGTCGAGGAGATCGAGCAGGTCTGCGCTCAGCGCCCCATCGCCACCGACCGCATTCGAGCGATGATCGAGCTCGCCGCGCGAATCCCCGATGCCGGGCGTGAGGACGATACCGCCGTCGCACGCCTGACCCAGTTCGCGGCCGCCATTCACGGTCCGAGCCCGCTCAGCCGCGAACACGGCAAGCTCACGGCCTACCGAAAGGCGCTGCCTCAATGCGATGAAATGCAGCTTCAGCGCGAAGCCACGGCGTTCGGTTCGAGCATGGCGGTCACGGGCCTCGTATCGCGGCACCACGCGGTCCTCCTCCGGTTCGTGGCCAAGCGCCACCCACAGCTGCTCGCCGAGTCTCTGTCGCTCAACGAAGTCGGCGCGGCCCAAGCCAACGAGAACCTCGACTTCCTTCGCCAGCTCATCAAGGTGGGCATGCTCCCCACCACAGCCCAGTCGATCTACGGGCTCAGCAAGCTTCTCGAGCGAGGGCTGCTATCGCGCCGCGAGGTCTCGGCCGGACTCCGACGAATCGTCGAGCTCGACCTACGCTCAGAGGTGCGACGTGAGCTCCTCGCCCGCCGCGCCAAGCGGGACGGCGTGACCGCCAACTCGATCCTGCTCGCCGGCACCATCTCGGCGCTCGGCCAGCCCCTCGGCATCGGACAGGGAAACAACCCGACCTGCCAAGCTGCTCGCGGGCTGAGCCTATGGGCCCAGTATGCCCCCGGCTACTTGCTCGAGGTCATCATCTCCGCCGCCCGTGACGGCCACGTAGAGATGGCCTTCGAAGGCCAAGCCCTTCGCTCCGACACCATCGCGACCGGCGTCGCCAAGCGCTTCGACCCCGACCTCGACCCCGTCTCGCTCATCCTGGTCCCACACCTCGACCGCCTCTACGACGGCATGATGCGGCTGGTCGCCCTGCGCCACGAGGACGGCCACAAGTGGGTCAACCCCGCGCTCTACGGGCGATGGGTGGCTCAGGGTTTCGCCTCGGTCTTCGCCGACGTCGCGCAAACCACGGTGGGGCAGCACGAGGACTTCGTGCGTCGCTTCTTCGCGACCCACCACCCGGCCTACAACGACGGTCACGACCTGATGTATCCGAACCCCGTCGGGCTCTGTGTCACCAATGGTCACGGCGACTACCTCGGCCCCCACGCCATCTCACTCCAGCGCATCGCCGAGGCTCCCGATGGCAACCTCCGTGCCTACTTCTACAACCCCAACAACGAGGGTCGGCAAGACTGGGGTCACGGGGTGAAACCGAGCATCGTGGGCCACGGTGAACGCGAGGGCGAATCCTCGCTCCCGTTCCACCAGTTCGTCTCTCGCATCTACGCCTTCCATTACAACCCGTACGAAGAAGGCGACGGCTACGCCGTGCCCGACGCCGACGTCACCGAGATCACCGGCAAGGGCGGCGCTCTGGAAGAACTGGTGAAGATGAAGGAAGAGGGCCTGGCCGACGCCATCGGCCTTGCGATGGGCACCACCGACCTGATGCTCGACATCCTGAAGCAGGGCTGGCCCTTCGACACGATCATCAACCACAACCGCTACACGCTTCTGAACCGCAACGCCGACCAGGTCTTCACCTGGGCGCACGAGAACGGCATCGCCGTCTTCAACGCCGCGCCCTACGCGTCGGGCGTGCTGGCCAAGGGCAGCGACCGGATGCCGCT
>JAUHZF010000482.1 GCA_030426145.1 Polyangia bacterium
AGGGCCATCGCCGCCTCAGAAGAGGTGACCACCGCCGACAACAACAGCCCGAGCGACACCGCGCAGATCGATGTGACCACGAGTGCGGCCAGCTGCTGGCCGAAGGCCGGTAGCCCGCCTTCGAAGCCGAGCCAGAAGAAGACGATGCCGAGCAGGATCGAGCACTGCACGATGCAGAAGAAGCTCAGCAGGACGAACTTGCTCAGGACGTAGTTGAACAGGCCCAGGTTGACCATCCGCTCGCGGAGGTAGATGGCTCTCTCTTTGACGATCTCGCGGGCGGCGTTCGACGTGCCGAACCAGATCGCGCTCGCGACCAAGAAGAAGACGGCCGTCGTATTGTCCTGGGTGGTGGCGAGGCTCGTGAGCACGTCGCCCTCCGCCTTCTCACCCGTGCGTTCGGCGATCTGCTGGAGGGCACCCAAACACCAGGCGGGACTCTGTTCGGATTGGCCGCCGAAGACGAAGCCGAGCAAGACCCCGATGATGGGCGCCTGGGCGAAGAGGATGCCGGTACCGGTGCGGTCGCGCCACTTCGTCTTGAAGTAGCGCGAGAGCAACAGTCTGAACTGCCCGCGCGTTTTGGGTCTGCCCTCGGGCACACCCTTGTGGCCCTCGCCGGTGCCCACTGCGCGCCGGCCCGAGTACATGCGTTTGTACGTCGGGTTCTGGTCGCTGAAGTACTCTGCGTTCCACTTACGCGCCGCTTGCGTACGTGCGACGGTGCGCGGAGAGTTGGGGTCTCGAGCGAGGTTGGCCTTGTGGATGGGGTCTTCGCGCGCCGTGATGAGCGCGAAGGCGTCGCGAGGTGTGTCGACCGGCAGCTGCTCGACCCCGAGCTGGCTCGCCGTCATGCCTTCTCGCTGCGCCCAGCTGCTGAAGAAGTTGTAGCTGTCGGGCGACGTGGGCCCGAAGAACATGGGCACACCGCCGTAGCCGAGGATGAGCGAGTGCGTGAACTTCTCGTACTCGTCCTTCGCCGGCTGGTGGATCGTCATGATGATCGTCTTGCCGGTCGCCTTGGTGAGCTTGCTCAGCAGCTCGATGAGGGCGGCGGCATCGTCGGCGGCCAGACCCGAAGTCGGCTCGTCGAGGTACATGACGACGGGGTCGGTCACGAGCTCGAGCGCGATGTTGACGCGCTTGCGCTGCCCACCCGAGAGGATCTTCGCTTCTGGGGAGCCGATCTCGAGGTGGGCGACGCCGTCGAGACCGAGGTCGCGAAGGGTCTGCTGCACGCGCTGGTCGACTTCTTCCTCCGAGTAGTCGGGGGGCAGCCGGAACTTGGCGGAGTAGCGGACCGCCTCCCAGACCGTGAGCTCCGGATGGACGAGGTCGTCCTGAGGCACGTAGCCGATCGAGCCGCGGAGCGCGTCGTAGATGCTGTAGAGGTCTTCGCCGTTGATGCGGACGAGGCCGGACGTGGGCTCCTTGTAGCCGTTGAGCGCGAGCAGCAGGGTCGTCTTGCCGGCACCGGACGGACCCATGAGGGCGATCATGTCGCCCGGCATCGCCTTGAAGGAGATGTTGTCGAGCAACACCTTCATCTTCGAGGAGTCGTCGCGATCGGGAACCTCGAGGAAGAGGCTCCAGGCCTCGATCTCGTAGAGGGGACGTCCGGCCCATTGCTCCTCGGCGAAGGCCTCGTTGACGACCTCGACCTGTCCGCCCGCGCCCTGCTGGAGCTGGAGCGGCATCGGGCCGATGTAGATCTTCTCGCCACTCTCGATCTGCGTCTTCTGGTTCGGCGCGATGCGCTGACCTCGGACGTAGGTGCCGTTGGCGCTTCCGCGGTCGGTGACGAACAGCTGTCCGTTGATCTCCTCCACCTGGGCATGGCTCGAGCTGACCTGCGGGTGGGGGATGACGATGTCGTTGTTCGGCGTGCGGCCGATGCTCTTGACGCCGCCGAGGGCGGCACCGAAGTCGAGTTGGCCAAAGACCGTCTTGTGCTTCTTCATCTGGGGCGAGCCGCTCATCTGAGCGGGAGCAGGGCTGGGTTGAACGGCGGCTGGGTAGCCTGCGTGGCCACCGGCGGGGGCGGGTTGGTAGCCCCCAGCGGCGGGGGCGGCGGCCTGGGCCATACTGCCCCCCTGGCTCGCCTGCGTGAGCTGCATCAGGAGGCTGACCTGAAGCGGGACGGGCCCGATGTGCACGACCCCCTGCTGAGGAAGCGGGGTGGGGGTGTTGGCCGAGATGCGCTGACCCGAGACGTAGGTGCCACTCGTCGAGTCGTTGTCGGTCACCATCATCCGGTCCATCGCGAGGCTGCAATGGCGGCTCGACACGCTGGGGTGTTGGAGCACGATGGAGACCTGCGTGGGGTCGCGACCGATGACCATGCGTCCCGCAGGCGCGGCCTGTTGGCCACGGGTCATGAGCGAGAGAGCGATGGCCGGGTGGTCGAAGGGGAGCGCTACGCTGCCGAGCTGGAATGGGGTGCGAAAGTCGAAGTCGACCTGCTCGCTCGGACCGAGCGGGCGCCCTCCGGCCGTGCTCTGGCTCTGGGCTCCGTTGATGAAGACCAGCCGGCCGCCACCTTGATGGACGAGCTTGCCGTGCTCGGGGGCAACCCCGGCCCCCTGGAGGACGACGTCACAACTGGGATCACTGCCGACGGAGAGCGTCTGCTTACCGAAACCGGGGACCATGCCGTGGTGTTAGACCGGTCGGTCGTGCGGAGCAATCAGCGGAAGAAAAGCGCCCAGATGAGGAGCGCGATGAGCAACCCGATGAGCGCTGCCATACCCAGCAGCGCGTAGATGAGCATGCTGGTTTGCTTCTGTGATCGCCCCATCGAGTCGGGGGCGTGCCCGTGCCCATGCAGCCCGGGGTCGACCACGGTGGTCGGCGCGGGCGCCATGCCGGCCGGGGCCGCAGCGTGGGTGGGCTCGTCGTCGAGGTGAGGTCCCTGCAGGACCGTCGTGCTGGCCTTGGTGGGATCCCGCACGGTGGCCGGCTCCATGGTGCGGCTCGCGCCGGGCGGAGGGCCATCGATCGTGCCCGTGACCGGCGCGCTGCCGGCGAGCCCGGGACCTTGAACCTGGGTCGTGCTGGCGCTGCGGTCGGCCTTGAGGACCCGACCCACCTGCACCGTGATGTTGTCATGGCCGCCGCGACGGTTCGCGAGCGCCACGAGCTCATCACACACGGCCTGGATGTCGTGCTTCTTGAGGTACTCGGTGACGGTGACGAGGATGTCGTCGTTGCGGGCCAGATCTGTGAGTCCGTCGCTCGCGAGCACGAAGACGTCGCCCTCGTAGAGCTCCATCGGCTCCAGGCGCTTCTCGACCTCGACCTCGGGGGTCATGCCGAGGGCCCGCGTGATCTTGTTGCTGTCCGGATGGCCGATGGCCTCCTGCTCGCTGATCACGCCGCCGTCGAGGAGCTCCTGCACCATCGAGTGGTCTCGTGTGAGCCGGTAGATCTGCTTGCCGCGGATGGCGTAGGCCCGACTGTCGCCGACGTGCGCGACGTCGAGGCGGTCGCCTTGCAGCACCACGGCCACGCAGGTCGAGCCCGGGCGCTGCTGGTTGGCGGGGGGGCCGCCGAACTCGTAGACCTTGCGGCCTGCCTCCTCGATCGCGGCGACGAGTGCATCGCCGGCGGCCACGTTGGGGATGCGGGTGGCCATCTTGTCGAAGATGGTGCGGATGGCGATGTCACTCGCCTGCTTGCCGCCCGCGTGGCCCCCCATGCCGTCGCAGACGACGAAGAGGTGGCCATATTCCGTGTGTGCGTAGCCACACGCGTCTTCGTTGACGCGTTTCGCCGGGTCTAGCCCGGGATCGGTGGCCTGCCCGTACTCGAGCTCGACGCCGCTGCCGCCCACGTTGGACACAGGAGGGAGATCCTTACTCGAATCGGACCGTGAATTCGATGGGCCCGAAGCGGAGCACGCTCCCGTCGGGCACGGGTTGCCAACCATGGGGCTGTACTCTCGCCCCGTTTATATAAGTGCCGTTGTTCGAGCCCTCGTCGCGGACCATCAGTTGGCCGTACTCGAACTTGACCGCGGCGTGCATCCCCGAGACGCGTGGTTCGGTCAGAACGATGTCGCTGACGCCGGGGTCGCGACCCACTTTCTTCGGCGTCGCACCCACCCGGTATTGGCCGAGATGACTGTTCAGCGTGGCCTGCGTGGCGGGAACGGATGGGGTTGACGGGCCTACCGGCCCAAACCCGACCTGCGAGGTCCCTGACGGTCCTACCCCCGAGGGCAGGGTGTTGGGATGGGGCGGAGGAGGTGAACCCGCCACCACGGGCCGCGGGGTGTTCGGGGAGCCTCGGCGTCCTCGGCGTTTCTTGTCGCCCCCGCCTCGAGCCACGCCGATCACGAGCAGCACGAGCACGAGGCCCCCGAAGGAGACGCCCCCGACCAGAAGCAGGTCGAGTGGCTTCTCGTCTGCGGGGAGCGTGATGATCTCACCCGCCGTGAGGGCGCTGGTGCGGTTGCTGCTCTGATCGAAGAGGACGAGCTGTGCGGTGAAGGCGTCCTTCTTGCCGCGCAGAAATCGCTCCGAGTCGGGCAGCTCGAACTCGACCGAGAGCGCGTCCCCGCGGATGGCCTTTGCCACGAGCTCTTGGCTGATGAGCTGTTTGCGGACCTTGGCCAGCTCGTCGAGCCCACGCCCCTCGAGGGAGTTCGGCGCGCTCTGGTCCTTCGGCAGCAGGTAGAGCTCGGCCTTGTCGAAGTCGCTCCCCCAGCAGAAGTCTCCGAAGATGGTGACGGTTCCGCCCGGGGTGAGCGGCTTCTTCTTCGCCGCAGCCTCGGTCTGCGCGACGTTGATGCGAACCGGCCACTGGGTGGGGTCGACCCCGAGTGGCACCTCGATGTGGTTGTCTCCCGAGACGGGGGGCTCCACCGATTTGAACACCAGCTTGAAGGTGTGGGTCACCTTCGGCGACAGGCAGGGCAGGATCCAGCGCGCCACCACCATGGAGTCGAAGCGCGACGCGACCGCCTGCACGATGCGCTTGGCCTTGCCGTTCTCGTCGCCCTTGACCACGAAGAACGCACCGCCGATTTCGCTGTTGGCGAGGTTCTCCATGAAGTTGCGGGCATTGACGAAGACCTCGTCCTTGGCCTGGTTCGGAAGCCAGACGCTGATGACCGGCACGGGGATCTTGGGCACGGTCTTGTTGCCCTCGGGAAACCGCCCCTTGGTGAGGTAGTCCTTGAGCTGAAGCGCGGCGGGAGCGGCGGATGCCACGTCGGTGCCGACGTTGCCGTCGCTGAGAATGACGGTCGCCTGGTGAAGAGGCGCCTCGACGCCGCCCACGTTGTGGAGAGAGCGGAAGCCGTCGGTGATCCCCTGCTTGAGGATGTTGAAGAGGTTCTTGTTGCGGCCCTGCTTGCGGAAGATGTCGGGCACGCCGTCGACGAAGTTGCGCGCCAGCCGACGCTCCTTCGTCCACTTGCTGTGCTTCACGATCTCGCGATCGTTGAAGAACATCACGTCGATGATGTCGTTCGGCCCCATCTGGTCGATGAAGGCCTTGGCGATGGCGCGCGCTTCGTTGAAGCGGCTGCCCATCTGCCCGGACGCGTCGATCATGATGAGCCAAGCGGTGCCGGCGCCTCCGTTCTTCTTCTTGGCCTCCCCCCAGGAGGTGATGTCCACCAGCTCGGCGGGCACGTCGCGCCCGCCGACCGTGGTCATGAAGTAGGCGTCCTTCTCAGGGAAGGTGAAGTTGGTGAAGAGCGCCTTGGGCTTGTCGAGCTCGGACGAGAGGCAGGCTAGCTCGTCGTCTCCCCTGAAGTTCGCGCAGCGCGACGTGACGTCGCTCATCGCCTTGTGCTGCACGAGGTCGATGACCGTCGTGAGCACGGGCTCGCTGTCCTGAATGCTCGCGCGCGGATCGATGCGCAGCAGATGGGCTTCGGGGGCCCCTACGGCCGGGTTGGTGAACAGGAGGAGGGCAATGAGCGCCAGCAGCGCCCATCCGCGCCGGAGGTGAACCATCGCCCCCCTCGACTCCTAGCTTCGGTTGCGGGCCGGGAGGATGTACACCGTGTAACCGCCGAAGCGCACCTTGTCGCCGTCGTTGAGCGGCGTGGGCACGTTCGGATCGATGCGGCGACCGTTGACGTAGGTGCCGTTCGTCGACTTCATGTCCATCACACTGAGCTGACCGCCGTTGCAGATGATCTGCGCGTGGCGGGTCGACGTGGTGCCGTGCGCGATGGGTACCTGACACTTCACGCTGGTCTCAGCGCGACCCACGAGGTTCTCTCCCTCGAAGAGCACCCAGTGCTGACCTCCGGGGTCGTCCTGGAACGAGTAGATGAAGGCGGCGAGGGTCTGTCCGTCAGCGGCCACCGGGGCAGGCCCACCCGGAGCCGGGCCAGGCGGGGGGCCGGGGGGTGGCGGCTCGGGAGCCGGCGGTCCACCCATCGGCGGTCCCGGCGGCGGCGGCTCCATGGGTGGCGGGC
>JAUHZF010000075.1 GCA_030426145.1 Polyangia bacterium
CCTTGTAGACCGTCGCGAGACCGAGACCCGTACCTTCGCCAGGGGCCTTGGTGGTGAAGAAGGGCTCGCCCAGACGAGCTTGCACCTCGGGCGACATGCCGATGCCGTTGTCGCGTACCTCGACCACGACCCTGCCGTCGACGCGTGTGAGCGAGACCACGAGGTGTGGGTCGTCGGTCGAGCGCATGGCATCGCGGGCGTTGATGCACAGGTTGAGCAGAACCTGGTGGAGCTCGGACTCGCGGGCCAACACGGGGGCGACGTCGACACCCTCGACGAGCTCGTCGATCTGAATGCGGCGGTCGAAGGAGCGTCGGCACAGGAGCACCACGTCGCTGACGACGCGTGCGAGGTCCACCGCCTCTCGGGGACCGGTTTCGCGGCGCGTGGTGAGCATGAGCTGTCGAACGAGGTCGGCCGCGTTGCGGGCGGCGCGCAGCGCATCCTCGGCGAGCCGGCGCGCGTGGGGCTCTGCTTCCGCTTGCAGCTCCTCGAGGTTGGGGAGAATGGCCGCGAGCGCGTTGTTGAAGTTGTGGGCGACGCCCGCCGCCAGGTCGCCCATCGCCTCGCGCCGCTGCGAATGCTCGAGCTGTTGCGCCAAGGCGTGTTCCTTCGTGACGTCGAGGATGACGCCATTCCAGACGAGGCCCTCGAGCCCGAGCTCGGCGACGGCGCGAAGGCGCACACAACGACCGTTGTCGAGCCGGGCGACCGTCTCCCATGCCTCCTGTTGCGCAAGCGCACGCTCCATCGAGGCCCGGGCCGTCTGGCGATCTTCGGGATGCACCATGTCGATGAGCCGCTGGGGTTCGGCTCGGGCCAGCTGCGCGTCGATGCCGAAGACCTCTTCGACGTGGCGGCTCACGAAGCGTCCTTCCAGGGTGCCGTCGGGTCGCTGTGCGACCTGGAACAGCACCCCGGGGACCGCCTCGGTCAGACGTTGGAAACGGGCTCGGCTCTTCTCCAGCGCGCTGAGGGCGCGTCGCTCGCGGCTCACATCGCTGAAGGTGGCGACCACCGTCCTCTTGGGGCCGTGCTCGATGGGGTTGGTGCTGACGCGAAGCCAGGCCCGCTCGCCATTGGGCCGCTGCACCCCGAGCAGCTCGCGTCGCACGACCTCGCCCGTCGCGAGCGTGCGCTCGGATGGGATGCGCTCCGGGGACAGGGGCATGCCGTCGCGGTCTTCGAGGCGCCAGCGCGGATCGACGGCGGCTCGTCCCCGCAGCTGTTCGGCCGTCAGCCCGAGGATCTGCTCCGCAGCAGGATTGGCCGCGCGGATGCTCCCGTCGTGCTCGTGTACGACCAACCCCTCCTGCACGCCTTCGAAGATGGCCCGATAGAGTTGTTCTTTCACCGCGAGCTCTTGCTGCGCGAGCTCGAGTCGCGCTTGGGTCGCCTCGAGCTCGCTTTGTACCTCGGCCAGGCGCTCGGCCTTTTCTCGCACCGCGAGGCGAAGCTGCTTTCGGGTGTCGAGGAGAAGCTCCTCCTCGGCGACCTCCGAGGTGATGTTGCGAATGGTGAGGACTGCGCAGCTGCACTCGCCGGAGGCATTGGTGATGGGCTCGGCATCGACGAGGAGCCACACCCGCTCCGCGGCGGACTCGTGTTGTACGCCGAGCACCCGGCGACGAACCGGCTGCCCCGTCGCCATGGCCTGGCCACCAGGACGCTCGTCCGGCCCAACCGGTGCCCCGTTGGGGGCGATGACATCCCACGCGGGGGCGAGCGTTCCGCTCCAGAGCAGTTCGTTACGGTTGCCACCGAAGATGTCGAGCGCGGTCTTGTTGGCGAAGACGATCTCGCGTTCGGAGTTCTCGACCATGATCCCGACGTCGACCCGGTCGAGCAGCTCGAGGGGCGGAATACAGGTCATGATGATCTCTCCCCCCCGAGAACGAAGGATAGGCGCTCGGATGAAGCCTTCAATGGGGAAAGCACGTAATCAGTGCACGCCGCTGGGGTGGGCTTCACCCCTCTGGTTCGAGGTTCTACGCCGCGGTGTGAAGACATGCCCATCGGCTCTGCGTGCACGCCCGCATGGGCAGCGCCGGTTTCACGCTGAGCTGGGGCCGGTGTAACGGTTCGACGATGTCGGCCTACCCCATCGATGCCGTGCGCAGCGAGCTGATGGCGGCCATGGAGCAGGGCCCCGTGGTGGTCACCGCCCCTACGGGCTCGGGCAAGTCGACGATGGTTCCGCGGTGGTGTCGCGACGAGGGACAGCGCGTGGTGGTGATCGAGCCGCGCCGCGTCGCGTGCCAGGCACTGGCGGCGCGCGTCGCCGACTTGTGCGGCGAGGAGGTCGGCGCGTCGGTGGGGTTCGTGGTGCGAGACGCCGTCGCCGTGAGCGAGCGCACGCGCGTGCGCTTCATCACGCCCGGGATCGCGCTGCGACGGTTGGATGAGCTGCTCGCTCAGGATGTGGTCATCGTCGACGAGCTGCATGAACGCGGGATGGAGGTCGACTTGCTCTTGGCCCTCCTCAAGGCGCGCTACCGAGGTCGCCTGGTGGTCATGTCGGCCACGCTCGATGCCGAGCGTGTCGCCGCCTACCTCGAAGGGCGACACGTTGCGGCCAAGGGACGATTGTTTCCGGTCGAGGTGAGCTACCTCGCCGACGCGGGTCAGCTTCTTCCCGACGTGAAGGGCCTCGAGCGTCGGGTCGTGCGCGCACTCGAGCAGACCGAGCGGGGCGACACGCTGGTCTTCCTTCCCGGCAAAGGTGAGATCGCCGCGGTGGCGGCGTCGCTGTCCGGTCGGCCCGAACTGGCGGTGCTTCCTCTCCACGGCGGGTTGTCGCTGGCGGAGCAAGGGCGAGCGTTTCGCCCCGTCGAGGGGCGTCGCAAGGTGGTGCTGAGCACCAACGTGGCAGAGACCAGCGTGACCGTCCCGGGCATCGACGTGGTGCTCGACGGTGGGCTCGTGCGAAGGACCCGGTATCACCGAGGTCGCGGGTTTCTCACCTTGTCCCCCATCGCCGGTGACAGCGCCGAGCAACGCGCCGGTCGGGCGGGACGAACGGGGCCCGGGCACTGCGTGCGGTTGTGGAATGAAGCGGCTCGCCTCGAGACCACGACGCCGCCGGAGATTCACCGCGAGTCGCTGTTGCCCCTGGTGATGGCGGTCGCCGCCTGCGATGCAAAGGTCGAGGGTTTGTCCTTTTTGGACGAGCCTGCTGCTTACGCGGTCGAGGCGGCGCGCGAAGAAGCGCAGGCGCTTCACGCCGTCGACGACAGCGGCGCGATGACGGCGGTAGGTCGTGAGCTCTTCGGCCTTCCACTCGACGCACCGCTCGGTCGACTGCTCGTCGAAGCGCGCGATGGAGATGCCTTCGATGACGCGATCGATCTCGTGGCGGCCCTCGCCACGGGTCGGCCCCTCTTCCCGCGCGGGATCCCCGGAGACGGGGAGTGTGACGCCACCGCCTTCGTGGGGGCGGTGCGCGGCCAGGCGCCTTATGCGGTGGCGGCATCCGAGGCCGTTCGAGAGGCGCGCCACATCGCCAAGCGTTTGCGCCGCGCGTTTGCTCGAGAGGCGGTCGACCCCGACCTCGCCTTCGATCGGGTGGCGTTGGCACGGGTTGCGGTGGCGGCCGATGCACGCGTGGCCCACGTCGCGCGTCCTAGAAAGCGGCACGTCGGGTTCAGCCATGGCGGGACCGAGATCCAGCTCGGTCGCAACTCGGCCGCGCAGCGGGCGGAGAAGCTGGAGGCTCTCGTGGTCTACGAGACCCGTGCCCTCGGGGTAGATGCCCGCAAGACCCACGTGGTCGCGACCTGTGCGACGCCGGTGACGCTTTCGTTCCTCGCCGACGCAAGCCTCGGACGAGAACGGGTGGCGGGGGTCGACTTCGCGGACGGACGGGTCCACGCCGAGGTGGAGCGGGTCTACGCCAAAAAGGTCCTGCGGCGGGACAAGCGTGCGCCGTCGGGCGAGCTCGCGCGGGAAGCGGTGGCGACCCTGGTGGAGCGTGGAACCTTGTTTCCCGAAGCGGCGGCGGTCACCCGCGAGCGACTCCGCCAGCACACCCTCGCCGCGCGCCTGGCGGCTGCGGGTCTGCTGGAGGTCGAGGTCCCGGTCGAGACCACCCTCACGAAGTGGCTCTCGGCGCGTCTCGCCGAGCTCGGCCTGGAGTCAGCCGACGACCTGGCCCTGCTGAGCGCCGAGGACCTCATGGCCCCCGAGGTGCCGTGGGAGGTTCAGCAGGCGTTGGCCACGAACTACCCCGCCGAGGTGCGGACCCCCGAAGCGCGCTTTGCCGTGGAGCTCGATGTCGAGGCGCGGGAGGTCACACTGCGCTTCGTAGCGGGTCAGGCCCAACGCCGGATCCACCCCTCCAGCGTGCCGCGATTCGCTGGGTTCGACCTCGTGCGGGTCGACACCGGGCGCGGCCTCTACGTGGTGCGAGACCGACGCTGAGCACCGGTCAGGGCTTCTCGAATGATGGGGGCGAGCTGGTCGAGGTCGAGAAGACAGGAAAGGTGTCCATGTCCCCCGTCGAGGCGACCTCGGGGAGGGTCTCGCCACAGTCGAAGGCGAAGTCGGCGAGGGTGATGGTTTGTTTCACGACCGGCGGTCACCGGCGGAGCACACGTCGTGCCACCTTTGTCTACACCGAGGGGGTCGTCATTTCATGGGCTTGGTCCGGCGCCCACAAAGACAGCGGCTGCGGTTGGGGGGCGAATGGACCACCCCCTCGAGGGCGGTTGACCTCGTCGGGGCGGGGGCGCCATAACCCAGGTCACGTGTCGGTTTTCACCATCGTCCACGCGGCAGATCTGCATGTCGATAGCCCGATGCGTGGCCTGTCGCGCTACGAAGGCGCGCCCGTCGAGGTGATGCGCGGCGCTACGCGCGAGGCGCTGCGAAACCTCGTCGATCTCTGCCTCGAAGAAGAAGCGGCGTTGCTGCTGCTGGCCGGCGACGTCTTCGACGGTGACTGGCGTGACTACAACACCGGGGTCTTCTTCGCCTCCGAACTGTCGCGGTTGCGGCAGGCCGACGTGTCCGTGGTGATGTTGCGGGGAAACCACGACGCGGCGAGCGTGATCCAGAAGCACCTCCCGCTGCCCGACAACACGCAGGAGCTCTCGAGCCGGGCCCCCGAGACCCTGCGTTTCGAGGCGCTCGGGGTGGCGGTGCACGGCCAGAGCTACCCCCAGCCGGCGGTGGTGAAAGACCTCGCCGCCGACTACCCCGACCCGACCGAAGGCTGGCTGGATATCGGCCTCCTCCACACCTCGCTCGACGGCCGCCCGGGCCACGCTCCCTACGCACCGTGTCGGCTCGAGACGCTCGTGGAGAAGGGTTACGACTACTGGGCGCTCGGCCACGTGCACCAGCGGGAAGTGGTGCATCGCGCTCCGTGGGTGGTCTTCCCGGGCAACCTCCAGGGCCGGCACGTGCGGGAGTCGGGCGCCAAAGGGGCCACGCTCATCCGCGTCGAAGACGGCGCCATCACTGAGGTGGAGCATCGCGCCCTCGACGTCGCACGCTGGGTGCACCTCGAGGTCGACATCCACAGCGCGACGAGCGGCTACGACGTGCTTCACCTCGTGCGCACGGCCGCCACCCTCGCCCGCGACGAAGCCGAGGGCCGACCTCTCGCCGCTCGGGTCACCCTCCGCGGGCGGAGCCGCGCGCACGGGCCCTGGGTCGACGACGCCGAGGGCTGGGAGGCGCGCTTGCGCACGGAGCTCAACGACGTGGGCGAGCTTTGGCTGGAGCGGATCCGGGTGCGGTCCGAGGCACCATTGAATCGTGAGGCGCTCCAGCAAAGCGACGACGCCATGGGTCAGATCGCGCGCGCCTTTCGCGGTCTGGGTGACGACGCCGATGCCATCGAGGCATTGGTCGCGGAGCTCGAGCCGCTCGCGCGAAAGGCACCCCGCGAGCTGCGCACGCGGCAGGATTGGCTCCGTCTCAACGACCCCGACACCGTGCGTGAGCTTCTGCCCGACGTCGAAGCCCTCTTGCTCGAACGCCTGCTCGCCGCGCGGGAGGACGGCGAATGAAGATCCGTCGTCTCGATCTCATCGCCTTCGGGCCCTTCGACGGCACCGAGCTCGATCTGTCGGCCCCTGGACTGCAGGTGGTCTACGGCCCCAACGAAGCGGGAAAGAGCACGGCGCTCCGGTCCATCGTGGGGTTGCTCTACGGCATCCCGCATCGCACGGGCGACGCGCATCGGCACCGGACCACCGATCTGAGGATCGGAGCCGTCATCGAGCATGGCGACCAAGTCATCGACGTGGTGCGCCGCAAGGGCCGCACGAAGACCTTGCTCGATCGTGACGACGAACCCATCGACGAGGCGGCCCTCCTCGGTGCCCTCGGGGGGGTACCGGAGTCGCTCTACCGGCGCATGTTCGGGCTCGACCATCGTTCGCTGCGCGAAGGGGCGGAGGCGATGTTGAGGGGGGAAGGCGGCTTGGCCGAGAGCCTCTTCGACGCGGGCGGGGCGGGCGGGATTCGGCAAGTCCTGCAGCGCCTTCGCGATGAGGCCGATGGAATCTTCTTACCCCGCGGCAAGAACCAATCGATCGCGGTCACCCTGCAGGCGATCACCGAGCTGCGGGAGCGCATCAAAGGGCAGAGCACCGACGCCCCCAAGGTCACGCTACAGCGCGACACGCTCGAGGAGTTGCGACAGGAGCGAGCGACCCTCGACGCGCGACGGGCCGAGGTCGAGACCGCACTCGGCCAGGCTCGCCGCGCCCGCCGCGTGTGGCCACGCCTCACCAAACGACGCGAGCTCATCACTGCGCTCGATGCGCTCGGTCGGGTGCCGAGTCTTCCCGCCGACGCGGGGGAGCGTCGCCTCGAGTTGCAGCAGGCCATCGACCGCGCGCGGGAAGATGGCCGTCGCATCGAAGCCGAACGCCAGGAGCTGCGTGCGGCGCGAGCGCGTCTTGCTCTCGACGACGACTTGGCCGAGGCCCCTCGGGCCGTGTGGGAAGAGCTCGAGGACGCCCTCGGCCGCCATCGGAGCGCTTTGCGCGACCGACCCAAGCGCGAGAGCGAGCTCCATCGGATCGAGCGAGAGCTCGCCGTCATGCAACGCGACCGTGGGCGTGAGCCGATGCCACTCGATGCCCTCGACGGCCTGCACGTCGACCGTGCCACCGCACGGCGCATCACCAACCGCGCCCGTGAGCACGCGGCGCTGATGGCCGAGCGGGCCCGACCGGAGGAAGCGACCATCGAGCTCCCGGATGCGCCAGAGGTGCCGTCGCCCGGCGAAGAGGAGCGACTCGAGGCGGCGCTGAGGCAAGCGCGGGTGGACGGCGAGCTCGATACACGCATCACACAGGTGGAGGCTCGCCTCCGCCGCCTCGACGCGGAGGTGGCCGCGATGGCCGAGGCGCTCGGCGCCGCGGCCGAGGATGCGAGCGGTTGGCAGGTGCCGTCGGCGGAGCTGATGACGGCCTGGCACGAGCGCGCGACCCAGGCCGCGACCGAGGCGCGGGACGACGCGCGCCGTGAGGCTGAGCTCACGCGCCACGCTCGACAGAACGTGCAATCGCTCACCGAGCTCGAGACGTTGGGTGAAGTGCCGACCGCGGCTCAGTTGCGCGGGGCGCGAGCCCGTCGCGACGCCATCGTCGCGACATGGTCGGCGGGGCACGAGCTGCTCCAGGGCGAGCTCGAGGGTTTGGCGCGGGCCATTGAAACGGCAGATCACGTGGGCGACCGAATGTGGGCCGAAGCCGAACGCGTCGCCCGATATGCGCGCCTCACCGCCGAAGGACAAGCGATCCAGAGCGAGCTCGAGCAGCTGGCCGTCAACGCGAAGGAGCGAGCGCGTCGTCAAGGAGAGCTCGCGCATGAGATGGCGGCGGCCTGGCCCGAAGGGGCGCCCGCGCTGACGGCGCAGGCGCCCGGCGCTTGGCTCTCGTGGCTGGAGCGCCACGGTCGACTCGTGGGGGCCGTCGAAGAGGCGGCCACACTGCGAACGGAGCTCTCGACGATGCGGGCTGCACGCGGCCAGCGCGTGCTCGCCCTCGCGACCGCGCTCGGCGACGCCGCCGACGAGGCGAACCTGCGCGGGTGGATCGAGCGGGGCGAGGTGCGACGCGATGTTTGGCGTCGGGCCCGCGAGGCGCACGACCGCCATCGCGAGGCGGTGTCGCGGCAAGAGCGTGAGCAGGAGCGACGACGCGCTGAACGCGACGCGGTCGAGGCGAAGTGGAAGGCGTGGCAAGGCGCCTGGGCCGAGGCGGTCGAACCCTTGGGCTTGGCCCCCGACGTATCGGTGGAGGATGCCCAAGAAGAGCTCGAGGCGCGCCAGGCGCTGCTGGCTCGGGCGGTTGAGGCCGAGGGCCTCATTCGGCGACTACGCGGTATGGACCGCGATGCGACCGCCTTCGAAGAGAAGGTCGCTGATCTCGTGGGTCGCTACCGGCCGAGCCTGGCTGGCGAGTCTCCCGCGGCCGCCGCCGACGCGCTGCTCATCGCGGCTCGCAAGGCCGACGAGGCCGCGCGCCGACGGGACGACCTCGACGCGCGCGATGCCAAGCAGGCCGAGCGCCTCGCGAAGGTAGAACACGCTGCGCGAGAGGCCGAAGTCGCCCTTCGAGGCTTGCTGCGCGCGGCCGAGGTGGACGATGCGGCCGAGCTCCCCGACGTGGAGAAGCGCGTGCGCGAGCACGCAGAGCTGAGTCGACGAAAGCGGGAGGAAGAAGAGGCGCTCTTCGAGGAGGGAACCCTCGAAGAGCTCGAGGCCCTGGTCGCCGACTACGACCCCGACTCGGCCGCGCTTCGCATCGCCGAGCTCGAGACCCGGCGCGAGCAGCTCGAAGAGGAGCTGCAACGGGTGGACCAGAATATCGGCGGGGTGCAGACGGGGCTCGACCGCATGGCGTCTCGCGAGGGTGCAGCGCGAGCCAAGAGCGAGCTCGAGAGTCACCTCGCCGCCTATCAGCAGCAGGCGGAGCGGTGGGCGAAGCTCAAGCTCGCGGAGCGGATTCTCGCCCAGGAGATCGAGGCCTACCGCGAGCGTCATCAAGGCCCCGTGGTCGCGCGTGCCGGCGAGCTCTTTCCCCGACTCACCCTCGGGGAGTATCGAGGATTGCGGGTGGCCTTCGGCGACGACGATCGCCCCGAGCTGCGGTGCGTGGGCAGCGACGGCAGCGAGGTCGCGCTCGAGGGACTCAGTGATGGTGCCCGCGACCAGCTCTATCTCGCGCTGCGCATCGCCAGCCTCGAGCGGTTTGCCGAGCGAGCGGAACTGCTTCCGGTGGTGGCCGACGACATCCTCATCCACTTCGACGAGGACCGAGCGCGTGCCTCACTCGAGGTCCTCGGCGAGCTCACACGACGCGGACAGGTGTTGCTCTTCACCCACCATGCGCGCCACGTCGAGCTCGCGGAGGAGGCGCTGGGTGAGAGGCTCACCGTGCATCGCCTCGCGGCTGGGCATCGTCGCGTCGCCCCGTCGGAAACGACCCGTGCTAGCACCGAGGGGTCGTGAGTCATCCCAATACCGAGCTCCTCGAGAACTTCTACCGATCGTTCCAGGCCAAAGATGGCGACGCCATGGCCGCCGTTTACGGCGATGACGCCACCTTCTCCGACCCGGTCTTCACCGACCTCAAGGGCCATGAGGTCGGTGGCATGTGGCAGATGCTCTGCAAACGCGGCAAAGACCTGAGGGTCGAGTACGAGGTGCTCTCGGCCGACGACACCTCTGGGCGCGCTCGCTGGGAAGCTTGGTACACCTTCAGCGGAACGGGGCGGAAGGTGCACAATACCGTGGCGTCGACCTTCGTCTTCGACGGCGGCAAGGTGGTGGCCCAGGTC
This sequence comes from Polyangia bacterium, assembly GCA_030426145.1. GTDB lineage: Bacteria > Myxococcota_A > Polyangia > Polyangiales > Polyangiaceae > JAPYTK01. The sequence goes on from JAUHZF010000075.1 coordinate 9,802, forward strand.
GACGACTTCGACTTCTACGCGTGGACGCGCATGGCCCTCGGACCGATGGGCACGCTGCTCGGGTGGACGCCCTTCGTGCAGAACAAGATCCGCCGCACCGCGCGCGGCGGGCTCGAAGCGTTCCTCCAACGATGACGCGTTCGCTCAGCTACTGGGGGTGGGGCTTCGAGGACGCGGCCATCGACGAAGGAGCGCGGCAGAAGCTGGCCATGCTCCTGTCGACCCAAATGGACGTGTCGAACCTCTCGCCGCGGGTGCCCACGGCGGTCGATGCGCTGGAGCTGCCTGCGTCCCGCGACCTATCGGGAGCGCCCATAACGCTCTCGACCGCGCCCGTCGACCGCGCCCGCCATACGCACGGCCAGGCCTTTCGTGATGTGGTGCGGGCGCTCGAAGGCGATTTCTCGGTGGCGCCCGATGCCGTCGCGCGGCCTGCGGACGAGACCGAGCTCACCGCGCTGCTCGACTGGTGTGATGCACGGTCCATCGCGGTGGTGCCCTTCGGGGGCGGCTCCTCAGTGGTGGGGGGCGTCGAGGCGCGCTTTCGTGACGGTGTGCCCGCGGTGATCAGCCTCGACCTCGAGCGCCTCAGCGGCGTGAAGGAGGTCGACGTCACCTCGCGCGCGGCCCGCATCGCAGCCGGTACGTTTGGGCCGGACCTCGAGGCCGAGCTCGCGCCGCAGGGGCTCACGCTGCGGCACTACCCCCAATCGTTCGAGCGCTCCACCCTGGGGGGCTGGCTCGCCACGCGGGCTGGGGGCCATTTCGCTACGCTCTACACCCACATCGACGACATGCTCGAGTCGATGCGCGTGGTCACGCCACGGGGCGTCATCGAGTCCCGCCGGCTACCCGCGAGCGGCGCCGGGCCGTCGCCCGATCGCCTGATGCTCGGTTCGGAGGGGAGCTTGGGCATCATCACCGAAGCGTGGATGCGGTTGCAGGTGCGGCCCAAACACAAGGTGTCAGCCACCCTGGCCTTCCCCGACCTCTACGCCGCGGCCGAGGCGGCGCGCCTCGTGGCTCAGGCGGCCCTCTTCCCCACCAATTGCCGGGTGCTCGACGCCAACGAGGCCATGATCAATGGCGTTGGCGACGGGCAGCGATCCTTTCTGTTGCTCGCCTTCGAGGGTGTCGATGCGCCCCGCCAGCCTTGGCTCGACCGGGCGGTCGCCATCGCAGCGTCGGTGGGCGGTGTCGTCGCCAAGGGGCAAGCGCCGCAGCCAACCGTCGAGGTCGTTGCGGATGAAGGCGACGACGCGGCCCAGCGCTGGCGCAAGATGTTTCTCCGCGCACCCTACCTGCGCGACGGCTTGGTTCGCCTCGGCGCCATCACGGAGACCTTCGAGACCGCAGTGCTCTGGTGCGACTTCCCCGACTTTCACCGCAAGGTGAAGGCGGCGGCGACCGACGCCGTGAAACGGATCTGTGGCAGCGGCCTCGTCTCGAGTCGCATCACCCACGTCTACCCCGACGGTGCCGCGCCCTATTTCACCGTCATCGCACCGGCCAAGCCCGGCGGCGGCGTGGCGCAATGGGACGAGATCAAGGCGGCCGTGTCGGACGTGCTGCTCGCCGAGGGCGGCACCATCACCCACCACCACGCGGTGGGACGCGACCACCGTGCGTGGGCCCAACGCCAGCGCCCTCCGCTCTTTACCGCCATGCTGCGTGCCGCCAAACGCGAGGTCGATCCCCACGGCATCCTCAACCCCGGCGTCTTGATGTAGCGCCGTTCGACGCGGGTCGCCCCCGCGTCGAGCGCCGCCGAGCAGGCTGGAGCCAGCTCGGTGGAGGTGGCTACTTGCCCTTCAGCTGCTTGAGTCGACGCTGGGCGACGTCGTAGGTCGTGTCCTTCGCGTCCTTGCGCTTGGGGCGCTCCACCGCGCCATAGGCGTCGCGTGCCAGCTCGGCCATGGACAGCTCCTCCGCCATGCGTCCGATGACGAATTGGTCGATGGAGAGGGGGAGGCCGTCGCGGCGCAACGCCAGGAGCTTATCGAGCGTGACCTTGGCGTTGTAGACCTGCCCCGCCTCTGCGTAGAGGCTGGCCAACGTGTGAAGGTTGACCGACGACGCGTCCTGACCCACCGACTTGCGGGCGAAGTCGAGGTCCTCCGGCCTCACGCCCCCCTTCGCGAAGAGCGCCATCCAAGCCAGGTTGTTCAGGAGCTGCGACGACGCCTTGCCTTCCTTCAAGGCTTTCTGGCCCCACCGCTTGGCCTCGGCATAGTTGCCGAGATGCTTCTCTACCAATGGCATGAGGTAGGTGGCGAGGTCGTCGTTGGGGTCCTTCTTGAGAGCCGCCTTCAATCGGTCGCGCGCTTCCTTCCCTTTGTCGTTGTCGATGAGGGCGTCGATCATCATGCCCCTCGCGCGGATCGAATCGGGCTCCGCCGCGATCAGCCGCTCGACCGCCTTGAGGCGCTTGGGCTCGTCGTGGCCGTCGTAGGCCAGCGCCAAAGCGTGGTCGTAGATGATCTTCTCATCCTTGGAAGCCTTCCCCCGCGCGGACTCTAGGGCGCGGGCCGCCTCGTCGTGCATGGTCCCGGCGCTGCACAGGGCGGCTGCGGCGGCACGCACCGTGTCCTTCGACGGGTCGGACTTGCGCGAGGCCTTCGTCTTCCAGAGGCGAATGAAGGGTGACAAGCGCAAGGGATCCTCGCCCGCGCTCGAGGGGGTGTCCTCGCGGGCCCAATCGAGCCATTGCGTGGCGGCGTCGGCCTTGTTGCGTTGTACGAGGTGGAGCGCCTCGCAGCCCAGTGGTCCTCCGCCACCGAAGGCACGGAAGCGGTAGTCGCTCCCCTCTTTCACGAGGAAGACGGTGAACTGTACGGTGCCCTGGCCGCTCTCGAGCTTGAGCCGATATCCGCTTGCGTCGTCGCCTTCCGACTTCTTCAGCTCGTAACCCACCGCGGCGAAGTCGGCCAGGACCTCCGGGCTGAGCTCTGCGCTCACGCTCCGCGAACCGATGGTCTCGAGTGCGATGGCCACCGCCGACTCGCCGTCGTCGTCGAAGGAACGCTTCGACACCAAAGCCGCCACCGTCTTCTCCGGATCCGGAGGCTGACTCATCAGAATCGCGAACGCGCGCACCGCTGCGTCGAAGGGCTTGCTGCGAGGGAGCTTCCGAGGGTCGATCTTCTTGAGCTTCTTCTGGAGTGCGATGCGCTTCTCCACCTTGGCGTCGACATTCCCCAGCTGTCGGGCCATCGCTTCGGTAAAGGCGAGCGCCTCCGGGTACCGTCGCACCTTGACGAGCAGGCCCGCGACCTCGGCGAAGCTCGAAGCCCTAGACTCTTGCGCAATCCCCAGTCGCTCTGCCTCGGCGAGCCCGGCTGGGGCGCCATCGAGGATGGCCGTCACCCCCATCGCGACGTACCACGGGGTCTTGTCGGCCGAGAGCCGGGAGAGGCGCGTACGCGCTTCCTCGTAGCGCCCGGCGTGAAGCAGCGCAAAGAAGACGTTGTTGACGTACTCCCCGTCACGATAGGCAGCGAGCTTCTCGGGGTCGATGGCGTCGTAGACCTCGACCGCCTTGTCCAGGGGGGCGCCGTTTCCGTAGCGATAGCCCTGCTCGTTGTACTCGTAGGCTTCGGCGAGGGTGAGGGGATAGAGGAGCTCGTCGGGGTCGAGCTCCATCGCTTTCCGCAGAGCGGCGGCAGCACTGGCACGGTCCCAACCTTTGCCGCGCATGTGCCCCATGGCGTTGCGCATCATGAGGTCGGCGTAGTGGTAGTGGAGGAGGGCTTGGTCGGAGCCGAGCTTCAGGGCTTCTTGGGCCTCGCGCTTGCCCGCGGCACCGAGACGGAGATCGTAGAGTGCAATGGCGAGCCGCATGCGGTGAATGGGGCTCTTCGGGTGTTTGGCGACCAGCGCGCGGTAGGCTTTGACCTCTTCCTTCGGGCGGTGCTGTTGGCTCAGACGGTAGGCCGTATGGATGAATTCGATGCGGGTCTCTTCTTTGACGAGGGCGGCCAGGCCTTGACGGAAGGCGTTTACCTGCTCGGCCGACCAGCGGGTCGGCTTCATGTCGATGCGGTAGACCAGCTCGACCTCGGTTCCCTTCGCTTTCACTTCGCGCACCAGCGTGACGGGACCCAGCTTGACCGGAGCGAGACGAGGCAGTGACTGCGGGATCAACCCTTCGGGGGGGATGATGCGATAGTGCAGCTCGGCCTTGTAGGGCATGGGGACGAAGAGCGGTGTCTTGCGCTCCTCGGTCGAGGTCAGGGCGCCCGATGCGTATTGCAGCACCGCATTCGGCTCGACGAGAACCTCGGCGCTGAACAGTGTCGAATGGGTCATGCCGACCTCGTCGACGGCGACCTTGACCCGAAACTCGTCGTCGACGTCGGCGAGGTCGCTGGTCTCCCAAGTGGGCTCTCCCTGGCTGTTGTAGGTCTCGGCCACGTAGCGCTTGGCCCAGGCCGACAAGTCTTCCCCGTTTCCGCGCATGCCCTCGCGAATGGATCGTTCGATGGCACCGGAGGCGTGCGTCACCTCTTCGAGCCGACCTCGACCGAGCTCCGCCAACGTGACCGTGCGGTCCTCCCGATAGGTGTTGTCGGCCGAGGTGGGGGTGGGGGTTCGGACCAGGTCCTCGGTGTCGGGACTCACGATGAGCGCCAGGCGATGCGCGTCAGGCGAGGGGAGTTCTCCCACGCGTGCCGTCTCTGACGTGGGGTCGATCCACAGATCACCCGCGTCGCCTTTCATGCGTACGATGGCGTGATTGAAGACGTTGAGCGCCGGGAGCTTGGGGCGCACGTCCTCACCGTAGCCAGCGCGCAGGAGCGCGACGTTGGCTTCGATGCCAGCGCCGCGGAGCAGGGCGACGAGGAGCGTCGCCTGGTCCTTGCAGTCGCCGTAGCCTCGTTCGAGGGTCTCGCTGGGCGCATAAGGCACGATCGCCGACTCTCCGAACTCGATACCGGTGTAGCGCACGCGTTCGTGCAACCACGCCAGAAGCGCGGCAGCCTTGGCTTGGGTGCCGTCGATCGAGGCGGTGACCTCTTTCGCCACCTTGCTCAGGTCGAGCGCCCCGAGCTTGGCCTGGACCGCCTTCTCGTAGAACTGAACGATGTCGCTCCAGCTCTTGCCGGTGGTGAAAGCGAGATAGGGGAAGCGGGCGACGTCGTAGGGCATGCCCGCCTCGGGGGGAACCACGGCCGGATAGGGACCGCCGACGAACGACATGGTCCGGGATCCCTGACCCGTCGACTCGCTCATCTCGAGCTCGGCATCACGAAGCTCGTGGGTGACCTCCACGCCGTCGGGGATCTCGATGGTCAGCTCGACGCGCTTCCTGGGCACGACGGTCTGTACGAGGGCGTAGTGCGTGTAGGCTCGCCCGGGGAAGGCCGAGGTGGTCTCCTCTTCGATGATCTCTTCCACCACCGCGCCGACCCCGACGTTGGGCAAGGGGGCGCGGAGCAAGCGATTGTCGCTGTAGATGTCGGGCGCGTCGGGATATGCCGCGGCGTCGGAGATGGTCGACGGGTCGAGCTTGGTGACCTTGCCGTCGGCGGTCGTGACGGTGGCGGTGATGACGGGTCGCTTCTCGTACCAGGGGGCGTAGCGGGCCGAGACGTAGCCCCAGCCCCGCACGCCCTGCTCGGAGGTGATGCGGTAGCGCTGCGTCGTCCGTCGGGCGAAGCCACCGTCCTTCTTCAATCGATACTCGGTCTTGTGAAGCTCGACCTCGACGCCGACGTCCTCGTCGTTGACCTCCCGCTTGATGGGGGCCGTGGCGGGAAAGTCCCCGGCTCCGGGGAGGTTGGCAGCACCTCCACATGCACCCAGCGCAAAGGCCAGGGTGAGCAGCCAAACGAGACGCGAGAGGATACGCATCCTACTTCCCTACCAAAGCTGGCCGCTGCTGCCCTGCGCAGACGCATACCTTTCGCGGATTTTCTTCGGTCGGCCTCCAGCGCCACGTGCGCGAGTGTGGTCTGAGGTGAGGTCGAGGGAGCCATCGTGACCAAGGGGGTCCCGCCTCGCAAAGAATCGATGTGGGGGGCTGCGGCGCCCGAGGGCATGCCGGCCCACGGGCGCTTCGGGCATGAGGCGCCCGAGAGGTCAGGGCTGGGTCTTGGGTCCGGTGGTCCAATCGGCGAGCACGAAGTTCGGCGCCTGGCCGTTGGTGGCCGCCCGGAGGTGGCTCGTGGTGCTCTCGTTGGCGCTCGTCACGCCGAGGATCGGGCCTGGGTTGAAGGTGATGCCCGCCGGGGGCGGGGGCGGCGGCGCGCCGCCTTCCTGCACGAGCCGTCGCAGAGGAGGATGGCGCCGCCGCGGGTGCCGCTGAAGAAGATGTTGCCCCCGACGTAGATGCCGCCCGGGGGAGGCGACGAGGACTCGGTGAGGAGCAGCGTGGCGCCAGGCTGAACCATGGTGTTGGCCGGGATGACGAAGGTGAGGTCGCTGAGGCTCGAGTCGTCGAACACCACCTCCATGCCGCCGAGATCGAGGGCACAGGTGGTGGGGTTTTGCAGGACCGCGTAGTCGGTCCCGATGTGGTTCTCGGCAATGATGATCTTGTCGAGTCCGCAGGCGCAATCAATGTCGTTGACGGGGGTGCAGGTCGACGGACAGCAGCCGTCGGCCGTCATGCCGGTGCAGGTGGTCACCGGCGAGCCGCCGCCGCACGTCCCGTTGGTGCAGAGCTCGCCCGTGGTGCATGCATCGAGGTCGTCGCACATGCCGCCGTTCATCACCGCCATGGTCGTGCAGTTGCCGTTCATGGCATCACACACGCCGAGCACACACCCCTGGGTCAGGTGGGAGCAGTCCATGGGTGCGCCACCAGAGCAGACGCCCGCCGCACAGGTGTTGCCCACGCTGCACAGGTCGTTCTGATCGGTGCAGGCCTGCCCGTCGTTGCCGGGCTGCGGCTCGCACATGCCGTTCATCGGGTTGCACGTCGACACGAAGCACTCGCTGGGGACCGGCTCGAAGAAACAATCCTTGGCCGTGCCGCCACCGCAGAGCCCGTTGGTGCAGGTGGTGCCCGTGAGACAGAGGTCGGTCGTCGTACAGGTGGTGCCGTTGGCCAGAGCCTGGTCGCTGCAGCTCTTGCTCACCTCGTCACAGACGACTTCGTTGCACTCGGCCGCGGTCATGCCGCAGTCGTTGGCGCCACCGCCCGTGCAGACGCCGGTGCCGTCGCAGGCGTCGTTCACGGTGCAGAACAGCCCGTCGTCACAGGCCATGCCCGCGTCTTCCGGCACCACGACGCACGAGCCCACGGGCCCGGGGTAGGTGCCGTCGTTGCAGACCGACTCGAAGCACGTAGGCGCATTGATGGCGCCGCAGTCCATCCCGCACGGGCCCGGGTCACCGCCCATGCCGCCCTGGCCCCCGGTCCCGGTGTTGCCACCGCCGGTGGTGACACCGGTGCCCGTGGAGCCCGTGGTGGTGGTGGTGGTGGTCCCGCCGTCGTCCTCTTCGATGGTGGCCGCGGAGCAGCCGCCCGCCATGCCCCCCGCGAGTGACAACAGCCCCAACCCAACCAAGCTCAAGCGCAATGCATTCATCGTCGTACCTCGATCCGCACAGCATAACACGTCATAGTGGTCTCGTGTTCAGGGGCCTCTGTTCAAGGGTGCTGTCGTCTTGTCGCTCGGCTTTTGCGCCTTCCACGACGTGCCCGCCGAACGCGGGCACGTCGTGAAGTCCCCGTCCGAGCTCCCTCCCTAGAACCAATGCCGTTCGGAAAAGCACTGGCTCGTCCTCGCTCTCGTTCTCGCTCTCGTCCTCGACCTCGTCCTCGCTCTCGTTCTCGACCTCGAACCTCGAACCTCGAACCTCGAACCTCGAACCTCGAACCTCGAACCTCGCGCGGGCTTCGTCGTGGCCGCACTGCTGACACCTCCCGTTATCCGAATGGCATTGTCCCTGGCTAGCCGTGATTGGCTAACGCCCTATCAACACGCCGATCGAGAGGGCGACGAAGGCATTGAGCGGGGGGCCACTCGGACCCGCAAAGCTGTCGAGGGCGGGGTGCCCACCCTCCCAGGTGGAGCCCTGGAGAGGGATCTCGAGACCGGGCTCGAGGCGGAAGCGAAAGCCAGCCACGGTACCGTCGTCCTCGGGCAAGAGCAGATCGTAGTCGAAGCCGACCCCTACCCTCAGGGCCGGTCCACTGCTGCGTAGGCAGGTGTTTGGACCCGGGCTCTGCACCACCTGCTCGAAGGCAGGCGCCGAAGCGTCTGCGGCCTGGTTGCCGGGCCGGCGGAAGCACAAGCTTTGGGTCATGAACCCGATACCCAGGGTGGGGGTGACCCCGAAACGGGACCCGTCGAAGGCGCGAACGCCGAGCACGGCGAAGGCCCTACCGGTCGTGTGTCGGTGGTCGTCGGTGGGGCCTGCGTCGAGACTCGCCCCCAGGTCGAGGCCGAGCGAGAATCGTCCCGCCACCAATCCCAGATAGGTGTCGAGCCGTGGCGTGACCGGTGAGATGGGGTCGTGCCCCGCCTCGCGCAGGCTCTTGGCCAAGGGCGCCGGTGCCATGGGAAAGGTGGCGCCAGAGCCAAAGCGGATCTCGAATCCGATGCTGGGATGGCGAGGCTCGGTGGGAGACGCATCGGCCGTTACGTCCAGGCGCTCGCGGCTGACGTCGATGGACTCGGCCGCCTCGGCCGAGGTGGGCAGACCGAGCAAGGCCAGCACGCAGGCCATCAACAAGCGGCGATGCATGGCTCCACCACCTCGCGCCAGGCCCGCTCCATGTCGGGCGTCTTCACCACTGCGGCGCGCCCGCGTGCGAAGGCTTCGCGCACGGCAGAACGCACCGGGGCGCCTCCCGTCTCGATGGCCCAGCGCAGGGTGCGCCACGCGAGCAGGGCGTGACGACGTTCGTCGCGGAGGATGGCGCCCAACACGCGACGCTCGACGGGATCGGTGCACGTGGCGTGCTCTTCGGAGAGCGCGATCACGCCCAGGGTCTCCTCGATGGCGCCTTCGTGCACCGTGCGGACCGCGAGCTCGACCCGATCGCGGGCCAAGGGCACTTGGGCTTCGGGAAAGGGAAATGCGGTCGGCGCGACGGCCGCGCCGCCGAAGGCCCGGGCCAGCCCGAAGGCGAGGCGCGCGTGGGCCACCTCGTCGGCGGCAGCTCGATGTGCGGCCGCCACCAGCTCGGGCTCGGCGCCAAGGGCCATGAGCTCGAGGGCGAAGCGTCCCAGAGACGCCACCGCCGCGTGCTCCATGCAAGCGCGCTCGCGCCACCGCCGCGCTCGCTCGACATCGACGCTTCCCACCGACAGCGCGCTCGCCCAGTGCCCGTTCACGTCGGGTCTCGTCCCTGCTCTCAACGAGCTCCCGGCCGCGAGGAATGGCCTGCCCATGCCGGACGGCGCATCGCATTGCACGCCGTAGCTCACGTCGTAGCAGCAGGTCGAAGGCTCGACGTACGCCTCCCCATCGAAGACGTAGCGGCGCTCGGGAAAGAAGACGGCCGCGTCCGCCGACTCGGCGCCTTCTTCTTGCCGAACCTGTTCGGGGTCGGGGCAGGACTCCGCCGTGTCGGCGTCGATGCAGATGGTGTCGGTCTGCTCGAGACAGCAGCCGCCGAGGCCGACCGCCACCCCGAGACCGGTCAGGAGCTGGCGAAGAAAATGCTGGGCAAAGGTGGGGTCCGTCATGGGGCCTCCCTCGGTAAGGGTTGTGCCCCGAGACGTGGCAACCCGTGTGCCGTGGTCTAAGTGCCCAGGTTTACGAGCGTCCCCACGGTCACCTGTGCGCGTCGCTGCACACCTGGGAAGGCGCCTACTCGGTGGGGAGCGGCTTGAGGGTCACCTCGACGGACTTCTCTTCGTCGCCGCGCCGAACCTTCATCGCGAGCGTGTCGCCAACCTGCTTGTTGTCGAGCAGCTTGAAGAGGTCCTTCTCGGTCTCGATCTTCTCGCCGTCGATCTCGAGGATGATGTCGCCCAGGATGATCTCGCCCGAGCGGGTGTCACGCATGGTCGGCTTGAGCCCCGCCTCGTCGGCGGCCGAGTCGGGCTGGATGGTGAGGATGATCACGCCCTTGAGGCCCGTGCGTTGATTCAACACCGGGTCGAACGTGATGCCGAGTCCGGGACGGATGACCTTTCCGTGCTCGATGAGCTGGGGAACGATGCGCGTCACGGTGTCGACGGGCACCGCAAAGCCGATGCCGGCGCTCGCACCCGAAGGGCTGTAGATGGCCGTGTTGATGCCGATGAGTCGGCCGCCCGAGTCCATCAGCGGACCGCCGGAGTTTCCCGGGTTGATGGCCGCGTCGGTCTGAATGACCCCGAAGATGGGCCGTCCGACCAAGGAATCGATCTCGCGCTCGAGGCCGCTCACCACGCCCGTGGACAGCGTGTGGTCGAGGCCGAACGGGTTGCCGATGGCAAAGGTCTCCTGGCCGACCACGAGGTTGGCCGACGCCCCGCGGGGGAGCGGGGTCAGCTCGGCCTTGGGGGCATCGATCTTGAGGACCGCGATGTCCTTGTCGGGCGCGGTACCCACGATGCGCGCGTCGTACTCCTTCTGGTTGGCGAAGGTGACCTTGGCCGCGTTACCACCTCGGATGACGTGGAAGTTGGTGACGATGTGGCCTTCATCGTCCCAGACGAACCCCGAGCCCGTTCCTTTGGGGATGGCCGTGGCCTTGCGGCTGAGCAAGCCGCGGCTCACCGACAGGTTCGTGATGAAGACGACCGACGGTGCCGCACGGCGAAAGATCTCGATGTTTCGCTGCTCGCTCTTCGAGAGGTCGTTGGGCAAGGGACTGGGGTCGACGCCCTTGCCGAGGGTGATCTCGAAGGTGGGGAGCTGCGGGGTGGCGGTCTTGGGCTGCTGATCCTGGGAGCGATTGAGGAGCCAGGCCAGCAGACCCACATTCACCGCGATGAGACCGAGCAACAACGCGGCCAGGACCCGCTGGACCCGTCCCCGGCGTGGCGCCGGCGCTTCGGGTGGGGGCACGGGAGCCTCCGGCGGAGGTGCCGCGTAAGGGTCGGCGTGGGTTTCCATCACGGCGCATCTTAGCGAATGCACGGCGACGTGCAGCTACCGGCAGTAGGGGTCGGGCTCGCCGTGCATCCGGCAGCCCTCCCGGCAATCCCTGAGCCTCAGCGGCGTCGTCATCCGTTCTTGGGCTCTGGGAGGGTGAGGCGACGGAGGCCGATCCGCTCGCGGAAGGCATCGAGACCGGACGCGGGCCCGGTCCACCTTAAGTCGTCGAGCTCGACGCCGAGCGGAACGTCGCGGCGCAGTGTGGCCAGGGTGCGGTAGAGCTCGGCGTTCTCGCGTTGAGCCGCGAGGTTCTCGGCCAAACCCTTGGCACCGCGCACCTTGACCGCCCATTCCGTGTCATGGTCGGGGATGGCATCGAGGTGGCCGTAGTGGGCGAGTAGAGTGGCCGTGCTCTTGGCGCCCCACTTGGGAATACCGGGGATCCCGTCGGCGCTGTCGCCGACGAGGGCGAGGTAGTCGGGGATGGAGGCGGGCGCTACGCCGAACTTGTCGTGCACACCAGCCTCGTTCAGCCACTTCTTCCGCATGCGGTCGAGACACACGACGTGCTCGCCGGTCACACATTGCGCGAGGTCTTTGTCGGGTGAGCAGAGCACCACCTGCTCGACCTGCTCTCCCCATTGCGCGGCTGCACTCGCCATGGCGTCGTCGGCCTCGAAGTCGACCATGCGGAAGACGCACATGCCCATGGCTTCGGTGGCCTCTTCGGCGAGAGGGAACTGCGAGAAGAGCCGCTCGTCGAGCCCGGCGCCCGTCTTGTAGCCATCGAAGAGCTGGTTGCGGAACGACTCGATCACCGTGTCGAAGGCGATGCCCACGTGGGTGACGTCGGGTTCGCTCAAGAGCTGGGCCATCGAGCGCATCAGACCGCGGGTCGCCCCGACCTCCTGACCGTCGGGTCCCGCGGCCGAGGGGGCACCGAAGAAGGCGCGAAAGAGCTCGTAGGTGCCGTCGACGAGATGGAGCTTCATGAGGCGAGGACGCGGTGGGGAATGTGGTCGGGGCGCACCGCGCGTTCGAAGGCGGCGGGCGGAAGAACGCCGTACTCCGGGAAGGCGCGGAGCACACGCTTACAGACGTCGGTCTGGAAGGCTTTCTCGTAGCGGGTGTCGAGCACGTAGCCCTTGGCACGGAGCTGCACCACCACCATGTCGGCGACGATCTCCTGGCTGACGAGCACCACCACCGGCTTGTCGAGGAAGACGTAGCGGCTGGTGAGCATCGCTTCGCGCACGATACGTTCCGCGAGCTCGACGTTCTGGTCGGCCCCCACGTAGAAGTCGACCGAGACCTGCATGTCGAGGGCCCCGTAGTTCCCGCTCGAGGTGACCTCGGTGAGGATCTTGTTGTTGGGGATGGTGACGATGTTGTCGTCGAGGGTTCGCATGCGCACGCTGCGGAGACCGATCTGGATGATGTCGCCGTACTCGCCCGCGTAGTTGACGCGATCGCCCACCTGAAACGGGCGGTCGAACATGATCGTGATCCCCGCGATGACCGACGCCGCGACGTCCTTCATGGCGAGGCCGATGCCGAAGCCGAAGACCAGGGCGACGAGGCGTAGGGTCTCGGTATTGATCTCGAAGCTGAGCCCCATGACGGTGAGGCCGACCGTCATGTAGAGCGAGAAGCGCAGGATCGACTCGGCCTTCTGAGCCAAGAGCCGTCGCGCGGGGAACCGCTCGGCGATCTTCTGCGCGCTGTCCGTGACGAAGCGCAGCAGCAGGTTGCCGCCGATGACCACGAACACCGACATGAAGACCCCGAGAGGGCGGATGAAGCCGATGAGCTTCACCAGGTCGTCGCTCTGGGGCATGTCCTGCGCGGCCGCATCGGTGGTGACGAGGAGCGCGGCGGCGAACACGAGAAAGACGAGGCGATGGCGCATCGGAGGGGCCTTCAGCGGGAGGTGAGGAGGTGCCTTCGTTGAAGCACGGAGGTGATGGCGCGGAACCACCGCCACTCGACGCGGTAGCGGCCAGCGCGCTCGGTGACGTAGCCCCGCGCTAGAGCGTAGCGGAGCGCGTCGCGGATGCGGCTCTCGGTGAGCATGGTGGCGGCCGCGATGTCCGGCACGCGGGCGAGCTCGAGCTGAACCACCGCGCGCAGGACGAAGATGGCCTCGTCGGGTAGCGACTCGATGTCACTCGTACTCGGGGGCTCGAAGAGTCGTACCCAGCAGCGGTCCTCGTCATCGAGGCAGAGGGAGTCCCGCCAGAACTGAAGGGCCACGCCGGGATTGCCATTGGCGTAGTCCCAGAGCAGTCGGTAGTAGTTCACCTCCGCTCGTTGCAACGCCTGGTGGCGCTCGCTGGCATCACCTCCGAGCTCGTGTTCGCGCAGCAGTCGCTCGAAGCGGGGCTGGAGGCCAGCGGACTCGGTCCGTTGACGAAGAAGGCGTGTGATCCCTTCTTCGGACCAGTGGGAGAGGGCGATGACGTCGTCGAAGAGGGGGCGCGCGCCGCGCGCTCGTTCGAAGTATTGGAAGATGACCGAGTCGAGGCAGAAAACCCAGGTGCAGGCGTGCACGCTGGAGAGCCGCGCGAGCTCGAGGACCCGTTCGAAGTCGTCGAGACCGCCGATCTCCGGCCGGATGAGGTGATGGGCGTCGTCGATGAGGAGGGCGGTGTCGTCCCCGAGCTGCTCGACCGCGTCGACGAGCGCGTCCTGTGCCACGTCGCGCGGCTGATCGTAGGCTTCGCGCAGCAAGGCGAAGAAGGTGTCGACGTTCTCGGGGCAATCGATGAAGCGCGTCTTGCACGACTCCTGAATGCGGCGCAGCAGGCTGCTCTTGCCGGCCCCGCGCTCGCCCACGATGGCGTAGACGCCGCCGCCCGGCAGATCGATCCGGCGAATGACGTCGTCGAGCTGGGGGTCGGCCACGCTGGGCACGATGACCTCGGCGAGCCGCTCGGGGTCGAAGGCATCGTAGGCGGGCCCGGTAAGGGGTCTGAGGTCCTCGGTGGTCTTGCCCTCGTTTTTCTTCGACAGCTCCCGACGGAACCAATAGGCGAGCGCGCGTCGCACGAGCTCGTAGCCGCCGAGGTAGCCGCGCAGGATGCGGTAGACGGAGCGCGCGAGGAGGTAGCTGGCGCCGAGGGCGGCGGCCGGATAGGCGAGGGCGCCGGTGTGGTGCTTGCCCACCCACGCCAGCACGGCATTCTTGGCGCCCATGCCTTCGATGCGCTTGAAGATGATGGGTCGCCACCAATGGAGCACCACCGCGAACACGGGGATGGTGGAATACATGTTCACCAGCTTCACCCAATGGTGAATGGTGCCGCGCCCGACCAGTTGCTCGGTGAGGCCGAGGGTGAGCCCGAACACGACCACCCACCGGCCCACGAAGTGAAGCGACTTGAGTCGCAGTGCGTTGATCTTCTCGTCGGTGGTGCCTTGGAGCCGACGCTGTCGCGCGAAGATGGCATTGACGAGGTTGACCACCACCACCTCGCCGAGCGTCCACCACAGGACGATCTCGACCAGTTGCACCTCGTCGAGCTTCGTCGCGCGGTCGGGAAGCAGCGCCCGCACCACCAAGAACAGGACGAGGAGCTCGACCGAGCGCCGCACGCGCTGCACGAAACGCACGAATCCCTCGAGGCTTCGGCGCTTTCGGTTCTTGCGGCTCAGCTCGATCTCGCGCTGGCGCCAGCTCGTCAGCAGCGATTCCGCGCGGCGGGTCCAAAGGTAGAAGAGCAGGAGCGCGGCGATGATCTTGAAGGCATGCCAAGACGCCGCGATGCGATCCTCGGGGTCGGTCTCGGGCAGACGCTGCACCCATTTGGTGCTGACCGCGAAGTGGTAGCGCAACACGGTGGCGAGCAAATCGAGCTCGGCGTTGGCCTGGGCGCGCCCCTTGGCCCCGAAGTCGAAGAGCGGCGCCCGGCGCGACTCGGGCACGAGGGGCAACAGTCGCAATCGTAAGCGGTTGAGCCCCCGGGTGACCTGCACCAGAACGTCGACCTCGCGCGCGAGGAGGTCGCGCTCGGTGATGCGGATCTTCGCCGCTTCGGCCGCGACCTCGCCACGTTCGGTCGTCACCTGGCTGGTGTCGACCAGGGTGAGGTCGGCGAGCGGGTCTTCACCGACCGGGACCACCTCGGTCTCGTTCGCCGCATAGATCTTCAGCCGCGCCGCGAGTTCGGCCCGCCGACTGGAGAGGGCCTGATCGACGTCGACGTAGAGGCCGTCGGCCACGGCGGTGTCCACGCTTCGGGTCTCGAGCAGCTCTTCGACCTTTCGCTCCCGCTTCAGCAGCGTCTCGAGGGGCGTCTCGAGCGCGCGTTCGCGTTGCAGCAGCGAGTCGAGGTACTGGCTGTTCTGGACCCGAATCTCGGCGAGCCGGCGGATCTCGCCCGTGACCCGACGTTGCGCCTCGTTCTGTGCGCGTCGCTCGGCCTCGCGGGCCGCTTCGAGCGCGGCTTCGGCCTCGCGCTTCTGGGCCTCGGCCTGTTGCTGCTTCTTCTGGGCCTCGTTGGCCTGCAGCTGGCGCTCGCGATGTTGGTCGAGCCATTGGGTGCGTTGCTCGACGCTCGCGGACAAGAAGTCGAGCTTGGCGCGGTCGAGCGCGAGCTGCGCTTCCCAAAGGGCCTGCTCCTCGGGGTCGAGGGGCGGGAGCTCGGGAGGGGCACCACCTCCGCCGCCTCCGCCTCCCCCGCCGCCTTCGGCTGCCTTCTCCGCGCGAGTGCGGGCCTCCACGTCCCTCTTGGCCGCTGCGAGCACGGCTTCGATGCGGCGGACTTCGACCGCGATCGCGGTCGCCTTGGACAGGTCGAGACCCTCGAACAGGTCGGGCGGCTCGATCGCGAGGTCGAGGGTGCCCTTCATGAGCGCGCGCAGCTCGGCCTCACGCTCGCGGAGGGCATCCACTTCCGGGGACGGCGGCGGCTTGGGCGCTGGCGGAGGAGGGGGGGCCACCGTGGCGGTGGCCGTGGCGGTGGCGGTCGCGCTCGGAGCCTGGGCCAACGCGAGGCTGCCGCGCGCCAGGTGCAGGACCAGGGCGAGCAAGGGCCCCAGCAGCATGGCCACGACGATGCGACGCACGCCCTACAATTAGCCGTGCCCTTCCTGGAGGGGCAAGCTCAGCTCGCGGCGCAGTGCGGCGGGGCGCTCGTGGTGCCGTCCTCGTCGACCTCGGTCACGACCCTCATCAGGCGGTAGAACAGCTGTCCCGGTCGATAGTGCCGGCGGTTGAAACGAAAGGTGAACTCGTCCAGCGCGGGTTGCAGGTCCCGCTCGAAGTCTGCGTCGCTCCACCACACCCACCGGCGAAGCAGTGCCCAGACGTCCCCGGGACCTAGGTCGCCTTGGGCTCCGGTCGTCTTGCTCGGCGGACGGTCGCGAACCTCGTGCTCGTAGCCGCTGTCGGTGAGCAGCGAGAAGCCTCGCCACGGCGCCGTGACCACCTTGCTGCATGGAGCGACGGCATCGACCACGAATCTCTGGATCTCCCGGGATGTGACCCGCTCCAGCTGCCGCAGCCGAACCCGCGGTCGATGCGCCATCTCGACGTCCACCGCCATCGCGATGAGCGGAGAGCTGGCGTTCGGTCGACCTTCTTCCCGCGCGAGGCGCGAGGTTGCGACGTACACGTGACCCTCGAGAGGGGGCGCATCAGCGCGTGACATGGCCGCCCGAACGTGACCCAGGAGCCGGCGCGCCTCGGCCTCGTCGACCCCGAGCCGTTGGGCGAAGTCGGTCGCCGCGACGCTCGTCTCGGACGCCGTGAGCATCCAGAGCCCTCGCAGCCACTGGCGCATGGGGATCGGACTCTTCTGGAAGAGGGTGCCCGCCCGCAGCGGGGCTGGATGGCGGCAGGCGCTGCAAGCGAGCAGACCCGTGCCGCTGCGCCATGGGGTCGCGCGGTCGCCGCAGGCGGCGCAGGCGAAACCCCGCGGGTACCGAATTCGCTCCAGGTAGCGGTGCACATCCACCTCGGCCGGAAACATCTCGTCGAGGTCGGCTTCGTCCTGCGGGTAGTCGACCCCGGGCTGAGGCTCGTGGCGCCCCACCACCGGAAAGCTGCCACTTTCCGTGAGGGTAGGCCGTGATTGCGACCGCTTCACGACCTTTGAACGGCGCTGTCGCATCCCATACAGGGGTGGACAGGAAAGGTTATCTGACTTGAATCGGGACATGTTGGCACGAATGTTCAATATCTAGACAGCGTGCTTGGAGTGGGAACGGAGCCTGCGTAGACTGGTCCCTGCGACATGGATGAACGACCGTTGGATCGGCTTCTTGAGCTGACCTGGGAGCTGACCGAAGAAACAGATCTCGAGGCGGCGCTGCAGCATGTGGCCGATGGCGCCCTGGAGCTCTTGCCGGCGGACCACACGGCCATCCTCTTGCTCGACGACACCGGGGAGAAGCTGGTGTCGAGGGCCCGGGCGGGTCGGGGGGCGACCGACGAGGTGGCCCTCGACTTCGGCAAGGGGCTTGCGGAGTGGGTGCGGGACACAGGTCGCAGCGCCCGCATCGAGGATGTGCGCCAGGACGATCGCTACGGGGACCACGACCCTGGGTTTCCGGTGTGCTCCCTCGTGGCCGTTCCCATGTTGGTGGGTGGGGCCGTGGCGGGGGTGTTGGCGGCGAGCAGCGGGAAGGAAGGGGTCTTCACACGTCGCGACGAGGGGCTCCTGCGCCTCCTCGCCAACAGCGCCACCCCCAACGTCGACCGGGCGCGGCAGTGGCGCATCGGCCTCGGAGGTCAGCTCGAGCACGAGCTGTCGTCGCCGTTGCGGCTTCGACTCGCCGCCGAGCTCATCGACCTGGGGGAGGTCGGGCTCACCCTCGACGACGCGATCCTCCGCACCGGACGTTACCGCCAAGACGTGGAGGCCTGCCTCGCGCCGATGGTTCGCAACGGCATCGTCGAGTTCGACGGCTCGCGTTATCGCATGAGCACCACGATGCCCCCCGACGTCTACAAGCGCCTCATCGCTTTCGTGGACGAGCACGCCGACGAGGTGCGACGAGAGCGTCACGTTCGTCACCACCTCCTAGGCGGCATGATCGGCGTCGACCCGAAGATGCAGGTCGTCTTCGAGCTGGTTCGACAAGTCGCGCGCATCGACGTGCCGGTGCTCATCGGGGGCGAGACCGGGACCGGCAAGGAGCTCGTGGCCCGTGCCGTTCACGACATCAGTCCCCGTCGGAAGGCCTTCTTCGGCGCGGTCAACTGCGCGACCCTCACCGAGACGCTGTTCGAGTCGCAGGTCTTCGGTCACGTGCGCGGCGCTTTCACGGGCGCGGTCTCCGACTACGTCGGGCTCGTCGAGCGCTGCGACGGCGGTACCCTCTTCCTCGACGAGGTCGGGGACCTGAGTCTTCAGAACCAGGTGAAGCTGCTGCGGTTCCTCCAAGAGGGCACCTTCACGCGGCTCGGCGACCCGATGCAGCGGTCGAGCGACTACCGGCTCATCAGCGCGACCAATCGCGATCTCGAGGCGATGGTCGCAGCGGGCACCTTTCGCGAGGACCTCTACTATCGCCTCGCCGTCTTTCCCATTCGCGTGCCCTCGCTGCGGGAGCGAAAGGGCGACCTCAAGTACCTCGCCGAAGCGATCATGGAGATGCACGTGCAGCGCTTCCGGCGTGCGGGTGGTGCGTCGCCATCGATCACCGCCGAGGCTTTGGCGCAGCTGGAGAAGTACAACTGGCCGGGCAACGTACGCGAGCTCGAGAACGTGATGATGCGGGCCATGGTCATGGCCGGCGGTGGCGTGGTCGGCACCGAGCACCTCCCGGAGGTCGAGCTCCTCAGTGATGTGCCGCCCGAGAGCGGCATCCCCCCCGACGACACTGGGGAGTTCACGAGCCTGAGCACGCTGGAGGACATCCAACGCGACCACATCAATCGCGTATTGCGCGAGCAGCGCGGCAACATCAAAGCCACGGCGCAGATCCTCGGGATCTCGCGCACGACCCTCTACAAGAAGATCCGCGACATGGGCATCGACGCCCCGGTGTGACTGGTCGGGCCTCGACCTATCGCTACCTCCGATCAGCGGGCGGCGACTTGCACCCCGTCACGAATGCGATCGCTGGGGTGAATGACCACGGTCTGCCCCGCCTCGAGACCAGACACGATCTGTGCGACGCGGCCATTGCGCTCCCCGAGCTCGACGGCGACGAGATGCGTGGTGTCACCGTCGACGCGGTAGACGGCCCAACCGCCCTCATGCCGGAAGACCGAGCTGACGGGAACGGTCAGGGCGTCGGCCTTCTCCCATATGGTGATGTGCGCCTCGACCCGATAGCCGTCGCCTAGGCTCGCCCATGTCGCGTGAGGGGCGGTGAGGTCGATGATGACGTTGACCCGTTGCTCTTGAACCCCAAGTGCGGACAGCCGTGTGAAGGCAGAGGGTTCGACGCGTCGAACCCGTCCTTCGACCGAGGTCCCGCCCCAGCGATCGATGGCGACGCGTGCCCCGGGGGCGATCTTCACGGCATCGCTCGTGAGCACGTCGACCACGATCTCGAGCGCGCCCGGGTCACCCACACTCAGCAAGGGGGTTCCCGGCTGTACGACCCCTTCGCTCTCCTGGAGAACCTGCAGCACGCGTCCAGACACGGGGGCCGGCACCTCGAGCTGGTCGCCGGGGCCGTGCTTCTTGTCGAGGTGGCCGAGGGCCGCACGCGCCATCTCGAGCTCATAGGCAGCCACCCGAGACGCGAACTTGGCCGACTCGTACTCCGCCTTGGCAGTGCGCTCACTCATCTCGGCCTGCTCCAGCTTCTGCTGGGGAATGGCCCCCTTCTCGAAGAGCCCACGGGCGCGCTTCGCTTCGGTGGTGGCGAACTCGCGGGATGCCTTGGCTCGGGTCATCTGAGCCGCTGTCTGGGCCCGAGCCGCTTGGGCTTGGGCCACGCGTGCCTCGGACTGGCTACGGGTGCGGTCGTCGAGCAGGGGCGGATCGAGGGGCACGATACGCGCGACCACGTCGCCCTCTTTGACCTCGTCACCGGGGTCGAGCTCGATTCGCGCCACCCGACCGGTGAGGTGGGCGCTGACCACGTAGCGGTCGATGACACGCGCCTTACCGTCTTCGTCGATCGTCACCTCCATCGGCTCCTGGGCCACGGTGGCCATGTCGACGACGACTGGCTTGGGGAGCATGC
>JAUHZF010000483.1 GCA_030426145.1 Polyangia bacterium
TTGACCACCTTGCCGATCTCCGCGCTGCTCTCGCCGAGCTTGGCGACGGTCTGGTTGGTCTCTTCGGCTGCCTCTACGCCGCGGGCGGCGACGCGGGCCGCTTCGCTCGCGCTCTTGGCGATCTCACGAATGGAGACCGTCATCTCCTCGGTGCCGGTGGCGACGGTCTGGATGTTGATGTTCACTTCCTCGGAAGCGCTCGCGACCGTGGCCGCGTGGCTGGAGGTCGTGTCCGACTGCGTGAGCATCTGCTTGGAGGTGCCCTTGAGCGCCTCTGTTGCGTTCCCGAGCGAGTCGGCGTTGTGAGAGATCTGCGCCATGTTCTGGCGCAGGCCCTCCATGAGGGCGTTGAGGGCGTAGCCGATGGCGTCGAGGAGCTCGTCGCCGCAGGGGGGAACCGATTGGGTGAGGTCGCCGTCGGCCGCGGCCTTCGCGACCGCCGTCGCGCGCTCGACCTGGGCCTGGAGCTGATCCATGCGCTCCTTCTCGCGTCTCTGTGCGGCGTCCGCCTCCTCCTGGAGCCGAAGTGCATCGGTCGCGACGTCCCAGTTGACGATGGTGCCCACGCGGGCGCCGGAGACATCGAAGGCGCCGATCAGTTCCATGGCGAGGACCTCACCGCCGACCTCGACCTGGCCGCGGAAGGGAAGCTGGGCGCTGCTCAGCATCCCCCGGTTGTGTCCGGGGTCGCGGTGGAAGATGTCGATGCTCTGGCCGACCACTTCGTCGGGGCTACACGGCAGGTGGGCAGCCAACCGGCGCAACATCTTCATGGTGGGGGCGTTGACGTAGCGGATGACGTTGTCCGTATCCGCGAACATCAGGCTGTAGGGCAGACTGTCCAGGATGGCGCGGTGAGCGCCACCCGCCTGGGGAGTCGAAGTAGAACCCCAGTGTGCGTTGTCGTTCTCCGGGTGCTTGGGGCTGATGCTGGCCATGAGTTTCGGTCCTTCGGGCGTCGTTGTTGCAGGCGTTGTCGGGTCGGCCGGTGCTTCTTCAGGCAGGGCTTCACGCGCTTCGCATTCGGGCGTCGGTGGGGGCGGCGTGGCCGCGGATTCGGCGTGCGATGTGTTGGGTGCGGCCGACGGAAAGGCCTCGGCCATCAGGTTGGGGGCGAGCCCCCGGGGAAGACCGCGGGCATCGAGCAGCCGCTCGAGCACCATGGCCGCCTGTTGGCGGTGGTGCGGCTTCCACTCGTCGCCGATGGCGCGGCCCAAAATCTCGGGCTGAGGATGGCCACGTCCTCCGAGGGCCTTGCACCATCCTTCGAGCTGCAGCTCGCGTAGCGCATCGAGCGGGGCATCCGCCATGGCGGAAGCGGTGACCGGGTCGGTCGCCAGCGCCTGATGCATCTCCTTGAGCAGTGCGCGGAGCGCCCGCTTGCCACCGACACGCTTGTACGGGGTTACGGCTGGGATTTGCAGCGAGGAGGCCATGAGGGGTGTTGCCTCGGAGAACGGCGAAGCGCGCGACCACTTGAGCCCGGCGCAGCGAGACCAGAATTCAAGCCACGGCACGGCTCGCCGTTCACTGACACAACCTCCAAGAGGCACGACCCGTGAAGAGCATTCGAGAGCTAGCCCGCGACTACGAAGACGGCCTACGCACCCGCGTAACGGGGGTCCCCGCGCCCCACCGGATTCGGCGCCGCATCGTGCTCGTCGACGACGATCCAGGGTCGGCCCAGCGCCTCGAAGGCATGCTCAGGAATGAGGGGCTCCCCGTGTGGCTGGTGTCGGAGGAGGAGGTCGAGACGACACTCCTGCAACCGGGGGCGAGCACCGGTGTGGTCGTTGCCCCCGCCAAGCCTCTCGCGTTCATCCGGCAGCTTCGGCAGAACGGCAAGCTCGGCTACGTGCACATCGTCTACTCGAGCTCCGCTTGTCGGCCGCGCGACGTCAGCCACGCCTTCGAGGCGGGCGTCGACGACTTCGTTCGCAAGCCGTGGCAACCCCGGGAGGTGACGACGCGGCTGATGCGCCGGTTCGACGCCATTGCGAAGGCAGCCCTGCTGCACGCTCGAGCGGTAGCTGCCGACGTGCTGCGTCGCGAGGTGGGTCTGAGCCTGGAGGCGCTCGGCGTGACCGAGACCCATACCTTCAGTGATGCGGCCGACGTGATGCAGGAGATGCTCAACGAGTTCATCGGCCAGCCCGTCGACGTGCGCCAGGGACTCGCCCGCAAGCCCGCGGTCGGGGCGCTGGTCAAGCTGGTCGATGTCGAGCGTGAGGTGGAGGTTGGTGCGGCCGTCGTGGCCGATGCGCCGAACTGTGCTGCCCTTTGCCGAGCGTTCATGGGCGAGGGCCTCGACGACGACTCTTTCTTCGCCGACGTGATGGGGGAGGTGGCCAACATGGTCATGGCCACGCTCAAGTCCTCATTCATGGTCGACGGCTTCGCGCTGGCCAGTGGTGTGCCTCAGGGCATGAGCCCAGAAGCCATCGAGGCAGACCTCATGGCTTACCCCGCGCGCAAGGTGCTCTTCGCCTCGGGCGAGGGCTTCGAGTTCAACGTCTTGTTGGGGGTGCGCCTGTGCCCACCGACCCTCAAGCCGGCGGAAGAGATCGTCGAAGGCATGGTGCTTGCGCAGGATTTGCGCGACCCGGAGGGGGACTTCGCTGCTCGCCAAGGCACGCGCGTCACGCGACGTTTGGCCGAAAGAATCCGTACTTGGCTCCCCGGCCAGAGCGTCAAAGTGGCCGATCTGAGCACCCGTGCCGCCTGAGTGGGTGCGTTCCGAGGCGCCGCTTTTTCGCTGGAACGGCATCTAGAGGTCGGTTAGGGTCCCGCCGACCATGCGTCCGGGACGCTTCCATAACTGGCCACAGCGGCTGACCGCGACCGCGCTGGCGGTTGTCGCGGCGGTCTCGTGTGCGCCGGGTCGTACGGCGCCTCCGGCCGTTGCCCCTGGCACGCCCGCGCCAGCCGTGGCCCCCAACAAAGCCGTGGCCCCGGGCATCGAGGAGGCCGCCCCCGTCGACGCATCGCCGGCTTCACCGCTGGCTTCTGCGGATGCGTCCGCAGCTCTCGCGTCGGCCGTCGTGCCGGCGTCGGCCGAGCTGCCGCCCGAGGAGAATGGCCCGTTCGTCGAGACCGTCGACGAGTTCGTCGAGCGCCTCAGCCTCGATGAGAAGGAGCTGTCGGTTCGCGTGGCCCAGGACTTGGGTTCGCTCGGCTCGATGTCGGTGGGCAAGCCCAACGGCGGCGCGCTCATCAACGGCGTGCACATGCCGGAGAGTGAGCACTGGCAGCTCATCATCCCCCAGCTCGCCTGGGGCACCGAAGAGACCATCCACTACCTCACGACGGCCATCGGCGCCGTGGTCGAGCAGTTCCCGGACTCGCACCCGATGTTCATCGGGCACCTCAGCCGGCAGGAGGGCGGGCCACTCCGCCCCCATCGTAGCCATCAGTCCGGCCGCGACGTCGACCTCGGCTACTACTACGTGCCCGAGCGGGCCGAGTGGTACCGCCCCGCGACCAAGCACACGCTCGATCGGGCCCGCACTTGGGCCTTCGTCAAGGCGCTCATCACGCTTACCGACGTCGAGTACATCTTCATGTCCACGCGGGTGCAGATGCTCGTCAAAGAGTACGCGCTCTCCATCGGCGAGGACGCCGACTGGCTGAACAGCATCTTCGAGTTCCGCTCGCGCAACCCCGAGCCCATCATCCGCCACACGTGGGGGCACCGCACCCACATGCACGTGCGCTTCTACAACCCCAAGGCCCAGGCGATGGGGATCCGGTCTTACGACGCGCTAGCGCGGCACCGGGTCATCTCGCCGCAGGTGCGATTCCAGCCCTACCTCGCCAAGCCGGGTGACTCCTACGCGCAGCTCGCGCAGCTCGCCGGCGTGCAGGCCAAGACCGTGGAGGACACCAACGCTGGCCGTCCGCTCCTCGCGGGTCGGGTGGTCGTCGTGCCGGTACGGGGCGACGTGGTCAGGGTCGACCGGCTCGACGTGCCCGTGCGCAGGTTGCCGCCGGGGCCGTCCACCACCCACGCGACGGTGGTGGCCTCACCGCTCGACAACTGAGCTCTTGCGGGGCGCTCCTACGAGCTGCTGCGGCAGCCGCGCGCCCCACAGCTCGCCGAGCACGGTGCTCGCTTCGCCGTCTACGACCACGGTCGCGTCCCCGTCGCCGCGGGTGGGGCCGAGGTTGATGATGCCGACGGGCCGACCCTCCTTGGCTGCCCGTCGCACGAAGCGATAGCCCGAGAACACGGTGAGGGACGACCCCACGACGAGCAAGACCTCGGCTTCCTCATAGACACGCCAAGCCGCCTCCACGGTGGTGGCGGGCACGTTCTCTCCGAAGAAGACGACGTCGGGCTTGAGCACACCGCCGCAGGCCTGACACGCGGGCACGACGAAGCCAGCTACGCGTTCGAGCTCCGCATCACCGTCGGGGGCGAGCTCTACATCGTGAGCCCCAAACCCCGGGTTCAGCATCTTGAGTCGCTCCTGCAGGTCGGCCCTGAGCTCGACGACGCCACATGCGAGA
Source organism: Polyangia bacterium (assembly GCA_030426145.1). Lineage (GTDB taxonomy): Bacteria > Myxococcota_A > Polyangia > Polyangiales > Polyangiaceae > JAPYTK01. The sequence goes on from JAUHZF010000483.1 coordinate 4,510, forward strand.
CAGCGCACCTCCGAGAGCGTTCCGTGGAGCTCGACCACCCGGCGGCTTCCGGCGCGGTGGTGGAGGCGGTCGACGTTCTGGGTGATGACCCCCGTGACGTGGCCGTCGGCCTCGGCCGCAGCGAGCCAGCCGTGGGTCGCGTTGGGCTCGGCGCGCGAGAAGCGCGGCCACCCCACCATGCTGCGCGCCCAGTACCGCTGGCGAGCGGTCGCATCACGAACGAAGGCGCGGTGCTGGATCGGGTTGCGCGCCCGTCGGCGTGTCTCGGGGCCGCGATAGTCGGGAATCCCCGAGCGGGTGCTGCAGCCAGCCCCCGTGAGCACGCAGATCCGTCGCCGCTCGAGAAGCTTCTGCAAGGTCGAGACCGCGCTCATCGCTGGCTCAGCCTGACCGGGGATCCTGGAGCAGGCAAGGCCCGGTGGGCGTCGCTGGTTCGTGGCCGATTTGTCACGAAGGTGCCGCGGGGCGCGGCGCGCCGGTGCCTATGCTCCGGCCCGTGGCCCTCTTGGCCCATCTCTCCGATCTTCACCTGCTCAAGGAACCCGTGGAGCAGGAGGCGATCTTCGATGCGCTCGTGGCGGCGGTGGCGGCCGAACGGGCCAACCGAGGTTGCGACTTCGATCTGCTCGCCATCACGGGCGACGTCTTCGATACGGCCACCATCCAGCCTCACGCGGCGGTGCGTCACTTCTGCTCTCTGCACGAGCGGTTGCGGCGCGCGATGGGGGTCGACGTCCCCACCGTGATCGTGCCGGGCAACCACGACCGGCGCCGGATCGGACTGGTCGGCCCTCACCGCGAGACCTTGTTTCGCACCCTGCGCGACGAGCTGGGCGATGCGGCCTGGGTGCACGGGACCGCGGGGCCCATCCTCGCCGACGTGGTCGACCCCGCCTACCACGGCTTGCCGCTCTGGATCGTGGTCTACGACTCGACCTACGTGCCGCACGGGTGGCTGAGCGCGGGGGGCATGCTGCGTCAGCAGGACCTGCTCTACGCCGCTTCGCGCATCGGTCGCACGCAACCCGAGTGGCCGGTGCTGGTGATGCTCCACCACCACCTCGTGCCCACCCCCTTCACCGACCTTCAGTCCATCATCCTCGAAGGGGAGAACAAGATCCTCCGCTGGGGCGTGGAGGAGGCGCTGCCCTGGCTGGTCGCCCACGCCGACCGTGAGGAGCTCACCATGACCGCGCTCGGTGCCGGCACGGCCCTCTCGACCCTGCACACCTTGGGTCGTGCGGTGCTGGTGCTGCACGGCCACAAGCACTACGCCACGGCGCGGCTCCTCGACGGCACCTTCGAGAACCACGGCGACGTGATGCTCGTCTCCGCGGGCAGCGCTGGCACCGCGCAGGAGTGGTCGAACGCCGACGTGCGCGACATGGCTCGTCTCTGGCCGTCGTTCAACGTGATCGAGCTCGACGACGAGGGCGTCGCCGTGGAGACGGTCTCCTTCGGGTGGAAAGGCAGGCGCCAAGGGGTGCCGGAGGCGCGGCCGCTCATTCGGGCCCGACGGGAGGGCGCACAGTGGATCCAGCAGCCCATCGCGCCCTCCGAGCTGATGGGAGAGGAGCGGCTCGAGCACAACGGCGCTCGTTTCACGCTCCAGCCGGGCACGGCCGGCGAGGGCCGCCCCGACTACCTCTGTGAGCGCGAGGTGAAGGTCGCCGACGGGGCTCGCCTGTCACGTTACGCCGAGACCATCATCGGCGACCGCCACGCGACCCTCGAGCTCCTGAGCGGGGCGAGCGAGGCGCCGGGCAAGTACGAGCTGCCGTGCCTGCTCCACCTCTCACTGGATGGGACCACCCGCTACCGCGTGGCGGGGGGCATCGCTCGCGAGCTCCCCGGCATGGCGCGCGTCATTCGTCCCGACCGCC
>JAUHZF010000484.1 GCA_030426145.1 Polyangia bacterium
CGGCGAGTCCCTCGATGGCGGCTGCGACCACGTCGGCGTCTTCGTTTTCGAGGAACATCGTGAGCAGCTTCACCACGCCCCCCTCCGGGACGTCGACGAGCACGAAGGGCAGCTCGACCAGGGCCGGCGAATCACCGGGCAACCGCTTCAGGGCCCGCTCGACCGCTAGGGCGACCTCCTTGAAGCGGTCGAAGGCGAGCCCCTGAAGATGCTCACCGGCCTCACGACGCGCTTCCGGATGCTCGCTCGCGAGCACGTCGATGAGCAGATCGGCCACGTCCGGCCCCTCCAGCTCGCCGAGCAGCCGCGCCAAGGCGACCAGGCGCACGTTGCCCTCGTCGTCCTCCTCGTCCGCCGCGGCCTCTACCGCGTCGCGCAAGTGCGAAACCAGGCCGTCGCGGTCGGACTCGGCGTGAGCCACGACCTCGTCGTGCCAGCGTCGCGCCTCCCGCTCAGCCTGAAACAGAGAATCCAGCGCGTCGGTCAGCGATGCCTTCGTCGTCACCATGCAGGGAGCTATCAACGGCAGACGGCCGCTGCAAGCACGCAACGCCCTACTTCTTGGCCAGCGGGAAGACGTTCCGGGGGTCGACGGCCACCGTGAGACCCGAGTCGACGAGCTGATGGAGGTGCGCCGCGGGCTGACGGGCCTCGGCCTGTTGCTCGCGCACCTCGACGTAGACGGTGGGCTCCTCCTCGTCGTGGAGGTAGCCGATGACCGATAGCGGCCCGAGCTCGGCCCCATTGACGATGCTGGGGCCGGGCCGCGCCAAACGCCCATAGATGACCAGGTAGGTCCGCTCCCCGGCCGGACCCTGCACACGCTGACGCACCGCGACCGTGACCCCGTAGAGCTCGCCCACCAGCACCACCTCCGCGTCACCGGTTTGCTCCCCGAGGTCGACCAGCGTCACCGCGGCCCCTGGCTCCCCCGCCAGCTCGATGCCGTGCCTGGGACGGCCGTCGAAACTCTCCTCGGGTGCATAAACCCGGACCAAGGGGTCGACGGGAAGTTGGTAGCTGCGCCAATCCTCCGGCCGATCCGGCAACCGAGGCACGTGGTCGGCCACGGCTGAGGTCTCGAAGTGCCTCGGCGCGTCCCCGATGCGGGTCTGCGCGAGGCGCCGGCCGCGCGCGCCGCGATCCGGCCGAAGGTCGTCCGCCCCTGGCAAGGGCACGCACTGGAGCTTGCCAGCCTCGTCTCGCAGCGAAAGGCTGCGCTCAGGACAGCCACGTTCGGTCAGCGCCTCCCCCACCGTTGCGGATGCTGTCGGCGCAACGGCCGCCCCCGCGGCCAGCGGGGGGAGCAGCGCCGGGGCCCCGAGGGCCGAAAGAGCCGCCACCGCGACGGCCGCTCGCACGAGGGGATGCACCCCCATGGTCTAGCGCCTCAAGGCACCAGTTTGTAGCCGAAGCCGTAGACGGTGAGGATGTGCTCCGGCTTGTCGGGCTTCTTCTCGATCTTCTTCCGCAGCTTCACGATGAAGTTGTCGACGGTACGGTTCGACGGAGAGGCATCGATCCCCCACACCTTGACCAGGATCTCGTCCCGCGAGACCGGCTGCCCCGCGCGCTCGTGCAGGAGGCGCATGAGGCCCACCTCGTAGAACGACAGCTGGTGCACCGTCTTGCCCACGGTCACGGTGTGGGCGGCCAGCGACACCTTGGCCCGCCCGACGTCGAACACCTCGACCTGTTCGGTGGGGCGTGTCGTGCGTCGAAAGATGGCGCGGATCCGAGCGATGAGCTCGCCGATGCTGAAGGGTTTGGTGACGTAGTCGTCAGCCCCGGCCTCGAGCCCGCGGATCTTGTCTGCCTCGCTCGAACGCGCCGTGAGCATGATGATGGGGATCAGTCGGTCGAGCTGGCGGATCTGCTCACAGACCACGAACCCGTTGGCGTCGGGCAGCATGAGGTCGAGAATGATGGCATCGGGGAGCCCCTGACGTGCCAGTGAGACCCCGACCTTGCCCGAGTCGGCAGAGACGACCTCGAAGCCCTCGAACTCGAGGGCATCGGTCAGACCGAGCACGATCTGCGGCTCGTCCTCGATGATGAGGATCTTCTTCTTCGACGCGCTCACCGGGCTACCGAGTTAGCCGAGCCTGCGCGAGTCGTCGACCCAAGCCATGGAACGACGAAGGCCCAGCCATGGGGCTGGGCCTTCATCGGGTGCCTCACGCCGTCCGGAGAGAACGGCGTGGACGTCGAGCCTTCACATCACTCACCGGAGCAGGTGATGAACAGGGTCGCGCCACTGGCGCCCTGGCCTTCACCCACGAAGCGGATGATGCGCTGCTCGGTGGCCGGACAGTCCGCCACGATCTCGGGGTTGCCGGTGCGCGGCACGGTAGCCGCGTCGACGTAGCACCAGCCGTTGACGGCCTCGCCGTCGCCGTTGACCGGGGCATCGGAAGCGTCGTTCTGGCAGGCGTCGCGGTTGCCACCCTGCAGCTGGTCGATCTGGCAGAAGCAGTTCCAGCCCGCCGTCTCGGCCAGCTCGTCCTGCTTCGCCGCCTGCACCGCCGGGGCGCTCTGGTCGATGAAGCTGCGGCCAGCGACGTTGCAGGTCGCCTCGCAAGCGCCCGCATCCGGGATCCGGCGCGCCTCGATGATGACACAAGGCACGTTGCCCTCGACGTCCGGCGTGAGCGAGCGCGGGAGGCACTGGCCACCGAGCGCTTGCTTGAGGCGCTCGATGATGGTGCCGACCGCGGGGCGGTAGCCGAAGTTGATGAGCCCGGTGTCGGTCAGCTGCTCGGGGCAGATGGAACCGACGATGCCCTGGTTGCCAACGCTCTGCAGGAGCTGCAGCTCGCGAATGCCCGGGTAGGCCTTGGCGCGGTACTGCGTCTGGGTGAAAGCGGTACCGTCGTAGCAGAGGGGGTTGTCCTCGGTGTCACCGGCCTTGCAGTCGCAAGACTCGGTGGCGCCCGCCGTCGAACAATCCACCGACGTGGGGAGCTGGAAGATGCAGGCGTACTGGAGGTCGTCCTTGCCGGGGATGCCGTAGTCGTGACCGTTGACCGAGTTGCCGAGCGGGCTGCCCGAGTCGGTGACGGGGTCGCCGGTGACGGGCTGGGTGCCCGAGCGCACGGCCGTCGACTCGATCATCAGCGGGTCGCCGGGGAGGCAGCTCGCGTCCGTCGCGTAGCAGGTCGGGTCACCGAGGATGCGTCCCCAGGTGCCGTTCGCCGCGAGCTCGGCCGCCGACTGGAAGCCGCCAACCGGGTTGCCCTGGGAGTCCTGACCGGTGATGAGGTTCGGGTTCCCGTTCTCGTCCACGCGGGCGATGTCCTGCCACGGCACGCCGACGATACCCGCCACGAAGACGAGGCCAGTGTCGCGCACGGCGCTGTTGTCGTCGTCGGGGTTGAGGTCGTCGAACAGCGGGTTGGGCTCGACGTTGCCGTTGCGGTCCTGAATCTCACCCTGGCTCAGCGCGTTCGTGTAGCGCGAGATCGGGTAGAGGAAGTCGATGCCGAAGCGACGCTTCTGGTCGTAACAACGCAGGTTGATGTCGTCGTCCGCCGCCGCCAAGGCGTCGGGCGCACCGTTCATGTCGGCGTCGCAGGCCGGGTCGGCGGGGCAGTTCCCTTGAGGCTGGCCGCACGAGAGACAGCACTCGTCGTTGGGGTCGGTCGCACACTCCGAACGCGCCTTGGGCAGTCGGTATAGCTGCGCGGGGTTGTTCGGGTTGTAGGTCTGCGCCGCGAAGTAGAAGTTGCTGCCGTCGCGGATCGAGCAATCGTTCTCGTCCGACAGCATGATGACCGCGAGCAGCGAGTCGGGACGGAGAAAGTCACGACGCTGGGTGAGGAGCGCGTTGTCGGTGCCCTTCAGCACGGCGCGGCCACCTTCGATCTCGATGGTCTCGTAGGGGTTCGGGTCGGCGAGGAACCGGTACCAGGCCTCGAGGGTCGCCTCGAAACCACAGCCGACCTCACCCGCGCCGGCCACCAGGTTGCCCAAGTTCTCGATGAGCAGCGCCTGGTCGGTCTCGCCCTGCGGGTTGTGCCCGGGGTTGTTCGTGTCCGGGTCCCAGGCGAGGAAGCCCTTGTCGCTGTAGGTGGGCACGGTGCCGCCGCCGGGGTTACGGTTGATGAGACGACCGCCGTCGTTCTCGCTCAGCTCCGATGCCGCGGTGCAGTTGTCGGAGCCGTGGCCGCCGAGCGACGACGTGATCACGCCGATGTGAATGTCGAGAATCGGGTCGAACTCACGCTGGAACCCGTCGGGGCACTCCTCGAGCGGTCCCTGCGGCTGGTTCTGGCTCGGTGCGGGTTCGCCCGTGTCGGGGTTGATGCAGCTCGGGTTGATGAGCTGACCCGCCAAGTCGGGCACGGCGAGCCGCAGAATCTCCTGCTTGTCGGCCATCGATCGCGAGTTGTCGATGACGAGCAGGAGGTCGATCTTGTCGACCGCGCTCTGCGTCAGCCGCTCGACGATCGTGGTCGTCGTCCGCGGCTCGACGGGCTCGATCGGTCGATTGAGGCAGCCCGGGGCGACCGTTGCGCTCACCCCGATGAGGCCAGCGGCGATCGCTCCCGCGCGGAGCTTGTCGCGCCAATTCTTCAACATCCCAGTCTCCGGTCTTTCGTGTTCGTACGTGTGCCGCGCCGAAAAGTGGGCGGCATGCACCGTAAGCAGATTCAGCAAGCATAGTGCCAATTGCCAAGTACGGAAACCCCCGAAGAGACGTGCCTTTCCGCAGGGTGAGGAACGAAAAGCGTCAACTTAGTTTACATCAGCTGGGGCAAAAGCCTACAAAGTAGACGCCCGCTTCAGAGAGATCGGGAGAAAGATGGGGAATGCTCGTCCCCAGCCACAATCGCTAGCCATCTCGGGCGCGGTGTGATTAGTGGCCGGACATGCGCGTCGCCGTGGCCATCGTCCCGGAAGTGCGCGAGCTGCTCCGCGACGACCCGCGGCAGCTGCTCGAGCTTCTCGAGGAGATCCACGACGAGGACCTCGCCGACCTCGTCAAGCTCCTCGAAGAGCGTGAGGCGATGGTGCTGCTCGAGCAGCTCGACGCGGAGAACGCAGCCGACGTCTTCGAGCGCCTCGACGAGCACGAGCAGAGTGAGTTCATCGACCGATTCGGCGCGCGCCGACTCGCGCCGATCGTGAGCGAGATGGCTCCCGACGACCGGGTCGACTTCATCGAGACCCTGCCGGAGCCCGTGCGCAAGGCGCTCATGAGCCAGCTCGACGCCGAGGCCAAGGCCGAGGTCGAGCAGCTCATTCGCTTCCCGGACGACACGGCCGGCGGCCTGATGACCACCGACCTCGTGCGGGTCGAGCCGGACCTCACCGTCAACCAAGTCATCGACGCGATCCGTGAGCAAGGTGACGACGCCGAGACGGTGTATCACGTGTACGGGGTGGAGGCGGATGGCCGGCTCTCAGGCGTCGCCTCGCTTCGCGACCTCATCCTGGCCGAGGGCCACACGGCCTTCCGTGAGGTCATGAGCGAGCAGGTCTACACGCTTTCTCCTGCGATGGATCAGGAGGAGGTCGCCCGCATGCTGCGCAAATACGACTTCACGGCCATGCCCGTCGTCGACGCCCGCGAGCGCCTTCTCGGCATCGTCACCGTCGACGACGTCATGGACGCGGTCGAAGAAGAGCAGGACGAAGACGTTCAGCTCCTCGGTGCCGTCCAGCCCATCGACGAGACCTATTTCAACACCGGTGTCTTCACCTTCCTCCGCAAACGGGCGCCCTGGCTGGCCATTCTCTTCTTTGGCCAATTCATCACGGAGTCGGTGCTGCGCTTCTACGACCCCGTCATCGAGGCCGTCACCCAGCTGACCTTCTACCTGCCCCTCCTCATCTCGACGGGCGGCAACTCCGGCTCGCAGTCGGCCTCGCTGATCATCCGTGGGCTCGCCACGGGTGACATCCTGCTGCGCGACTGGTGGCGTGTGTTCACGCGCGAGCTCGCCCAGGGGCTCCTGCTCGGGGCCATGCTCGCGGGGGTGGGCGTCGGCCGCGTCCTCTGGGTCGGCGACGGTGCGGAGATGGCGATCACCATCGGCGTGACCGTCATCGTCATCGTCATCGCGGGATGCACCGTGGGCGGCATGCTCCCCTTTGCACTCAGTCGCTTCGGGTTCGATCCCGCCACGAGCTCTACCCCGTTCATCGCCACCCTCGTCGATGTCATGGGCATCCTGCTCTACTTCACCGTGGCCCGCGTCGTGCTCGCCGAGACCATCCTCGCAACAGCCCCCGGCTGATGGTTCCCTGCGCTAGACCAGCCCACTCCGTTCCGATGTTTGGGTGAAGGGCGAGCGGCCTTGACGCTGAACGACCGGTCTCCTACCC
>JAUHZF010000076.1 GCA_030426145.1 Polyangia bacterium
GGTACGGGCGGTTGCGCGGTCCTCTCCGACGATTTCGAAGACGCGAGCACCCTCAACTGCTGGCAGCTGCGCCACCAGGCCGAGGGGACGTTCGCGCAATACGACGCCCTCGACATCGATCAGACGGTGGCCGGTCACCTCGCCATCCAGCCGACGGCTTCGGGGTGGTACGGCGAGGACGAGGGCGTGCTCGTCTTCAAGGACGTGACCGGCGACTTCGTGGTCGAGGTCGACGTCATCGCCCGCAACGAGCAGATGCCGCAGTCGGCTCCCGTCGATTCGTACCACTCGGCTGGCCTTCTGGTCCGGGACCCTGCCAGCGCCACCGGGACGCAGAACTGGCTGATGTACAACGTCGGATACCAGGAGACCTTCGTGGGAACCGAAGGAAAGACGACCGTCGACTCGACCTCCGTGCTCACCCTGACCCCGGGCGAGAACCAAGGGCGCCTCCGGATCTGCCGCGTGGGCAGCGACTACACGATGTACCACCGCTATCCGGGTGAGACCGCCTGGACCGAGGACCACGCTTTCCCACGCGCCGATCTCCCGGCGACCCTCCAGGTCGGCCTCATCATGAACGCCTGGCCCCCCGACGTGCAGGGCGTGGCGCGCAACGTGCGCGGTGAGTTCGCCGAGGTCACCTTCGGGGCCGTGAGCGGCGTTGCGGACTGCACCGCCGACATCACATCGCCGCTGTGAGACACATGCACCGCATTCTGCTGCTCACCACGAGCCTCCTCCTCGCCGCCCCCAACGTCTTCGCCCAACCGGCGGAGGAGAAGGTCGACGTCGAGACGTCGCGGAAGGCGATCCAGATCGGAAAGCAGGCGATCGCCAAGTTCGAGGCGAAGGCCTACGACGAAGCCTACGATCTGTTCTCGCAAGCCGATCAGCTGGTTCACTCCCCCACCTTCACCCTCTACATGGCGCGCTGCCGGCGCGAGGCGGGAAAGCTCAAGGAGGCTCTCGAGCTCTACGAGCAGGTGGCGCAAGAGACCCTGCCCGACTCGGCCCCCGATCCGTGGAAGGCCGCCCAGAGCACGGCCAAGAGCGAGGCGGAGGTCGTGTCGCGCGAGCTGCCCCGGATTCGCATCAGCGTGCGCGCGGGGGAGCTGTCGGTGGCTCAACTCGATGGTGCTCCCGTCGACGCGAGCGCCCCCATCGCAGCCAACCCAGGGGCCTACACCCTCATCCTCCGCTCCAAGGACGGAGAGACCAAACGACGCGAGATCACCCTCGAACCTGGCCGCGAGGTCGTGATCGAGGTCGACTTCGGCGCGCCCCAAGGGCCCGGGCCGGTTCCCGGTCCCGCACCGGCGACGCTGCCACCGCCGAAGCTGGTACCCGTGCCGTCACCATCGCTCACGGAAGCGACGCCGATCTACTGGCCCGGCGGGCTCGCCCTCGGCCTCGGGGGAGCCGGGCTCGTCGTGGGCACGGTGCTCGGAAGCATCGCCACCAGCCGTGCCTCGACGTTTCAGCGTGACCAGTGCGACGAGAACGACCGCTGCTACGCCGAATCTGAGCGTGAAGCCATTGACATCCTGCAGCTGGCGCACGGTTCCACCGGCGCCCTGGTCGCGGGTGGCGTCTTGTCCGCGGTGGGCGTGGTGTTGCTCATCGTCCCGCCCACCGACGACAACACCGTCGAGGTCGAAGCCGGCCTCTCTGGCGTCACGCTACGGGGACACTTCTGAAGCCGCCCGCTACTGGGGCAGTCCAAAGAGGTCGTCGCGCTTCGGCGCCGGGGTTGGTGGGGGCTTGGTCTTCGGCAGTGGCTTGGGCTGCGTCTTGGGCAGCGGCCTGGGCGACACGGGGGGACGACCGACGGAGGATGTCTTCGACGTCGCCGACGGGGCCGGGTCAGGTGCGGCGGAGGCTGTGGCCGAAGGTACGGCAGAGAGCATCGCCGAGGGCGCGGCCGTAGCCGGCCCGGGCGCGGTGTCCTCCTCGGCAGAGGCGAGATTCGCCGGGGTCTTCGGCGGGGTTTCAATGGCGGCCGAGTCCGACGCAGACCTCGGCTGACCCGACAGGCCGACCCAGAGCCCGCCGGCCACCAGCCCCAAGGCTCCGAGCGCGATGAACGGTCGTGCTCGGCGAGGGCTGGCGGGTTCGCGCGTGGCGTCGCCGAGCGTCGCCGCCTCCATGGTGTCGTCACGCTGAGGCCGACTCGCCGATTGTTCGACCGTCTCGTCGTGTCCGTCGACCCGCGCCGAGCTCCCGACCACCACCTCCGCCGACGGCGGCTTCCCGCCGAGGGCCGCGATGCAGGCATCGGCCACGTCTCTCGCGGTCTCGAACCGGTCGTCGGCGAGCTTGGCCAGCGCACGCTCGAAGAACGCATCGACGCTCTCCGGCAGCGATGGCACGTAGTCGCGGACCGACGGGGGACTGGTCGTGGTGATGGCGCGGATGAGCTGCCCGAGGTGCTCGTCGTCGAACGGGCAGTGGCCGGTCAGCATCTCGAAGATGACGACGCCAAAGGACCACAGGTCGGAGCGCTGATCGAGCGGCTCGCCCAAGGCCTGCTCTGGGCTCATGTAGCGGGGGGAGCCGATGAGCGTCCCGCTCTTGGTGCGATCGCCGACAACGAGCTGGGGGTTGGTCTCCTTCGCGATGCCGAAGTCGAGGATCTTCACGATCGGCGCGTCGCCGGTGCGGGCGAGGAAGATGTTCGACGGCTTCAGGTCGCGATGCACGATGCCAGCCTCGTGGGCCGCGGTGAGGCCACTCGCGAGCTGACGCACGATGGGCTCGGCCTCCTCGGGCGTCAGTCGCCCCATCTCGTCGAGTCGCTCGTCGAGCGCCTGTCCCTCGAGCAGCTCCATCGCGATGTAGGGCGTGCCATCGTCGACCCCGTAGTCGTGGATGTGGGTGACGTGGGGACTCTTGAGCATGGCCGCCGCCCGCGCCTCGCGCTTGAAGCGGTTGCGGCCGACGGTGTCGCCAGCCAGGTCGTCCGACATGAACTTCACCGCCACGTCGACGTCGAGGTCGACGTGGCGGGCGACCCAAACCGTGCCCATGCCGCCCTCGGCGAGCTGTTGCTCGAGCCGGTAGCGTCCGGCGAGTAGTTTGCCCGGCGCAGGCTCCATCGACGCCTCAGCCTAGCACGGTCGATGAGGCGATCTGCGCCGCACGGTCTCCGCTGTGGCTACATGCGGCGACGCAGGAGCCAGAGCAGGCCGAGGGCCCACCACAGGGCGCCATCGCTGCGGCCACCGACGCCACAGCTGCCGCAACCGCCGCCCCCGGGCGCCGTGCTCGGCGGGGTGGAGGTGGGGTCGGTGGGGGTCCCGGGCGCGGGCGGCGTGCCTTCGGACGTCGGGCCGGTCGGCACCGCGCCGGCGTGGGCCACCGACGGCTGCTTCGCCTTGAGGCCGATCTCCTGCACATCGTGCTCGACGTAGCCGGCGAGCTCGATCGAGCCCCGTGGCGCGAAGGCGAGGTCCTGCGCCGCTTGCGGCTTGGGCTCGCCCCCTCCCGGAGGCCCACCCCAACGCCCGCGGATCGGGTTGTCACAGGCGATCTCGCCCTTCCACGGGTGGCGGATCGCGTAGCGACCCTGGAAGTTGTTGACCGAGCCCGAGCGCGCGCCGGTCTCGAGCTGGTTGTTCTCCTGCATGAACTCGCGACCCCCGACCATGGCTTCGGCCTTCTTGAACACCAGGTCCTCGCCGAGCGCCTTGCTGTCGTACCGGGCGTGCAGACGGGTGAGCACGGTGCGGTAGGGCGACATCTCCACCACGTCTCCGCCGAGGGTGAGGAGCTCTTCCTGATCGAGCGGGGGCGAGGGGCACGGATCACAGCTCTGCGCGCTCCACGAGTACTCGGTGATCACCGAGCCCGGGGTCTTGGCCATCGTGGCGTCGAAGAGCGCGGCGTAGAAAGCGCCGAAGCTACTGCGCGCCTGCTCGTCGACGTCGATGTTGGTCGGGATGAAGACGTTGGGGTAGTTGGCCGCCTCGTAGCGCTGCTCGGCGAGGATGTGCACGATGAGGTCCTGCTTGCCCTTCGCGTTGACCAGGCCCAGCCGCACGGGAAGCCGGAAGTCCTGCGTGTCGTAGTGAAACCGCAGGGGCGAGAGCATGGCCTGGCCATTCTCGAACTTGACCTTCTTCGTGTTGACCTTGGCCACGAAAAACTTCATCCCGCTCTGAACGTAGGGTCGCAGGAGCGGCTCGGCGCCAGCGGGGATCTTGTAGTTGTTGCCGCGGAGCCACTGGTCGAGGGCGCCCGCGTCCTTGGCGCTGAGGATGACGATCTCGTACTCGCCCACGGCGAACTGGGCCTCGACCTTGACGGCCTCGGCGTCGCCTCCCTCGCTCTTGCTCTCCATCGCGCTGGGAAGCGCGCCATCGTCGAACTCGTCGACAGGCGGCTCGACGTAGCAGGGGTCCTGCTCCCAGTATTCGACGAGCCGCGGTGCCGCGAGCTTGTCGACCCGGTCGAAGATCTCCGCGGGGAGGGTCTTCACGTTCTCCTCCTGCAGCACCACCGGCACCGGGACCACCATGGCGAAGTCCTGCGGGGGGCCCTGGTAGTTGTTCTGCATCGACAGCACGGTGCGCTGGCCCTGACGCATCATCACCACCAAGGTGGCGTTGTTGAAGAGCTTGGCGTCGGCACCGCTCACGTAGAAGCCGCAGAAGGCGGCCGCCGGTCCCGTCATCGCGAGTGCCGCGAGCAGGACGAGGAGCTTGAAGCCGAGCTGAACGATCCCCCGGGTGGTCATACCCCCGATCTATCGCGCGTCGCGCCGCGCCAAAACCCGGCCGGCGCTAAAATCTCGCGGAGGCATCAGCTGGCCTTGCGGGCCTCGGTCTCGGGTCGACGCTCCTCGATGAGGGGCTCGAGGTCGCGGATGAGCCCATCGAGAGCGGCGGCCACCTCGGCCACGCGGTCGGCCCCGATCCCCGGCACGTCGACCAAGAGACGGCTGAGGCGCTGCGCGGCGGTGGTCGCCTTCTCGAGCGCCTCGAGCTCGGCTTCTTCATCGGACTTGGCGAAGATGACCTGCTGGAACTCCTTGCGCAGGGCGTGGATGGGGCGTCCCTGCTCGAAGACGGCCTGCCGGAGTTGTTCGATGGGCGCCGCGTCGTTGTCTTGTACGGGCGCCCAGCCCTCCTCGTCTTGGATCCCGGAGCGCTCGAGGGCCCGATTGAAGTAGCTGACGGCATCCACGCTCGGGAGCTGGTCTCCTCCCTCGAGCGCGTCGGGCGCGTGCCGCTGCAGCGTCTGGTAGCTGCCGGTGAGCTTCTCCACGGTGCGTCGCTTGATGAGCAGCTCATCCGCGCAGTACCGGTAGAAATCGTCGTAGCCCCAAGCCTCGTAGGCGCGGGTGGTGCGCACCTGGAGCAAGCCTTCGGCCATCTCCACCCAGGTGCGCTTGAACCGCCGTGCCCGGCGCAAGAGGTCGATCCGAAGAGGATCTGCGCCGTCGGCTGCGAGGTCTTGGGCCCGGGTCTCCAGCTGATCGGTCGCGCTCATGGGATCGACAGCCATACCGCATCGCAGCACGGCGTGCGATGCCCGGGGCGACTGGTCAGTCGAGGACCTCGATGATGAGCTGCACGTTGGCGGCGCCGTCGATGAGGAGGAACTCGGCGGGGCGCTGATCGAGGTCGAACTCGACCACCCCGCTCAAGGCTGGTCCTTCGCAGACACCGGGCAGATAGGCGCAGTCCGAGCGACGCGGAGACAGGACCACGGGCGCGTCCGCGCTCCACGCGACGCGAATCCTCCCCGTGGTGACCGGCAGCGCGAAGGCGCGCTCTCGCTGCCCCTCCATCGGACCACACTCCGTCTCGACCACCATCGTCCCCTCCAGGGTGCTCACGGTGGTGATCCCGAGGTTGAGGGGTGTGGCCGCACCGCAGACGTCGAAGTCGAGCTCGAGCTGACAGCTCGCGTTGCAGCCATCGCCGTCGGCGAGGTTTCCGTCATCGCACTGCTCGGGCACGGCGACGGTGCCATCACCACAGACGGCCGAGGCGTAGCTCCAGTAGAGGGTGTGGCTGGCGGCGCCGGGCACGACGACCCAGAGAGGCACCCCACCCGGCCATACGCGCTGGAGCGGGGCGACCGACGTGAGTCCGCTGAAACACAGGCCGAGCTCGCCGCAGGCCTCGGTCCTGAGCTCGAAGGTTCCGTTCCCGCCCTCGACCCACATCGTGAGCTGCCCGTTCTCGCCAGCCTGTCCGGGCACGAGCTCGTAAGCCGTCGCGACGTCGAAACCGTTGCAAACGTTCTCGGCCAACCGGCTCGTGGGCGGGGTCTGGGTCGTGCCAGACATGACCGGCGCCGCGCAGAGCTCGCCGGTGAGGGCCACACACTCAGCCGCACACTCGGGATCGCTGCAGTCGGCGAGCCCGTCGCCGTCTTCATCGCCACGGCTGCGGCAGTCCTCGGGCGCCGCCACGCAAACCCTTGCGCTGACGTTGCAGATCCCCGTGCAGTGCGTGTCGTTCGAGCACGGTGCACCGACCCCACCGAGGTCGTGGCCGTTGCAGTCGAAGTCGTAGCCGTCTTCGTGGTGGTCGGCGGCGCCGGGGAAGACGAAGGCGTCGGTGTCGTCGCAGTCGATCAGGTCGCCGGAGCAGCTGGCGGTGCAGAAGCCGTCGCCATCCTCGTCGACGCACTCACAGTCGTCGGCCGGGCAGCCGGTGACGCCGAGCAGCGCCACGGGCAGGAAGGCCAAGGCGCCGAGCAGGTGCCTACTCGATTTGGCAGGACGCATCGCAGCCGTCTCCCGGGTCGAGGTTTCCATCGTCGCACTGCTCGGGGCCGACCTGCAGGCCATCCCCGCAGAGCAGCGGTTCGTCGATGTACGTGAGGGTCGCCGTGGCCATGGGCTCGACGGCGGCCACGTGGAGGTAGACCGGCGCGCCGCCGGGCACGATGAGGTTCTGCACCTCGCTGTCGAGCGCGGCGTCGACGCAGGCGAGCGTATCGGTCACCTCGCAGTCGCGACCGATCACCAGGCTGTGCGGATGCTCGGAGACGAGCTGCACCGTGAGCCAGCGCAGGTTGGCGCTGGTCCCCGCCACGGCCGCCGCCACCGTCATCGACGGCAGCGGTGCCATCTCGAGACACGCGGGGGCCGACACCGCAGGAGCCTCGGACAGGTCGATGGTCAAGCCCTCCAGGGGGATGACGGTGGGCTCGAGCGTGCAGCCACAGTCGGTCGAGACGTTGGGGTCGAGGTCGTCACAATCCTCGTCCGCGCAGAAACCGTCGCCGTCCTGGTCGACGCAACAATCCCACACCTGCGCATCCTGGTCGTCGCAGTCGAAGGCGCTGCACACCCCATCGCCGTCCTGGTCGATGCAGCACTGCTGGTTCACGGTGGGGTCGGTGTCGTCGCAGTCGTTCACGCCACAGAAGCCATCCCCGTCGGCATCGGTCTGCACGTTGAAGTCGTTGTCGTCACAGTCGGCGCCGAAGCACACCCCATCGCCGTCGGCGTCGACACACGCGGGTTCTTCGTCACACGCATCGGGGTCGCGCTGACAGGGGTCCTCCGCCGACGTGGCCACGCAGAAGATCAGCCCGACCACGGCTGCGACGCGTTCGGCCCCCATGCGGGCCCAGCCGGCGCTGGCCCGAGTGGCGGGCACGAGCACCCTCCACGACACCAGGAGCGCGGGCAGCGCGAGGAGGTCGGTCGGGTCGGACACGATGACCCAAGGCGCCCCGACGAGACCCATCAGAGCGCTCCACGCGGCGGCGGCCACGGTGGAGACCTGGATCGCTCCGAAAACTGCACCCACCGCCACGTGGCACGCGAGCATCGCCCGACGTGAACGGGCGCGGATCAGGGTCGCGAAGAGCAACGGCGCGACCACGAGGCCGGCGAGGTCGGACAGCTTGCCCGTCACCGCCTCGGGCAGCAGCGGGGAGCCCTTGAGGACGTGGTCGTTGAAGGCGAGAAGGGCGAGGGCCCCCCACCAGACGGGATGCACCAGCGCCCGCTCGGGCGCGCTCGGGGTCGGGTCGTTCACGATGCACAGCCTTTCAGCAAAGGGCGTGCCCGCGAAAATCACGCGACTTTTCCACGCCTGTATGCGAGCTGGGCCGGATCTTGGACGCCGAGGTCTGACAGCGCTGCCCTACCTCAGTCCTCGGGCAAGTCGACCACGGTGACTTCGCTGAGCGGCTCTTCGTCGGTCGCCTCCACCTTGCGGCGGAGCTCCTTGCGGGTGCGGGAGCCGCTGTCGAGGTCCTCGAACTCGACCACGATGCTGTCGCCCCTCGACTCGAGCTCCGAGAAGACGACGCTCACGTGGATGTCGTCGATGGCGGAGTGGTCGGCGCCCGCGGGCGTCGTGGGAGGCAGGGTCCAACCTGCCGCGTCGGGCGCGTGGTGCGACGACGGGATGGGCTGGCCTTCCATCTCCGCGTAGATCTCGCGCAGCCGTTTCTGCATGACCGAAGCGTCGGGCCAACGGTCCGTCTTCTGGAACGAGAGGGCCTTGTCGACGAGCTGCACGAGCGACGCGGGGAGGTCGCTTCGCAGCTCTCCTAGCGACGGCGGCGACTCACTCATGGCCGCGAGCAGGCGATCCATGGGGTTCTTCGCGAGGTGGAGGTTTCGGCCCGTGAGCGAGCGGAAGATGACCGCGCCGACCGCGAAGATGTCGGTGCGGTGGTCGATCAGGTCGCGCTTTCCCCGCGCCTGCTCCGGCGACATGTAGCTCGCGGTGCCGATGACGGTGCCCGTGGCCGTCATGCTGTGGTTCTGGTCCTTTTCGAGCACCCGCGCGAGGCCGAAGTCGAGCACCTTCACCTGTCCGTCGTCGGTCAGGTAGATGTTCGGCGGCTTGATGTCGCGGTGAATGATCCCGCGCGTGTGGGCCGACGCGAGCACATCGAGCACCCGGTCTGCGACGTAGAGGATCTCAGCGGGGTCGAGGGTTCCCGCGGCCCGAAGACGCCCCTCGAGCGAGCTGCCCTCGAGCAGCTCCATCACGATGAATGGCGTGCCGTCGTCGAGGTCGTCGTCGTCGAGCACCGTGACGGCGCCGTCGTGCTGGACCTTGTTGGCCACGTAGCCTTCGCGCAGGAAGCGCTCCTTGGCCTTCTCGATCGCGGCGTACTGGCGATGGAGAACCTTGATGGCCACCCGGTTGCCGTTGCGGTGGGTCGCTTCGTAAACCGCAGCCATGCCCCCTATGTCGAGAAGGCGGTCGAGGCTCCACTTGCGCGCCTGCTGTCCGACACGCGCGTGGGCCTGTTTGAGAAATGGATTCGTGCTCAAGGGCGCTCGGGGCGAAGACTACCCCCTGTCGGTCGCTGGCGAAAGTCGACCGGGGCTCGGCTCCGTTGCGCGGCGAGGCTTCATCGCTCGAGGGCAGAGAGCTTGTCCGGGGCCATGGACACGTAGATGCGAGAGATGCGTGCGCCGTCCGGCGTCGGGTCGATGGCCGTGATGAGACGGGGTGCGAGCTGGGGGTCCGTCTCATCGGAAACGATGAAAAGGCTCATCATCGCGTTGAACCGGCGCAGCTCCATGAGGTCGATGCGCTGGCGACGGCGCAGGATGCCGAGGAAGAGCTTGGCCACGCGTTCGTCGCCAACCACCACATTTCGCGCCGCGTGGTAGACGCCCGCGCCGTCGGTGTGGGCTTCGACGTCGTCGGCGAGAAGCTGCACCACCGCCTCGAGATCTCCGCTCATCAGCGCCACGAGGAAGCCCTCGAGCAGAGGTTGCACCGTCGCATCCGCCCGAGGTGGCCGACGCGTCTCGTAGGACGCCATCGCCTTTCGCGCCCGGTGGAGCGTCGTCTTGACGTTGGCCTCTGAGAGCTCGAGCGCCTCGGCCGTCTCGCGGACGGAGTAGTCGAAGACGTCCCGCAGCAGCAGCACCGCCCGCGCCTGCGGCGTCAGCGCCTCGAGGGCAAGCAGGAAGGCGAAGGTGAGGCTCTCCGCCATCGCGTAGCGGGATTCGCTCGAGCGCCCTTCGGTCTCCGGTGGGTCGAGCTCCGGCGTCGCGATGGGCCCCGGGAGCCACGGCCCAGCATAGGCGCGGTGCTTCCGCCGCCGAAGCTCGTCGCGCGCGAGGTTCATGGTGACGCGCACGAGCCAGCCCCTCGCGTCACCTCCCCGCGATGGCGGCTTCTCGAGGGCCCGGAGGTAGGCCGCCTGCACCAGATCCTCCGCGTCGGCCGCGGTGCCCATCATGCGATAGGCCAGCGCCCATAGGTGCCCGCGGCTCGCCTCGAAGGAGGCCCTCCAGTCCGTCCCGTCCATATCGAGCTAGGCGGCTGCCGCAGTGCCGAGGTCGGTGACGATGGCTTCGCAGGCCGCTCGGGCGCTGGCGAAGACGGCGTCGGCCAGCATGCCTTCCGGCCCCACCCAATCCCCCGCGACGTACAGGCCCGGCGTCACCCTCGTGCACGGTCGCCCCTGCATCCCGACGCCGGCCGCAGGCACGTCGGTGGCCACGACCATACGTGGGCGGTAGCGGATGGCGGTCACCTCGCGAGCATAGCCCGGCTGCATGAGCTCGAGCACTTGCTCCAGCCGCTCGCGTGCCCCATCCGGCGACGTGTCCGGGGCGAGGTACTGCGCGAGATGCACCACGGCCCCACCCGGAGGCGCGAGCTCGGCATGCGCCGTGTGCACCGATGCGTAGATGGGCTCATCGACGCCGAGGATGAGATCGCACGGAGCGTCGCGACGGACGGCGCGCGGCAGACGTCGCAAGGCGACGTCGAGACAGGCGGCACGAGCCGGGCTCGCCGCGTCGAGAAAGCGAACCACGTCCTCGGCGCCACGAAGGTCGTCGAGCCAACGCCGCAGGGGCTTGGCGCCCGTCGTCACCACCACCGCTTCCGCGGGCTCGACACCGGCGTCGGTGCGAACCCCGACCACGCGGCCGTGGCGTTGAAGCAGACCCGTGACGCGCACTCCCGTCTCGAGCTGGACCCCAGCTGCCCGTGCCCGCTCCGCGAGGGCATCGACGAGCTGTTGCCAGCCGCCGTGGAGGTACTCGACACCGCGCATCCCGTGAACGAGCTGCGCCACGCCGGCCACGGCGCACATGCGGTCGGGGTCGTTGGCATAGGTGGTGAGGCGAACGATGGTCTCCGCCACCGCACGCGCGTCGGGATGCGTGAAGCGCTCCGCGAGCCACCCCCGCATGGTGGTGCCGGGGTCGACCCGCTCGCTTCCGAGTCGGGCGAGGCGCCACGCGAGCTCCCACTTGGCGGCACGTGACATGGCCGAGGCCCGCACGAGCCCCATGGCATCGAAGGGCGCCGCGCCGAGGCGACCAGCGAGCATGAGCGCCCCGTTCTGGCCCGCCGCGCGTCGCCCGCTCGGCACGACCCCGAGGTCGCGCAGCTCACGCGCCGCCGCACCGCCGCAGTAGAGCGCGCGCGGCCCGAGGTTGAGGAGGTAGCCGTCGTGGTTCTCGGTCGAGGCAAGACCCCCGAGGGCCTCACGGCGCTCGACGAGCCGAACGCGCCGCCCCGACCGAGCGAGCCGGGTGGCCGCGGCGAGCCCTGCGAGGCCGGCCCCCACGACGATGATGGGAGAGCTGTCTTCTTGCATGCCCTCTCCACGAATGAGACGTGCGAGAGGTTACAAAACCGACTCCGCGGAGACGAAACGCCGCGTAAGTGCCTGTCATCGCGAGCAACGAAGCCCTCCGCGGTGCGGCGCCGGAGGACGCCTCAGAGGAACATGCCGCCCGAGACCTCGATGCGCTGGCCCGTGATCCACGCGCCGGCTGGAGAACAGAGCATCGCCACGGCGGCACCGATGTCGTTGGCCTCGCCCATGCGACCGAGGGCGGTCACGCTGCCGATGAAGTCGCGCAACCCGGGGTTCTGCTCGAGAGCTGCGGCGTTGAAGTCGGTGGCCAGAGCCCCGGGGGAGATGGCGTTCGCGGTGATGCCCCGAGGACCGAGCTCGAGCGCGAGGTAGGCCATGAACCGCTCCAGGGCTGCCTTCATCGAGCCGTAGACCGCATAGCCAGCCATGGAGAACCGGCTGAGGCCGGAGCCGATCCCGATGATGCGACCGCCGTCGTTCATCCGCGGAAGGAGCGCCTGGGTGAGAAAGACCACGCTCTTGTAGTTGGTGTTCACGATGCGGTCGAAGCCCTCTTCCGTGATGCTTCCGAGGGTCTCGTAGGCACCGACGCCTGCGTTGTTGACGAGCATGTCGAGCCCGTCCGCGCCCCAGGCCTCGAGCACGCCGCCCACCGTGGCCGCGAAGGCATCGACCTCGCCGATGCCGTCGAGGTCGACGGGGAGGATCTCGGCCCGACGTTCGCCACGGCGGATCTCGTGCGCAACCGCCTGGGCGGCCTCGGCCTGAGCGCGGTAGGTGAGGATGACGTCAGCACCGGCTTCGGCGAGCCGAAGCGCGATGTCGCGGCCGACGCCGCGGCTCCCGCCGGTGACGAGAGCGATCTTTCCGAGGAGGTGTTGGTTGGTCTTGGTCATGCGCCTCAACCTACGCTTGCTGAAAATTCACGGTAGGAGGCGTAGACTCATCCACTAGTTGCGAAATTCACAAGTATTGACCCCGGCGTCCGACGAGCGCCTGTTTCTGCTCATCGTGGAAGCGGGCAGCCTCAAGGCCGCGGCGGAGCGCATCGGCTCCGCCCCTTCCGCGGTGAGCCGGCGGCTCGCTGCCCTCGAGGCGCGATTGGGTCAGCAGCTCATCCGGCGCTCGACGCGCGGCTCGACGCCAACCGATGTCGGACGGCGTTACTACGCTGGCCTCGCCCCCCTCATCGCCCAACAAGACGCGCTCGAAGCGTCCATCGCCGACGAGAACGACGCTCCGCGGGGCTTCCTGCGGGTCACCGCTGCACCCGAGTTCGGGGTTCGCTTCGTGGTGCCCGTGCTCGAGAGGCTGCGACGCACGTACCCGGAGCTCACGGTTCAGCTGGCTCTCGGCAGCGCCTTCGTCGACCTCGAGGCGGCAGGTCTCGATGTCGCGATCCGGATTGGGCGTCTGCCGGACTCGGCCCTCCGTGTGCGCCGGTTCGGACGTGTCCCCCGGACCCTCGTGGCATCGCCCGCCTACCTCGCCGAGCACGGTCGCCCCACCACCGTGGCCGAGCTCGCCTCCCATGACTTCCTCGGCTACCGAACGACCGACGGCACCGCCCGCCTGGAGCTGCGAAGCCCTCAGGGCCAGAAGCGAGAGGTCACGGTCAGGATGGGGTTCACCGTGGACAGCATCGCCACCCTCGTACGCCTCGCGGAAGAGGGCCGGGGCATGGTCTACGGTCCTCTCTGGGCCCACGCGGAAGGGCTCGCCTCTGGGCGCGTGGTGCGCGTCCTTCCCGACCACGGCTTCGACGCGCCTCCGGTGCAGGCGCTCTACCCCGCACAACGCTACCTGCCGGCAAAGACCCGCGTCTTCGTCGAGTCGATGGCGGCGGCGGTCAGGGCAGAGCCCACCCTCGACGGAGCCGGGAGCCAGAGCTAGACACGGGCCATGGGCCTGGTCGTGCTGCCGTTTGGCGCTTCTGCGCCGTGGTCACCCGACGGTGAGCTGCACGCCGATCTCCGCGAGCGTGTGGCCACAGCCCCCGAGGCCAGCGCGGCGGTCGAGCTCACCCCCGACTGCCATGTCGTGACCCTCGACAGGTGGAAGGACGGTGGTGGCACGTGGCGCCTCGAGCTCGGCTCCGAGCAGGCCCTCACGATGAGCCACGGCGACTTCTGCCTCGACGCCTTCGTCGCAGACGGCGAGCTGCTCACCGAGCGCGGTTCGTGGCCTCGGCTCGGCTTCCGTCGCTTCCGAGCTGGCACCCAGGTGTCCATCATCGCCAAGTCACCCACCACCGTGTGGCTGAAGGCCCGCCGGCTACCCGTGTGGCGCCGACGCCCACTGCAAGTCGACGGAGGGGCGTTCGGCGTGAGCCCTCTCTCCGGTCTCGACCTCTGTGAGCTATCGCCGGCCCCCGACGCGCGGGTGGTGCTCCTGCGGTTCCCTCCCGGCAGCAGCATCGGGTGGCATGAGCACGAGCAGGGTGAGGAGCTGGTGGTCGTGCAGGGAACCCTCCACGACGACCAAGGCGTCTACAGGACCGGCACCTGGGTTCGCCAACCGGCCGGCAGCGGCCACGAGGTGCGCAGCCCCGAAGGCTGCTTGCTCTACAGCCACAGCGGCCACCTCGGCCCCCCGAGCTAGGGCTAAATAGGTGACCGTCTATTCGCTACAAATCGTCGCGAAGCGACGCCGTTTGGGGAGGGCCCCCTCGCGTAGCGAGGGGAGGGGCCTTCTGAAGGCCCCTAGGGATTGGAGGAAGGAGTGAACAGGGGGTGTGTTCGCGGAGCCTCGACTCGTCCTCGCCCCCCCGGGGCGAGTCGAGGTGTAGCGAACCCATGGGAACGTATCTAGGCGGCGTCTTCGGAAATGAGGTCGCGGCCGCGGTGCGCGTCGATGGCTTGCAACAGCTCCTCGACGTTGCCCTCGTCACCCACCATCAACGGGAGCTGAGCCCCACCGTCGTCGGTGACCACCACCGTCGCGTCGCCATCCTGGTGCGCGTCGCGGATCCGAAGTGGGCTGCGCGTGAGTGCCTCGAGCACGGGCGAGACGCGCGCGTCCAGATAGAGGGCAGCCTTGCGGAGAGCCCGGTAGGTGAACACGCCGAACCCGAGCGCCATCAAGAGCGCGACGCCCTTCGGCTGGGGCCGCTCGGTCGTGACCGCGAGGGCGCAACTCGCGAGCGCGATGAGCCCCCCCACGATGGCGTTGCGCCGATGGTAGGTACCTGTGCGCACGATGGCCTCGAAGATGCGCTTGGCTGGCGTCATGGTCCCCGGCGTCGAAGGTCGACGACACCCACCATAGCGAACCCCACCCCTCCAGGTCGCCTCACGACGCACGATTTGTTCGCGCGCGGTTGAATCGCGGGGGAGGGGCGTTCGTCTATCGCCTCCTGTGCATTTTCACGGCACCACGACCACCGCCCCCGTCCGCGCCGTTGCTGGCCTCGCCTTCGTCACCGCGCTCGCGCTCCAGCTCATGACCATCGGCCGCACCTTTCGCGGCCTGGTTCAGAACGACATCACGGGCTGCTTGCTCTACACGCTGCTCGCGGCGGGACTGAGCCTCACCCTGCCCGTCTTCTGGACCCTCTCGCGGCGCTGAGCCCCGACCGGGCGCCTTTGTGCGCGCGCGGACCTGCTGCCATGATGCGGTCGTGGTCCAGGACCCGCAGAAATCCGCCCCGGTGGGCGAGACCCTGGTCCAGGGCGAAGACCCCCCTGACGCCGGCAGCCACGCGACCAAGATCCAGTCGACCGTGCCCGCGCCCGAGAGCAGCGAGCCCCCGCCGAGCTCTCTCACCGAGCTGCACGACCTCGAGACCCTGCCCCTCGTCACGCGGGATCGCTACGCGATGGATCGCATCTTCGCCCAGGGCGGCATCGGCCGGATCCTGAAGGCGACGGATCTCTATCTGGACCGCATCGTCGCCATCAAGGAGATGCGCCGCGAGGGAAGCCGCTACGCACGGCTCCGGTTCGCCCGCGAGATCCGCATCACGGCAAAGCTCCAGCACCCCAACATCATCGCGGTCCACGAAGCCGGGCGCTGGCCCCACGGCGAACCTTTCTTCACCATGAAGCTGGTCGAAGGCGGCAGCCTCGATGAAGCCATCGACCGCGCCGAGACACCACGTCGGCGCCGCGACCTGCTGCCTCACGTCATCGATGCGGCCGACGCCATGGCCTACGCGCACAGCCAGGACATCGTGCACCGCGATCTGAAGCCGACCAACATCCTCGTCGGCCCCTTCGGCGAAACGGTGGTCATCGACTGGGGCCTCGCCAAGGACAAGTCGATGCCCGAGGAGCGTGAGCTTCCTCCGCCGAGTGCCACGCCCTCCAACCCCGTGAGCTACCAGACGACCGACGGCGCCATCATGGGCACGCCGCCGTACATGCCCCCCGAGCAGGCGGCGGGAAAAGTGGTCGACGAGCGCGCAGACGTCTACGCCCTCGGCGCCATCCTCTATCACGTGCTCAGCGGGCACGTGCCCTACTTCGAGGCGCCTCCGCGCGCCGTGCTGCGGCGGGTGCTCAACGGTCCTCCGACCTCGCTCGAGTTGCTCGAGCCCCACACCCCGCCCGATCTCCTCGCCATCGTCGAAAAGGCCATGTCGCGCGATCCCATGCACCGCTACACGGACGCAGCCGACATGGCGGAGGAGCTCCATCGTTACGCCGACGGGCGCCTCGTGCAGGCCTACACCTACTCGCCGGTCGAGCTCTTGCAGCGTTTCGTGCGGCGCTACAGAGCCGCGGTCACGGTGGCCGCCGTGGGCGCCATATTGCTCTTCTCGCTGGGCGCGTGGAGCGTACGGCGCATCGCCCAGCAGCGCGATCGCGCCGAAATCGCACGCGTGGCCGCCGAAGCCGCTGCCGAGCGCGAGGCCGCCGCCCACGCCGAGGCCGAGCGACGCCTGGCCGAAGCCATTCTGTCGGGTGCAGAAGCCGCGTTGACCCAGGATCCCACCCTCTCCATCGGCCTCATGAAGGGCCTCGCCTCCCCCCTTCCCGGCGCGATCACGGTCGCAGCCGACGCCGTCGAACGGGGGGTCGCCCGACAGGTACTCACCGGACCCCTCGACCGCATCGAGTCGCTCACCATGGCCGACCAAGGCGTGGTCATCGCCACCACCACCGATGGCAGCGTCTGGCGCTGGGGCGCCGATGGCGAGGGCACCGCATCCGCCTTCCACCAGGGGCGCGTCCCCTCCTTGGCCCAGAGCGAAACGCTTGGCCTGCTCACCCTCGGCTACGACGGCAAGCTCGTCCGGTGGTCCGGTGGCGAGGGAAAGGCGCTCTTCTCCGAGGAAACCTCTTGGCGCGCCATGGCCACCGCTGGCGAACGCGTCGCCATCGCAGGTCTCGGAGGGCTGCGGGTGCTCCGCGCCACCGAGGGAGCCCCCGAGGTCGTGCTCGACGACACCACGCCCGTCGATCGCCCGGGCTTCGTCGTCCTCTCCGGCGATGGCGTGCAGGTCGTCACCGGCAACCACCCCGACAACACCGCCCGCTGGTACCGCGGCGACGGCAAACCCGTCGTGCTCGAGCACCCTGCCCCCGTCACCGCCGCCGCCTTCGACGAGGATGGCAAGCTCCACACCGCCTGCGAAGATGGGCAGATTCGCACCTTCGTCGACGGACCCAAACCCACGCGAACCCTCGGCGCGCACCGTGGTCCCGTGACCGCCATCGTCGCGGCCAAGGGGAACACCCTCGTCAGCGCCGGCTACGATGGCTTCGTCAAAGCGTGGCTGCCTGACGACCCTCGGCCGCTGCCCCTCTTCGAGCACGATGAGCGCGTGATGACCCTGGTCTTGTCCGAGGATCGCAACCGGGTGGCGAGCGGTAGCTGGGACCGGTCGGTAGGCGTCTTCGACCTGAAGACCCGACGCCAGTGGCGCCTCCGTGGCCACCGCGACGCGGTGGAGGCGCTCGCTTTCTCGGCCGACGGTCAGAGCCTCGCGAGCGGCAGCTGGGACCGCGAGGTTCGACTGTGGTCGCTCGGGGTGGGCGAGCCTCGGCAGCGGCGACGCGCGCATCGGTTCGGGGTGAAGACGGTCGCATTCAGCCCGGACGGCAAGCTCATCGCAAGCGGCGGCCACGACGACCGCGTACGACTATGGGGTCGCGACGGCGTCCCCAAGCAGACATGGGGCGGCCACACGGACCACATCTTCCGGGTGCTCTTCTCGCCCGACGGCCAATGGATCGCGTCGTCGAGCGACGACCGAACGGTTCGACTCTGGCCCGTGGGAGGCGGCGACCCCATCATCCACCGCGGCCACGTCGCCGACGTCGAAGAGCTCGCCTTCTCCCCCGACGGCAAGTACGTGGCCTCCGCAGGTGAAGATCACAAGGTCGGCCTTTGGCCGGTCGGACCGGGCGAAGGACGCATGCTCGAGGACCACGCCGGTGCGGTCACGGGGGTGCTCTTCCACGGTCAGAAGCTCGTGAGTTCGAGCCTCGACGGAACCGTTCGCACCTGGAACCCACAGACGGGCCAGGCCGATGCTCCTTGGAGCCTCGGTCGGCCGGTCACGACCATCGGGCACGCCACGAAAGCTGACGTCATCGGGGTGGCGACCGCCGAAGCCGTGGTGGTACGCGCCGGAGGCGGCGAGCCGGTCTCTCTGACGTCGATCAAGGCAGCCGACCACCTCGCGTTCAGCTCGGATGGTCGTCAGTTGGCCGTGGGCACGTCGCGCGGCGTCGTGTGGCTGTGCACCTGGAGGAACCAGACGTGCCAGCGTTTCACTGGGCACGGCTCCAAGATCCACGCGCTCGCCTTCGCCCCCGACGAGACGACCCTGCTCTCGGCCAGCGGCGACGGAACGGTGCGGGTCTGGAACTGTGCCACGGGCGAGAGCCACCCCGTGCGCATGCACAGCGCCTCCGTCTTCGACCTCGCCGTCTCGCCCGACGGCAAGCTCGTGGTGAGCGCGAGCGGCGACATGACGCTGGCCTGGTGGCCCCCGACGCCGCCCCCGCCCGACCTCGCTCCGTTCCTCGCGCGAGCGACCGACTTCGTCCCCAGCAAGGACCCCTGAGCCCTACTCGTCGACCACGGTCACGAAGAAGGGCTTGCTCGGAACGGTGAGCGTGACGCCAGGTGTGAGCGCGCCGTCACCGCCGACACTGAAGACGACCACGTTGTCGCTCTCCTGATTGGCCACCAGCACGTGCTCCCCGTCTTCGCTGACGTCGAAGTTGCGGGGTGTGCGGCCCTGGGTCGAGGTGGCTTCGACCGCCCCCGGGAGCCCCTGGGCGTTGAGGTTGCATCGGACGAGCTCGCCATCGAGACCGCCATTTCGGCGCAAGCTGACGTAGAGAAAGTCGCCGCTCGGATGAACGTGAATGTCGGCCCCGGTGCCATTGGCGGTGCTGCCAGGAAGGTCGAGCGCGATCGGCGCCTGAGCTGCGGTCAGCGTGCCGGCTTGGCTGTCGTAGTTGAACGTGTCGAGGGTGCGGTCGAGCTCGTTGACCAGGTACACGACCTGACCGGTGGGATGCATGGCGAGATGTCGAGGACCGGACCCGTTGGCAGTCGTCACGGGCGCATTGAGGGTGAGGTTGGTTCCGTCGAACGAGAGTTGGGCGATCTGGTCGTCGGCCTTGCTGGCGGCGAAGAGGTGGTCCCCCGCCGGGACGAGGGTGGAGTGGGTTTGTCCGCCCGTTTCGACGGCGTCGAGGGAGGCCTCCACGAAGCCATTGGCGTCGAGACCGATCACTTCCGTACGGCCAGGACCGTAGTGGGCCACGAAGAGGTGCGTCCGACCCGGGTTGAGCGCAAGGTGAACCGGGTTCCCCACGCTCTGCACCTGCGCCTGCTGTGTGAGCTGCCCTTCGCTCGTGTAGCTGTAGGTGGTCACCGTGCCGTCGGCCTCGTCGCCCACATGAAGCAACGCGCGGTCATCATCGACGGCCATGAAACTCAAGAGACGCCCCGTGGTCAGACTGTCGAGCGGCGTGGCCTGGCCCGTCGTGTAGTCGAGGCGGAGGACCGAAATGACGCCCGTGCCGTTGTTGCCGAAGTCACCGCTTCCCACGAAGACGAGCCCCGAGGTCGGAATCGGCGCCGCGCCTCCCCCACCCGCAGACGACGTGCTCATGCCGCCTGCGCCCTGGCCTCCGGTTCCCGAGGTCACGCCCGAGCTCGTCGCGCTCGTCGACGTCGCAGCGTCGCCGTCGTCGCTCCCGCATGCGGCGGCCACGAACAAGCCCACCGCGCCAACCATCGTCAGCCATTTCACCCGTGCCATCCTACTCGTGATCGAGGTCCTTCGCTGGGTGTGCTTAGGATGGGGTCATGCGTCGTGTGCTCGCCCTGAGCTTCGTCCTGCTCGCCGCGTGCGGTGGAGCGGAGGACAAGGAGCCCGAAACCCCTCGGATCAGCGCCGACACAGTGCCGAGCCTGGCTCTCCTCGGGCGCGGACGAGGTGACCGCGTGGGCCAGGTCGAAGGCTACGGCAGCGGCTCGAGCTGCCGCGAGGCGGTCGATGCGTCCCGTCGCGCCGCCGAGGCGGGCGACATCCCGGACGAACCTCCGCCCGAGCACGACGACGAGGTGAAGGAGATCCTCAACAACGGCGCCTACCTCAACCGCTGCGACGTAGCCGAAGACTCGGCCATCGACATCTGCGCCGTCGTGAAAGACGGCGGCGTCACGGGGGTCACGGTCGAGCTCAGCGCGGGCACCGCAAACCAGGCCGACTGCATCGCCGATGCGGTGCGGCGCCTCGAGTTTCCCGCCCACGAGGCGGCGAGCGTTCCTCGCACCCACTTCGCCCCGCACTGACCACGCGACCATGTCGACCCGACAACGCCTCTACAAGATCACCAGCGTCGCCGCGTGGGAAGCCCGCGAAGACATCGTGCCCTGGGCGGAGATCGACCGCACGGACGGCTTCGTGCACCTCAGCGCCGCACACCAAGTGCGTGAGACGGCCGCCAAACACTTCGCGGGTCGCACCGACCTCGTGCTCCTCGGCCTCGACCCCGAGAAGCTGGAGGCGCTGAAGTGGGAGCCCTCGCGCGGCGGAGCCCTATTCCCTCACGTCTACGGCGACATCCCGGTCTCAGCCGTCACCACCGTCGACAGACTGCCAGGCGTCGCTCCCGCGGACTTTCCTGAGCACGTCCCGAGCTGACCGCTGGTCGTTCTACGGCTCGGTGAGGAGTCGGCCGCGCTCGGTGACGAGCACGGTGATGAGCGCAGCGAGGCTCACGCCGGCGAAGCCCGACACGAGGGGGACGATGGTGCCGTCGAACTGCTGCCCGATCACGGCGCCGAGCCCCGCGGCGATGAGGGTGGAGATGAAACCCAGGAAGGCGGCCGCGGTCCCCGCGATCTCGCCGAGTGGCTCCATGGCGATGGCGTTGAAGTTGGCGCCGATGAAGCTGAAGCAGAAGAAGGAGGATCCCAGCACGCCGTAGAACAGGATGAACTGGCCGCCGGCCCCGCTCCACAACAGGGCCGTCTCGGCTGCGTTCAGCAACACGAAGCCGAGCAACGCGAGGTGCGACAGCTTGCGCATGCCGAAGCGCTTCACCAGCCGTGAGTTGAGCAGGGCCGCGAACATCATCGTGCCCGCCACCCCCGCGAAGTAGAGGGTGAAGCCGGCGCGGCGGTCGAACACCTCCGAGAAGATCTGCTCCGCCGAGCCGATGAAGGCCATGAGGCCGCCGAAGATCATGCCCGTGGCAAGGGTGTAGCCGACGGTGGCGCGGGTTCGCAGGACCTGACCGTATGCGCCGAGTAGCCCCTTCAAGTCGATGGGCCGGCGCTTGACGGCGGGCAGCGACTCGGTGAGCCGGAGCGCGGTCCAGATGGCCATCGCGACGCCGACCGCGACGAGCACGGCGAAGATCCAGGGCCAAGGCCCGAGGTAGAGCACGACCTGCCCGATGTTGGGGGCGAGGATGGGCACCACCATGAAGACCATCATGATGAGCGACATCACCTCGGCCATGCCGCGCCCCCGGTAGGCATCGCGCACGATGCCGAGCGCGATCACCCGCGCCCCCGAGGCGAAGACGCCCTGCAATGCACGGGCGGCCACGAGCCACCAGAAGCTGGGGGCGAAGACGCAGCCCAAGCCCACCACGGCGTAGCCCACGAGCGAAACCACCAGGGGAGGCTTGCGCCCGAAGCGGTCGGAGGCGGGTCCGAAGAAGAGCTGCGCCACGGCCAGGCCCACGAGGTAGCTGGTGATGACGTACTGCCGGTGGTTGGGATCGCTGACGCCGAGCGCATCGCCCATCGCCGGCATGGCCGGCAACATGATGTCGATGGCCAGGGCGTTGAGAGCCATGAGACCGGCCATCATGCTGACCAGCTCGGCCTTACGCATCCCGAGCGGTCGGTCGACGGCCGGGGCCGACGACTTCGCAGGGGCAGCGGCAACCATGACGGTGACCTAACAGGTGCGCCGCCCTCGGGCCATCGCTCATCTGCCCCCAGACGTGACGAAGGCGGGAAAGAGCCGTGCCGCCACCGCAACAGTGGCGAAGCTCCATCCCGCCCAGGGGCTTGGAAAGGTTCTCAGCGAAGGTAGCTGGGGACGTCGGTCCACGGGTAGCCCGTGGTGTCACACGTGTCGAACCAGTACGGGTTGTCGTTGAAGTAGGCGTCGTAGGTGTCGCCTTCGGGGGTGTTCTCCCACGACTTGGTGGCCGGGCAGCGGTCGCGAATGACGTCCTTGATGGCCTGGAACTCGGCCGGGGTCATCGTGATGGCGGGCTGCCACACGAGCGGGATGACGTCGGCCGTCTCGAGGTCCTCCATCAGGGCCTGGAGCGCGTTCTCCGCGTGGCCGTAGGCTGCGATCTTGGCGATGTTCGCCTCGTAGGAGGCGATGAGCTGAGCGTGCTCGGGGCCGGTGAAGTAGAGGATGTTCTCGAAGCTGTTCGTCTCCGAGTTGTCCGAGAAGTTGAGGCTGCCGGTGTAGAGCTCGTCGCCGTCGACGATGATGTACTTGTGGTGCATCTGCTCGGCGAACTTGTAGTGCCAGCGGTAGCTGTTGCACTTGTAGGAGAGGTCGCCGCCCAGGGTCTCGATGTCGTCCTTGAGGTCGGCCACGAGGCCCCCCTTGCTGGCTTCCTGGCAGTCGAGCACGATGCGAACCTGAAGGCTCGGGTTGGCGGTCATGGCGTCGACCACGGCCTGCGCGATGGGCTCCGACACGAAGTGACCGCTCGCGATCTCGAGCGACTGATCCGCGCTCAGAATGCCTTGCACCAGACGGTCGGTGACCACCGTCGTGCCGAGGGTGCTCCAGGAGCCGTTGCTGCGGGACTTGAAGTTGCCCGAGGTGAAGTAGGCGTGGACGTTGGGGTCCTCGTGCTCGGCGATGAGGTCGTCGGTGATGTTGGCACGGGTCTGGTCGAAGGTGAGCGACGTGTTGAAAACCACGTCCTTGCTTCCCGCCCACAGGGTGTCGAAGTCGCGCTGCATGCGTAGGGCGAGCTCGGTGTAACCCTCGAGGAAGAGGGTGTTCTCGTCGTAGCGGTTGGCCGCGCTGCCGGACCAGTTGGCCGAGCCGCTCGCGATGCGCGCGGTGCTCGCGCGGTCGAGGCTCTCGTCGTCGCGCGGGCCGTCGATGATGGCGAACTTGTGGTGCATGATCTTGGTCACGCGTCGCACGTCGATGCCCAGGTCGGTCTCGAGCTTGCCGCCCTTGGAGCTCGAGTTGGCGAGGTCGGTGTTGGCCAAGAAGCGGATGGCGACCCCACGGGCCTTCGCCCGCTCGAGCGCGGACTTGATCGGGTCCTGATGGCTGTAGCTGTACATCGCGATGTCGATGCTGTGCTCAGCCCCGTCGATCATGGCCGCCACCTTGGCGAGGTGGGTCTCGTTGGTATCGGTCTGCGGCGAGAAGACCACCGAGTGGTCCTCACCCGCGGCGTTGCCGAAGTAGCCGTTGTCCTTGGCGTAGCTGAGGAGCTTGCTGAAGCAGGTGGCCTTGCAGTAGCTCACGCCCCAGAGCTCGCTGAGGTCGTCGAAGAGGTTGTCGTCCTCGGTCGTCTCAGGATCGCCGTCACGGTGGGCGATGAGGTTCTCGGCCGCCCTCTTGTGGAGGCCGACGGCGTCGTCGTAGGCGACGAAGTCGAGCGCCTGGTCGTTGGCGACCGCGAGCACCGCGATGGCTTCTGGGCTGCCCTCGGCGAAGGGGATCTGAGCCTGGTTCTGCACGTCGCTCCCGACGTCGTCGCTGCAGGCCACACCCGAAAGGACTGCACCGAGCAGTCCGAACACCATCATTCCTCGCCGCATCATCATGATTCTCTCTCCTCGCGGCGCCAACGTGCACAAATCAGACCAAACCGACCACACGGTAGTCTGCACACCTACATGTCGGATAACACTCGCCGCGAGCGACCACGGGGTGGTCCGTTCTCGATCCATTTGAGGCTCGAGGGGTGGATCATCGACCCCGGCCGCGGCACCGCTCAGGGCCGCGCGCGGGTCTTGATCTCCTCGTGCTCGTGAAGCGCGGACGGCTCGAGGATGCCTTCTGGGAGCGGCACGACGTTCCAGGCTTCCGTCATGCGCTCGAAGAGCTCACGCTTGCGTTCGAGGGGGGTCGCTTGACGCCGCAGCTCCTCGTATTGTGCCCGCGTATCCGCCTGCACCTGAAGCGACGACGGCGTGTGGAACTGGAGCTCCCACGGCAACCCGTCGGGCGCGCGGAGCACGGTGTTGATCCCGCTGTAGTTGTCATCACGGGGCCAGTAGTTCTTCACCTTCTCCACCGCGTGACCCAGGCCCTCGAGCGCCTCGAGCGTGTCGTGCACCGCCGCCACGTAGTGACCAGCCGGCGTGTCGGCCACCACCATCGTGTAGCGCAACGAGTCACCGAGGGTGACGGTGGGGAGGTCGAGGTCTGGCTGCGCCTCCAGCTCGAGCCGCAGCTTCCGAGCGGTCGATTCCGCCGTTTTGAGGCGATACTCGAGCTTCACCATCTCGCCATCGACCTTCGCCGCGAGTCGCTTCACCTCGGGCGTCACCGTGGGCTCGAGGGCGGTGGCGCGGGCGACGAGCTCGTTCGCCCGCGCCTCTACCGGATCGACCTCGGCCACCGACGCCGACGCCCACGGCGTCGCGGACGCACTCGGGACGGGTGCAACCGTCTGGCTCGGTGCCGAAGCACAACCCAGGACCAGAACGAGGACGCCGGACAACCAGCGATGACGGCTCAGCATGCGACCTGCACCGTCGCCCGTTCAGACCGTCCCTTCAAGCACCACCCCGCTTCGGCGCGAGCGTCGGTACGCAACCCACGGATCGGGCAGTGGTCGACAGCCCGGTGCGCGCTTATGTGAATGACCATGGCCCACGACGAAGACGACATGATCCTGGCCGTCGAGCCTTTGGGGTTCCCATGGGTCACGGCCGACCCCTTCCTCTTCTGCGTTCACCACGACGACCACTACCCGCGCGGCAACGAGCAGATGGGCCCCGATGCCTCGCTTGCAGGACGGCAGATCGGGATGGACTTCGAAGGGATCGACGGTTGGCGCATGTACCACGGCGATGTGGTCCCAGGCTTCCCCGCCCATCCGCATCGGGGCTTCGAGACCGTCACCGTCGCGCGGAGGGGCTACATCGATCACAGCGACTCGCTCGGCGCCACGGCGCGCTTCGGGCGCGGCGACTGCCAGTGGATGACGGCCGGCAAGGGCATCGTGCACTGCGAGATGTTCCCGCTGCGCAACCGCGACGAAGAGAACCCGCTCGAGCTCTTCCAGATCTGGCTGAATCTCCCTCGCGCCGACAAGATGGTCGACCCCCACTTCACGATGATGTGGGACGAGAAGATCCCGCGTCACGAGGTGGTCGACGATGCCGGACGCAAGACCATCATCACCATGTTCGCCGGCGCCATCGGCGACACCCAGGCCCCTTCCCCGCCGCCCAGCTCTTGGGCCGCGCACGACGAGGCCGACATCGCCATCTGGACCCTCGTCCTCGAGCCGGGCGCGCAGTGCACGCTTCCCCCTGCGCAACCGGGCACCCTGCGCACCCTTTACTTCTTTCGGGGCGACCGCACCAAGGTGGCAGGCCGTGAGCTCACGGAACCGCGTGCCGTGGCCGTCGTTGCCCACCAACCCCTCCCGCTGGAGGCCGGGAGTGAGCCGGTCGAGTTCTTGATGCTGCAGGGTCGGCCCATCGGCGAGCCGGTGGCCCACCACGGCCCCTTCGTCATGAACACCCCCGACGAGCTGCACCAGGCCATGATCGACTATCGGCAGACCCGGTTCGGAGGCTGGCCGTGGCAAGGCGAAGGCCCCGTGCACCCGAGGGACCAGGGCCGCTTCGCGCGGCACGCCGACGGCACCGAAGAGCAACCGAGCGGCTGAGCGATCCTTTGCGATTCGCGCCGGGCGGTCCATGATCACCGCATGACCTGCGTCCTCGTTGCGCAGACACCCACCGTGCAATGGGCGGCCGAGGCCCTTCCGCCGCGAAGCTACCAATGGGTACGCAACGGCGACGAGCCTCGTCTCCGGCTCACGCGGCGCGTCGGGCTTCAGGGTGTCGTGCTGCGGGCCGACACCGAGCTCGAGCTCGACCACCTGGGCCGGTTGCGACGGGGCGTGCTCGACGACGACTGCACCTTCGACGAGCTACCGCTCGCAGGTGGAACCGAGGTCGAGTTCGACCCCACCACCGGCGAGCTCACCCGCTGCACCTTGCAGCGGCCGACGATGCTCGGCGCCGTGCCGTGTGCTGCGGGCGAGGTCGCGGTGCGGGTGGGCCGACACCGCCGACAAGCCGTCTCGGCCGTTCTCAGCCGGAACTGCACGCTTCGTGGAGCCATCGAACGGAGGCGTCTCGCGTGCCGCCGTCTTCCCTGCCGTGGCGGAACCCGGGTCACCCTTCGCCCAGGTGCCCTGCACGCGCGTCTGGTCACCTTCTCCCCCGCCGTCGACATCGCCTGTTGGGGGTTTCGCTGCGCGGCGAGGCGACCCGTCGACATCGAACGGCGAGGCGGCACCCTCGCCGAAGACCACGACCTCGCGGCCCTCACCCTCCCCGCCGGTTCGACCTTTGCCCACGCGGAGGGCGTGCTCCCGGGCCGGCTTACGGTGAGCCTCTCCCGCGCCGTGCCGTTCGGTCCACACCGGCTGCCCGGGGGCAGCCTCGTACACGTAAACCGCGAGCTGCTGCACGCGCCCGGCCCCCTCGTGCGCTGGCAAAGACGCATCAGCCCCCCCGGCGACGTTCTGCTCCGGCTGCACCACCGCCATGCATGGAGCATCGTCGGTGTGCGCATCCCCGCCGCGGCCGCGGTCGACGTGCTGCGCGACGCGGGCGTGCGGTTTCGCAGCGACCGCGACCTCGTGATCCACGGCGTGCTCTATCCGGGCGGGAGCGAGCTCGAGCTCTCCCAAAACGGCGTCGTTCGGCAGTGGCGCGCCGGTCCCGGCCACGGTGCCCAAGCCGACCATCCGTACCGCGCGGCCGCGACGTCGTTCTGATCGTGGTACGCCTCTGCCGACATGGCAGAGACCGCGATCCAGAGCACCTACCCGGACGATGTCGCCCATTGTTATGGCTGTGGCCGGCTCAACGAAGCAGGGCACCAACTCCAGAGTATCCCCAATGGCGAAGGTACCCAGGCGCGCTTCACCCCGCGCCCCGAACACACGGCCATCCCAGGGTACGTCTACGGCGGCCTCATCGCCTCGCTCATCGACTGCCACGGAACCGGAACCGCCTCGTGGGCTGCCCGCACCGCGGATGACCCCGCCCCGCGCTTCGTGACCGGCACGCTCGAGGTCAAATACGTCGCCCCCACCCCCCTCGGACCAGAGCTCGTGCTCGACGCGACCGTGGCCGAGAAGAGCGCACGCAAGGTGGTGGTCGAGGTCACCGTGAAGGCGGAGGGCACCGTGACGGCCAAGGGTCGGGTGGTGGCCGTCCGCATGCCCGACAGCATGATCGCCAAGAGCTAGCTCCTGGTGCCGAAGGCGCCGTCGCGACGCCACGACGCGAGACGTGCGTCGTCGACGGCGAGGAGCTCTCGCAAGACTTCTTCGGTGTGCTCCCCCAGTTGTGGGGGAGCACGACGCACCGACGTCTTCGCCGGCTCGAGGTGGAGAGGGTTGCGCACCATCTCCAAGCGCCCCGCGGTGGGATGTTCGACCTCGGCCACCATTCCGCGCTGCCGCATGTGGGGGCTGTCGAGCATGGTGCCGACGTCGCGAATGGGTCCCGCCGGCACGCCGGCCGCGGTCAGCTTTTGGAGCCAATGGTCCACCGAAGCTTCGCCGATGCGCTGCTCCATCAGCGCGACCAGCACTTCGCGGTTCGTGACGCGGGCCGCATTGTCGATGAAACGCGGGTCGTCGGCCCAGGCCGCGCGGTCGAGGGCCTCTACCAATCGACGAAACATCGCATCGTTGCCCCCCGCCACGACCAGCCACCCATCCGCGGCCGCGAAGGGCTGGTAGGGCACGAGGTTGGGATGGGCGTTGCCCATGCGGCGCGGTGATACCCCGCTGACGAGGTAGTTCTGCGCCTGATTGACCAGCGCCGATGCCAGGCAGTCCTGGAGCGCCACGTCGAGCTTCTGTCCTTCCCCGCTCGCATCGCGAGCCCGGAGCGCGGCGAGGATCCCCCCCATGGCGAAGAGCCCCGTCACGACGTCGACGATGGCGACCCCCACCTTGGTCGGGGGCCCACTCGGATCGCCGGTGATGTCCATGAGCCCACCCATGGCCTGTACGAGCACGTCGTAGCCTGGCCGGTCGGCGTCGGGTCCGCCAGGCCCGAAGCTCGAGATGGCGCAGTAGACGAGCCTGGGGTGGAGGGCCGTCAGCCGTGCGTGGCCGACCCCGAGACGCTCGGCGACGGCCGGCTGGAAGTTGTGCACCACGACATCGACCTCCGGCACCAGCCGGTCGAGCACGTCGCGGCCCGCAGGCTGGGTGAGGTCGAGGGCGAGACTGCGCTTGTTGCGATTGACGCTGTGAAAGTAGGCCGCGTCGTCACCCGCAAAGGGCGGCCCCCAGCGCCGGGTGTCGTCGCCGGTCCCCGGTCGCTCGACCTTGATGATCTCGGCTCCGAGGTCTCCGAGCAACATCGTGCAGTAGGGTCCAGCCAAGACCCGAGAGAGATCGAGCACCTTCACACCGTCGAGGGCCGTGGTCATGGCGCGCACCCTACGTACGATCCCGAAGGTCCGCTAGAACGACAACGGTCTAGGCGTAGAGCTGGGCCCAGAGGAGGAGCATCGTCACGATCGCGATGACCAGCGCCACCACTGCGCCGTAGATGAGCACCGGACCTCGCGCCTCCATAGCGATGGCGGCCGAAGACGAAGGCGCCGGCTCGAGGTCGAGCGATGGCTGCATGCGACGCGCCGCGAGCTGAGGTCGCCGCTGCGTGGGAGGCTCTTCCTCTTCGTCCTCGAGGGCCTGGCGCAGGGCATCGGGGTCCATCACCTCGGTGGACTCCTTGGCGAAGCCGGCGTCGAAGCGCTCGTGCGACGACTCGTCGCAGACGTCGTCGTCCACGAAGCCGTCGAGCGGCCCCGACGCAGCCGCGGCGGGAATGCTGCCCGAGCCTTCGGCGCTGCTCAGCTCGTCGGCCACGTCGTGGCCATCGGCGTTGGCGCAAAGGATGAGCGCCCGGGCCATCTCCTTGGCACTCTTGAAACGCTGATCGGGCTCGGCGTGGAGCGCGCATCGCATCCAGCCCTCGAGGGCTGGCGAAACGTTGGGAAGGTAGTCGCTGAGCGAGCGCAGCTCTCCGTAGGCTTGCTGCATCCAGATCGGACGCTTGGGGTCGTCTTCGTCGAAGGGAAGCTCACCGGTGAGGGCGTAGAAGGTCACCACCCCGAGGGAGTAGAGGTCGGAGCGATGGTCGAGGTCTTTGCGACCGATCCACTGCTCGGGGCTCATGAACTCGGGTGTACCCACGACGATGCCTTGGGCCGTCATGTCGAGTTTGCGCGAAGGGCTCTTGTCTTTGGCGATGCCGAAGTCGAGCACCTTCACGAAGAGCTCGTAGTCCTCGTGAAGG
>JAUHZF010000485.1 GCA_030426145.1 Polyangia bacterium
CCGTCACGTCGAACAGCTCACGCCAACTCTTCATCGATGCCGGGAGCTCACCTTCGGTGATGAAGGTCATCATCGCGTTGGTGTAGGTCCAGCCGCTGTTGGTGATGAGCAGGAGCCGCTTGCCGGCACGCCGCTGGTCGAGAAGCGTGGGCACGGTATCCGGGTCGCGCTGCACGAAGCGCTCCGGGTTCCGCATGATCTCCTCCTTGAGCTGCCCCATCATGTGGGTCTCGTCGAGGCGGCTGCGCACGATCTTGTAGAGGTCGTGGTAGCCGACACCGTCCTCGAACTGACCTGCGTCGAGCCGGTCGATGAGCTGGGCGTACATCGACGCCTCGCTCAAGGCGAAGAGCGTGTTGAGGAAGCGGTACCGGCTGTCGGAGAGGTGGACCACCGTGCGCATGTAGGTCGTGCGCAGCTGCTCGTAGTCCATGCGTTCGGTGCCGTGGTAGGCCGTCTTCACGTAGCCGAAGCGATTGGCCTTGAGGCAATTCCCCAGCTCGGTGTCGATGACCACCCCGCGCGTCACCAGCTCGGGGTCGAAGGTGAGCCCCTCGACGGGGAACCCGTCGTCGGCCATGCGTCGCTTCAGGTGCTCGTACGCCCGGCGCTCCCAGTCGACCACGTGGTAGTGGACCAGCGTGTAGTCCATGTCGTAGCCGATGGCCTGGATGGCCCGCAGATTGAGGGTGCGGTTGCAGTAGACGCCACGCCCTGGGGGCGGCGCGCTCATGACGACGTCGTCGAGGCTCATCCGATGGTGACCCCGAGCCGGTCGCGCAGGTTGGCGTAGCGATCCGACGTCACGAAGACGAGGAGGTCGTCGACGACGTCCTTGTCGAGGCCCAACACGTCGACCATCGCCGCCGCCACCTCGAGGTCCCCCGCGAGCACGAAGCCGGCCCGGGCGGCGGTGAGGTCGGCGGCGTGGCCCCATCGCTGCAGGTTGGCGACGCCGCCATGTTCGACGAAGCGTGCGTAGGCCTGTCGGAGGTTGTCGATCTCCCCGGCGTTGAGCAGCGGCCGAATGGCGCTGGCGATGGGCTCGACGCGTCCTCGCACTTCTTGATTGAGGGGCAGGCTCGCATTGCCGATGAGCAAAGCGGCGAGGAAGAGGTCCTGGAGGTCGACGATGCTGGGGATGAGCAGCCGCACGAAACGCTCCGGCCGGAAGTAGGCCAGCTGCTGCCCGGCGAGGAAGGCGAGCTCGGGCGCCGAGCGTCCACTGAGAGAGGCCTTGCCCAGAGCGAGCGCAGGAGGGACCGTCGGGACCATCGCCACCGTGGCCGGCGTCTCGGGGCTCGCGAAGAGCGGGGGCACCGACATCCCGAAGGTCTTGGCCGCCCAGGAGAAGCAGCGCGCGGCCTGCACGGTGCTCGTCTCGGGGTCGAGCCGCTTGTCGCCTTCGAGCTTCGGCAGGGTGCCGTTCTTTTGCAGCGACGCGCTGTGCGCGAGCAGGACCGCCTTGACGATGATGGCCAGGATGTCGCTGGTGAGCTCGTCGTCCTCGGGGTGGTAGAGCAGGCGTCGCCAGCCGGTGGCGTCGAGCGCCGCCTTGGGGGTGATGAGGCCGTTCGGCTTGTTGGCCACGTAGTGTGAGCGCTGCTCCTGATCGGCCTCCTCGAGGTAGACGAGCGCCTGCGCCACACAGAACTGCCGATCGGCGTTGCCCTGGTAGGCGTAGTAGAGCGACTTCAGCGTGGTCACGTCGCGCGGGTCGTGGCGAAGTCGTCGGTGAAGCGCCTCGGGGTTGTCGAGGACTGCCGAGGGCACGGGCGCGTCGAGATCGGAGAAGTCGACCTCGTAGGACACGGAGTTGCGCGCCTCCTCCAGCTGGTCTTCGAGCTCTCGCACGCGCTCCTCGAGGTAAGCGACGCGCGAGCGTAGGGCCTCGGTCTCCTCGCCGATGACCTCGATCTTTTTGAGCTCGGGCGGCGAGACGCTGGGAACGAAGTCCGGAGCCGGCGACGGTGAGGTCTCGCGGGGCGCGAACATCCGGGAGGTGTCGAGCACCGACGTGCCGTGGTGCGACTCGTAGGCCTTCCGAAGGGCATCCTCGAGGCCGAGGAGCCGGTCCGGGTCGAGCCCGAGGTTGCGCGCCGCCGTCTGAAGCTGCTCACGCTCGGCCTGGGTGATCACCCCGTCCTCGAGCGCTTCGCTGAACAGCTGCTGATAGGCCGCCTCGTAGCGATCGAGCTCCAGCTGCCCGGATGCCTCTTCGCTCGCCTGGAAGGATGCGTCGTGCTCGAAGTCCGCCATGGCCCCGATGTTAGTCAAAGCTGGCACCGGGGGGGTAGGAGTGCTCCTATTCGACGCATGTGCGACGCCCCCGCGCCTTCGGTGAAGGAGGCCTACCTTGCCCTGCTCGCCGAGATCGCCCGTGAAGGTGAGGCCCTGCAAATCGAGGACGACCGCTACTCGAGGCTGCGAGGGATCACCTTCTTGCTCGCAGCGGGCGGCCTGCTGACCGCCCTGTTCAACCGCACCACCAACTTGTGGATCGGCACCGCCGTCGCGTGGGCGGTATTCCTCGTCTTCGTGGTCCTCCACGCCCGTGTGAGCACACGGCAGTTCGACCTCGGTCGCCGCAAGCAGCTCTACGACCGCGGGCTCGAGCGCATCGCGGGCACCTACCGCACCGACGACGTGCAC
This sequence comes from Polyangia bacterium, assembly GCA_030426145.1. GTDB lineage: Bacteria > Myxococcota_A > Polyangia > Polyangiales > Polyangiaceae > JAPYTK01. The sequence goes on from JAUHZF010000485.1 coordinate 2,653, forward strand.
CGCCGCGGTGACGCGCACCGCGACGAAGAGCACCCCTTCTCGTCCGACCTCGACGTCTTCGGCCCCGCTTCGCTCTACGAGCAGCTCAACGTGGCCGAGACCCCGGGCGGTGCCGAACGACTCGCCGCGTGGCTCAAGGCCCCCGGCCCCATCGCCACCGCCAAGGCACGGCAGCGTTCCGCGCAAGAGCTGGCCGACGAGCTGAACCTACGCGAGCGCCTGGCCGTCGCCGGCATGAGCGCCGCGAGTGAGGTGCGCGCCGTGGGCGCAGCCACCTTGCTCTTGAAGTGGGCGAAGCAGCCGACGGTCATGGGGCCCTTGCGTCCGGTGGTGCTCTTGGGTGCCGTGCTCGTCATCGCCACCATCGGTCTGCTCACGATGAGCGCCATCCGCGACGACTGGGGACGCGCTTGGATGATCCCGGTCGGGCTCAACATTCTGCTCATCCTGTCGGTTCGGGGGCGCATCGAGCCCGTCATCGGCCCCGTCGTGGTCAAGCAGTCCCCACTCCGCCTCTACGCCGACATGATGGCGATCGTCGAGGACCACCGCTTCGAGGACCCGACGCTGGAGGCGCTGCGCGCTCGCCTCGCGCCGCGAGATGGCCTGCGCGCGTCGGCGGCGCTCGCTCAACTCGAGCGCTACACCGGCCTCGCGTCGGTGCGACACAATGCGCTCGCCCTCATCCTCGCCGACGTCTTCCTGCTGTGGGAGCTCTTCACCGCCGAGCGCATCGACGGTTGGCGCGGGCGCTACGGAAAGCACCTCGACGACTGGCTCGACGCCCTCAGCGAGCTCGAGGCCCTCGTGTGCCTCGCCAACTTCGCCCACGAGCACCCGGGCTTCGCCTGGCCCGAGCTGAGCGAAGACGGAGACGCGCACTTCGAGGGCGAAGCACTCGGCCACCCTCTCCTCCCCCCCGGAAAGCGCATCACCAACGACGTGGCGCTCGATACCGACACGGCCGCCCTCATGGTCACCGGCTCCAACATGTCGGGCAAGAGCACCATGCTCCGGAGCATGGGGGTGGCGGCGGTCCTGGCCCAGGTCGGTGCCCCGGTGTGCGCTCACGGCCTGCGCCTGTCCGCGCTCGAGGTGCACACCTCGATGCGCATCGGCGACGCCCTCGATCGCGGAGCTTCGCGCTTCTACATGGAGGTCTACAAGCTCAAGCGCGTGGTCGATGCCGCTCGCGAGCTCACCCCGCCGGGGTCTCTGCTCTTCCTCCTCGACGAGGTCCTGCACGGCACCAACTCGCGCGAGCGGAACATCGGCGCCAAGTCGGTGGTGCGGTACCTCGTCGGCCAGGGGGCGATCGGCGCCGTCTCGTCCCACGACCTCGGCCTCGTCGAGCTCGAAGCCCTCACCGAGGGCCGCGTGCGCAACACCCACTTCGAAGACCACCTCGAAGAGGGCGAGATGGCCTTCGACTACAAGATGAAGCAGGGGCCCGTGGGCACCTCCAACGCCCTCCGCCTGATGCGGTCCGTCGGTATCGACGTCCCCGGCCTCGAGGATTGAGTCTCGAGGCCTGGGCGCCTCACATGCAGGTGTCGGTCTCGGGGAAGATCGTCGGCACGCAGTGCTTGGGGTCGAGGTCCGGGCAGGCCGCGGCCCCGTTGTAGTACGCGACGCAACCCTGCACCGACCCCTCGTCGTAGGCGCGGCACATCGCATCGAGCTGAAGCCCACGGACGAAGCCGGGACACAGCTGCACCGTCAGCGAGCACCCGAGCGCCATCTGACGGGCTTCGAAGGCCGACTGCATCTGAGCACACGCCTGGTCTTCCGAGATCATCGTTCCGTTGCCCGGGGGCCGGAGCTTGCCGTCGTTGATCGTGCCGCCCGTACCCGACGAGGAGGACGACGAGCCGTCGTCATCGACCGGCTCCTCATCGCCACAGGCGACGACGATGAGCGCGGTGGCGAGGGCGAAGGACAGAGAGCTCGAAAGGCGCATCCGCGGGAAGATGCCCCAGCCGGCGACGTTTCACCAGGCGTGTTTCTCAGGCCGCGCCCTCCCCCTCGGCGACCCCGAAAGAAAAAGCACCTACGTGGGTCGAATTGGGGTGGACAGCCTATGTAAGCAGATGTATGTCCTTCTCAGGTGGCTCGGCACGGCTGACCACCTGACCATCTGAACACACACGACTATGTTTTTACCTCGGTCCGCGGGAGGCGGAGCGAGGTCGACTCGGACGCCGCCGGCCCGGTCTGCTCCTCCCGACCCACCCGCACTCGCAGGCTGGGTCGGCGGTGCTCCTTTTAGCGTGTGTGACGTGATGTCTCCCCTGCTCGTCCGGCCTCAGCCCCGAGCGCGGCGTAGCGCATGAACTGCGCTAAGCTCCGGTCGCATGAGCATCGAGACGACGACGACATTCTGTCGGATCTGTGAGGCCTTGTGCGGGCTCGAGGTCGACGTCGAAGACGGTCGCGAGGTCGCGGCGATACGGCCCGACCGCGAGCACGTGACGACCCGGGGCTACGGCTGCGTGAAGGGGCTGCGGCAACACGAGCTCTACGGTTCGCCGGACCGGCTGATGTTCCCCCTCCACCGGACCGCGACGGGCCTCGCTCGCACCAGCTGGCACGATGCGCTGACGGGGATCGGGGCCAAGGTGAAACGCATCGTGGCCGATCACGGCCGTGACGCCGTGGCCATGTACGTCGGCACCGCGGCGGGGTTCGGGGTGCTCCACCCCGCCTTCGCGCAAGGCTTCATGGACGGCGTGGGCAGCCGGAGCATGTACGCGAGCGCGTCGCAGGACTGCAGCAACAAGTTCGCGGTGGCCCGCCACGTCTACGGCTTCCCGTTCATCCAGCCCTTCCCCGACGTCGACCGCACCGAGTGCCTCATCGTGGTGGGGGCCAATCCCGCCATTTCGAAGTGGAGCTTCCTCCAGGTGAGCAACCCCATCGGGCGCCTCAAGGAGATCGCCGCACGGGGGGCGAAGCTCTACTTCGTCGACCCCCGTCGCACCGAGTCGGCCAAAGTGGCCGGCGAGCACGTCTTCATCCGCCCATCCACCGACGTCTTCTTCTACCTCGCGTTCCTCAACGAGCTCATCGCGCAAGGTGGCGTCGACCGGCCGCGGGTGAAGAAGCACATGCGCGGCTTCGAGCACGTCGAAGCCCTCGTCGCGCCTTGGACCCCGGAGCGGGCAGCCGAGGTCACACGCGTGGCGCCCGAGGCCCTGCGCGAGATGGTTACCGCCTACCGCACCGCCGACGGCGCGGCCCTCTACTCGTCGACCGGGGTCAACATGGGCGGCTTCGGTGCCCTCGGGTTCTGGCTGCAAGAGGTCATCAACGCGGTCAGCGGCAACCTCGACCGGCGAGGTGGCACGCTCGTGGGCAAAGGGATCTTCGACTTCCCCGCCTGGGCGAAGAAGCAGGGCATCCTCATGCGCGACGACCGCTCGCGCATCGGTGGGTTCTCCGCCGTCAACGACGCCTACCCCGGAGGCCTGCTCGCCGACGAGATCCTCACCCCCGGTGACCGGCAGGTGAAGGCGCTCTTCGTCACGGGTGGCAACCCGCTGCTGACGATGGCCAACGCGGGCCGACTGAAAGAAGCCTTCTCGCAGCTGGAGCTGCTCGTGGTGCTCGACATTCTCCCCACCGAGACGGCGAGCA